>DASYKN010000056.1:0-44995 GCA_035995325.1 Solirubrobacterales bacterium
CGTGATCGGCGGCCCGGTCGGCGACGCCGGCCTCACCGGCCGCAAGATCATCGTCGACACCTACGGCGGCATGGCCCGCCACGGCGGCGGCGCCTTCTCCGGCAAGGACCCGTCCAAGGTCGACCGCTCCGCCGCCTACGCCGCCCGCTACGTGGCCAAGAACGTCGTCGCCGCGGGCCTCGCCGAGCGCTGTGAGGTCCAGGTCGCCTACGCGATCGGCGTCGCCCACCCGGTCTCGCTGATGGTCGAGACCTTTGGCACCGGAAAGCTGCCCGACTCGCGCATCTCCCAGCTGGTCGAGGCCGAGTTCGACATGCGCCCCGGCGCCTTCCGCCAGTACCTCGACCTGCACCGGCCGATCTACCAGAAGACCGCCGCCTACGGCCACTTCGGCCGCAGCGACCCGGACTTCACCTGGGAGCGGACGGACCGCGCCGACGCCCTCGGCGACGCCGCCGGCCTCACCACCTCCGCCGCCTAACCCCGCTCCGCCCCTCTCCAGGGGAGACCCCCGCCGTATCCAGACTTGTCCTTGCCATGGCGGGGACAAAGCTGGACACGCGAAGCGCTCGAGCCTGGGAAATGGCTCGGCGGCAGCACGGGGTGGTTACTCGGAGGGGTTTGCTTGAGATCGGGTTCAGCGCGGCTGCGATCGAACATCGCATCGAGACCGGCCGCCTGCATCCCGTGATGCGAGGCGTCTACACGGTGGGATGGCCACTGGCCAGCCGCAGGCAGCGATGGATGGCGGCAGTACTTGCGTGCGGTGAGGCAGCTGCTCTGAGCCATGCCAGCGCGGCGGCCCTCTTGCGCATCGCAGAGGATCGGCGGGGGTTGATCGACGTCAGCGTTCGCCGCCACTGCGACCTCCGCCGACCTGGCCTCCGAGTGCGCGTGCGGCGCCGGCTGTCGGCGAGCGATGTCACTGAACGCCACGGGATCCCGGTCACGACCCCAGTCCGCACGCTGATCGATTTGGCGACGGAGCTACCGCCGAATCGACTCGAGCGCGCCGTCAACGAGGCGGATAAGCGCGACCTGGTCGACTCCGAGAGCCTGCGCGCCGCGCTCGAGGCCCACGCCGGCGAGCCGGGTGTTCGCCCCCTCCGTCTCCTCCTCGACCAGCGGGCCTTCCGCCTCTCCGACTCCGAGCTAGAGACCCTGTTCCGGCCACTTGCCGCCAGCGCCGGCCTGCCAACTCCGCTGACCAAAGCGACAGTCAACGACTTCGAGGTCGACTTCTACTGGCCGACCCTCGGCTTGGTGGTCGAGACCGACGGCTGGCGCTACCACCGCACCCCATCGGCCCAGACCCGCGACGCCCTCCGCGACCAAACCCACACCGCCTCAGGCCTCACCCCATTGCGCTTCTCTCACTACCAGGTTAAGTACGAACCCGACCATGTCCACGACGTCCTCACCCGCACCCTCGCCAACCTGCGGCCGCGGCTCTAGCTCCTCAGGGCCCGCCCGGCGGCTGCGCTTCGCCGAGGCCGTGGCTGCCGGCGGCGCCGGCGCCGGTCGCCTGGTCGACGCTGTGGACGACCTCGGCCGGATTGGCGACGCCGACGAAGACGAAGTTGTAGTCGTCGGTGGCGGCGGTGTCGAAGTCGACGTCGCCGATCTGCATCACGCGCTGGAACACCGACTGGCGGTAGTTGACGTTCTGCACCCGCTCCAGCCGCGTCTCCTGGATCTCGCGGGAGATGATCCCGCGCTTGATGTTGAGGCGGCGGTTGGTGATCGTGTAGGTGGTCGCGACGCGTTTGACGAAGCCGACCAGGACCGCCAGCGCGATCAGCACCAGGACGACGAGGAAGACGGTGGCGCTGCTGGCGCCGATCAGCTTGGCGATCACGCCGATCACGGCGGCGATCGCGATCCCTTTCAGGTAGAAGCCGAGGATCGCGCGCCAGGAGGGGTGGCCCTGGAAGATCACCTGCTCTCCGGCGCTGAGGTTGAGGCTCACGGCGGGCAGCATATGGCTTCGCTGCGAGACCCGCCAGCGGCGGGGAGCGGCCCGTCTCCCCGCATCCATACCCTCGCCCGATGGCGATCCTCAAGGTCGAGCCGCTGACTACTGCCCGCGCGCTGCGGGGGCCGTTCGACTACCGCCGGCCGGCCTCGATGGAGGAGCTGGGGGTCGGCAGCGTCGTCCGCGTGCCGTTCGGGCCGCGGCGCCTGCTCGGGGTCGTGGTCGAGGTCGCCGAGACCTCGGAGCTGCCGCCGGAGCGCCTCGCGGAGCCGATCGAGGCGCTCGAGTCCGGCGCCACCCCGGAGCTGGTCCGGCTCGGCCTCTGGGTCGCCCGCGAGTACTGCTCGACCCCGTCGCGCGGGCTGCAGCTGGTGCTGCCGCCGGGGACCGGGACCGGGGCGCGGACCGTCACCTCCAAGGTCGAGCTGCGGGCGGAGATCCTGCCCGCCGGCGAGCAGGCGCTGAGCGGCCGCAAGCGCCTGGGCGCGAAGCAGCGGGCGGTGCTGGAGGCGCTGCGTGCCGGCGAGATGTCGAGCGGCGAGCTGGCCACCGCCGTCGGCTCGGACCGCCAGACGCTGCGCCGGCTGGAGCAGCGCGAGCTGATCGCCACCCGCAGCTCGCGGCTGCGGCGGGCCCCAGCCCACAGCAGCCTCGCGGCGCCCGCGGGCCGGCCCGAGCTGCTGCCCGAACAGCGGGACGCCGTCGACGCCCTCGTCGCCGCGCTCGACGGCGATGCCGACGCCGACTGCAGCCTGCTCCTGCACGGGGTCACCGGCTCCGGCAAGACCGAGGTCTACCTGGCCGCGGTCGAGGCGGCGCTGGAGCGGGGCCGCGGCGCGATCGTCCTCGTCCCCGAGATCGGCCTGGCGCCACAGGCGGTGGCCCGCTTCCGCGCCCGCCTCGGCGACCGCTTCGCGGTCCTGCACTCGGCCCTCTCCGCCGGCGAGCGCTACGACGAGTGGCGGCGCCTGCGCAGCGGCGAGGCCAGCGTCTGCGTCGGTCCCCGCTCGGCCGTCTTCGCGCCGGTCCGCGACCTTGGCCTGATCGTGATCGACGAGGAGCACGACGCCTCCTACAAGCAGGAGGGCGACCCCTGTTACGACGCCCGCACCGTCGCCCGCAAGCGGGCCGAGGACTGCGGCGCCGTCCTCGTCGCCGGCACTGCGACGCCGCGCCCGGAGACCTGGCTGGAGCTGCCGCGGCTGGAGCTGCCGTGCCGGGTCGACGGCCTGCGGATGCCGCCGGTCGAGCTGGTCGACATGCGCGAGGCCGACCCGCGCGCAGGCCCGCTGCACCCGAAAACCTGGACCGCGCTGGAGACGGTCCGGGCCGAGGGGGCGAAGGCGATCGTGATGATCAACCGCCGCGGCTTCGCCCCCTGGCTCACCTGCCGCTCCTGCGGGCACCACTGGGACTGCCCCAACTGCGACGTCTCCCTGATCGTCCACCGCCACAGCGGCCGCCTCGTCTGCCACCACTGCGCCCACGCCGAACCGCAGCCGCGCGCCTGCCCGGACTGCGCCTCGACCACGCTCTCCCAGGCCGGCTCCGGCACGGAGCGGATCGAGTCGCTGCTGGCCGAGCGGCTGGAGCCGATGCCGGTCTTCCGCCTCGACGCCGACACCGCCTCCGGGCGCGGCGCCCACGCCCGCATCCTCGCCCGCTTCGCCGATGCCCCCAGCGGCGTCCTCGTCGGCACCCAGATGGTCGCCAAGGGCCACGACTTCCCGGAGGTGACGCTGGCGGCGATCCTCGACGCCGACGCGACCCTGCGCTTCCCCGACTTCCGCGCCGAGGAGCGGACCTTCGCGATGGTCGCGCAGCTGGCCGGCCGCAGCGGCCGCGGCGAGGCCGGCGGGGACGTGATCGTCCAGACCCTGGCGCCCGGCGCCGCCAGCATCGGCCACGCCGCCCGCCACGACGCCGCCGGCTTCCTCGCCGGGGAGCTGGACCGCCGGCGAGCGCTGCGCTACCCGCCCTTCTCGCACCTGGTCCGGATCGGCTTTGCCTCCGAGCAGGAGGCGAAGCTGGACACGGCCGCCGCGGGGATCGCCGGGGAGCTGCGCTCGGCCCTGCCGGCGGGCTCTGACCTGCTCGGCCCGGCGCCGATGTTCCGCGTCCGCAACCGCCATCGCCGCCGCATCCTGATCAAGGCCGGCGATCGCGAGGGCGCCGTCGCCGCGGTCCGCGAGGTGGTCGAGCGGCGCGCCGCCGACCGCTCGCTGAAGGACGTCGCGATCGGCGTCGACGTCGACCCGCAGTGACCCGCCGGCAGGCCCGCGCCACCGCTTACACTCAGCTTCGATGAGCGACGAGGTAGAGACGGACCGCACCGAGGGGGAGGAGCAGGAGCTGGAAGCGCAGCTGCTGGAGCGCCGCGAGGCAGCGCTTGCGCACGTGGTCAAGTTCGGCGACCCGGTGCTGAAAAGCATCGCCTCGCCGGTCGCCAACTTCGGGCCCGAGCTGCGGGCCGAGGTCGAGCGCATGATCGCGATCATGCGCGACGGGATGGGGGTCGGCCTCGCCGCCACCCAGCTCGGCGTGCTGCGGCGGGTGCTGGTCTTCCAGGCCGGGCACGACGGCGAGCCGACGGCGCTGATCAACCCGGCGATCGAGTGGTCCTCCGACGAGGGCTCGATCGCCGAGGAGGGCTGCCTCAGCCTGCCGCGGGTCTCGATGGACGTCGAGCGGCCCCTGCACGTGCGCGTCAGCGGCCGCGACGCCGAGGGCGCGCCGGTCGAGATCGAGGCCTCGGGCCTGGAGGCGCGGGTCCTCCAGCACGAGATCGACCACCTCGACGGCATCCTCATCCTCGATCGCACCAGCCGCGACCAGCGCAAGGGCGCCCTGCGGGCGCTGCGCGAGGGCGCCAGCTACAGCCCGTCGCCCGAGGAGGACGAGCCGGGCGACGAGGGCGAGCTGCGCGAGCCTCGCACCGACGCGTGAACACGGCCTACCTCGGCACCTCAGACTTCGCCGCCACCGTCCTCAGGCGGCTGGCCGGCTCCCAGCACAAGCCGGCGCTGGTGGTCGCGCCTCCCGACCGCCCCCAGGGGCGTGGTCGCAAGCTGACGCCGCCGCCGGTGGCCCTGGCCGCCCAGGAGCTGGGGCTCGAGCTGCTCCAGGCCGAGGACGTCAACGCCGAGCCGGCGCGCGAGCGGATCGCCGCCGCCAAGCCCAGCGCCGTCGTCGTCTGCGCCTTCGGCCAGCTGATCCGCGAGCCCCTGCTCTCCGAATATCTGATGCTCAACATCCACCCGTCGCTGCTGCCGCGCTGGCGCGGCGCGGCGCCGATCGAGCGGGCGATCATGGCCGGCGACAGCCGCACCGGGGTCTGCGTGATGAAACTGACCGCCGGCCTCGACTCGGGCCCGGTCGCGCTCAGCTCCGAGGTGCCGATCGGCGCCGCCGCCGACCACGAGGCGCTCTCCTCGACCCTGGCCGGGCTCGGCGGCGAGCTGCTGGTCAGGGCGCTCAACCTCGCGGCCGAGGGCAGCCTCGAGTTCGCCGAGCAGGACGAGGCGGCGGTCACCTACGCGGAGAAGATCGACCCGGCCGAGCGCCGCCTCGACCCCTCGCGGCCGGCGACCGAGCTGGCGGCGATCGTCCGCGCCCTCACCCCGCACATCGGCGCCTACCTCGAGACCGCCGACGGCGAACGGCTCGGAGTCCGCGCCGCCCGCGCGGTCGACGTCAGCGTCAAGACCGGCGCCGTCAAGTCGGAGTGGGGGGCGATGCTGGTCGGCTGCTGCCGCGGGGCGTTGCGGCTCGACGTCGTCCAGCCGCCCGGCGGCAAGCCGATGGCGGTCGACGCCTACCTGCGCGGGCACTCGCTGCCGAAGCTGTGAGCGCGGCGATCGCCCCGGCGCGCTCGCTCGCCTTCGCGACGATCCGGGAGACCTTCGAGCAGGACGCCTATACCGAGCGCGCCTTCCGCGCCGGCGCCGAGCGGGCGGGGCTCACGGGGCGGGAGTTGGCCCAGGCGCAGCGGCTCGCCTACGGCGCCGTCCAGCGCCGCGGCACCGCCGACGCGGCGATCGAACGCTTGGCGGGCCGCGCGACGCGGCTGCTCGACCCGCCGGTGCTGGCGGCCCTGCGGCTGGGGCTCTACGAGCTGCTGTTCTCCGATGGGACCCCCGACCACGCGGCCGTCGACCAGGCGGTAGAGCTGGTCAAGGGCGCCGGCGCCGCGCACGCCTCCGGGCTCGTCAACGCCGTCCTGCGGCGGGCGGCGCGCGAGCGGGAAAAGCTGGTCGCGGCGCTGTTGGCCGACGACTCGACCCCCGAGGCGGCCGCGGTCGCCCACTCGGCGCCGCTCTGGCTGGCGCAGATGTGGTGGCGGGAGCTGGGAGCCGAGAGCGCCCGCTCGCTGCTCGCGGCCTGCAACGAGCCGGCCGAAGTGGGGATGCGGGTTGCCCCCGGTGTCGCCCGCGAGGCGGTACTGGCCAAGCTGCGCGGGGCCGGGGTGGAGGCCGCCGCCGCCGATGGCGGCTGGCCGCTGGACACGCCGGAGATGATCGTGATCGAGGGCCGCACCGGCGACGCCGTGCCGGAGCTGATCGCGGCCGCCGAGCTGACCCCGCAGAGCCGCGGCTCTGCCGCCGTGGTCGCCGCGCTCGACCCCGGCGAGGGTGAGCAGGTCCTCGACCTCTGCGCCGGGCCGGGAATCAAGACCGGTCAGATCGCGGCGCGGATGGGCGACCGCGGCGAGCTGATCTCGGTCGAGCTGGACGCCAGCCGGGCCGAGGAAGTGGCGGCGCAGGCGCGGCGCCTGGGCCTGCGCAGCGTCACCGTGATCGAGGCCGACGCGACCGTCGCCGGGATGGCGCCCGGCTTCGACCGGATCCTGCTCGACGCGCCCTGCTCGGACCTCGGCGCGCTCGCCTCGCGCCCGGACGCACGCTGGCGCAAATCGCCAAAGGTGATCGAGCGCCTGCAGGAGGTCCAGGCCGCGGCCCTGCTCGAGGCCGCCAGGGTGCTGCGCCCGGGCGGCGCCCTCGTCTACTCGACCTGCACGATCTCGCGCCGCGAGAACGAGGACCGGGTGGCGGCCCTGCTCGCCGCGTCGGCGGCCGGCGAGGTGCCACCGCTGGAGCTGGAGGATCTTGGCGCCCGTGCGCCCGCGCTCGCCTCGACGCTGGAGCCCCGCTGCCTGCAACTGCGCCCGGACCGCGATCGCACCACCGGCTTCTTCATCGCCCGCCTGAGCAGGCATGATTAGGCGATGAGCGAACTCGGCAAAGGCAGTGGGACGACGCTTGGCCGAGCGCCCTGCCCGAGCTGCGGCGAGCCCTGGCTGCGGCCGACCCAGCTGCCCGGCCGGCTGCGCTGCGTCAACTGCCTCAGCCGCTTCGAACTGGTCTCCCAGTGCCCGAACTGCGGCGAACACCAAACGATCGCCCGCATGAGCAACACCGAGGACATGCAGTGCCAGGCTTGCGGCTCCTCAATGCTGCGAGCGGCGTGAGCGCGTCCGCGCTAGCTCAGTAGGCTCACGGCCGTGAGCGAGCGCATGGCCGAGCTGATCGAGTCCCCGCGGGTCGCGCCGTCGATTCTCTCGGCCGATTTCGCGCAGCTGGGCGCGCAGATCGCTGCGGTGATGGACGCCGGCGCGCGGGTGATCCACTTCGACGTGATGGACGGCAACTTCGTGCCGCCGATCACGATCGGGCCGCTGGTCCTCGGCGCGATCGCCGACCAGGTCCACGCCGCCGG
The DNA here is from genome assembly GCA_035995325.1 of Solirubrobacterales bacterium. Taxonomy (GTDB): domain Bacteria; phylum Actinomycetota; class Thermoleophilia; order Solirubrobacterales; family 70-9; genus VAYN01. Next base: position 7,691 of record DASYKN010000056.1, read on the forward strand.
CGGCGCCGTCGACGTCCACCTTATGATCGCTTCGCCGGAGCGGCAGATCGAGGAGTTCGCCAGGGCCGGGGCCGACTCGATCAGCTTCCACGCCGAGGCGACCCCGCACGCCAACCGCACTCTGCACGCGATTCGCGAGCTGGGCTGCCTGGCCGGGATCGCGCTCAACCCCGGCACCCCCGCCGAGGCGGTCTCCGAGCTGCGCGGCTACGCCGACGTCGTCCTCTGCATGACCGTCAACCCCGGCTGGGGCGGCCAGGCCTTCATCGAGTCCTCGCCGGCCAAGGTCGAGCGGCTGCGGGCGCTGGTCGGCGACGCCCGGATCGAGGTCGACGGCGGCATCGACCCCGCCACCGCCGGCCCGACCGCCGCCGCCGGCGCCAGCCTCTTCGTCGCCGGCTCCGCCGTCTTCGGCGCCGACGACCCGGCGGCCGCCTACGCCGCCATCGCCAGCGCCGCCGGCGCAATTTGATGCCGACGGGCCGATAAGCCACGTCAGGGGTGGCATTTCGGCCCACCGGCCGAGGTTAGGCGCGGCGCCCGCGGGCGATGAGCGCGCCCGTGACCTCCTGCCACCAGGCGCGTTCCGCCTGGTCGACCCCGGGCCGGGCCGCTCGGCGCTCGCACCAGTCGGCCAGCGCCCGCCGGCCGCCGACCGCGACCAGCTCTTCGCCGGTGACCGCGTAGCGGCCGTCGGCCAGGGCCGCCATCGCGCCGACGCCGTCGCGACGGCTGCGCAGCACCGCCAGCACCGGCACCCCGTCGACCGCCTCCAGCGCCCGCGGGTCGTCGTCCTCGCGGACGGGCCGGACCAGGAACACCTGCGACGCGGCGCGGCGCGGCAGAGGCGGTGGCGGCGGCCGGCCGACCGGCCCCTTGGTCCAGGTCTTCGTCAGCGCCTCGACCTCCTCGCGCAGCTCGCCGCGGACGAGGATGTGCAGCTCGTCGCCCTCGCGCATTTCGGTCGACCCGCGGGGCGGGATCGCGTGGCCGTCGCGGACGATCACGTTGACCAGCGCCTCGCGTGGCAGCTCCAGCTCTCGCACCCGGTGCCCTGCGGCCGCCGCGCCCGGCGGCAGCCGGTAGGCGATCACGTCGCCGCCCATGCGGCGGATCCGGCCGGACTCGAGCAGCCGCCGCGGCAGCGCCGGCTCGTCGGTGGTGAGGCCGAGGCGGCTCGCCAGCGGCTCGAAGCTGGCGCCCTGGACCAGGGTCGAGGTGACGACGACGAAGAAGACGATCGCGAACAGCTCCTGGCCGGCGCCGACCCCGGCGACGACCGGGAAGGTGGCGAGCCAGATCGGCGTCGCCCCGCGCAGGCCGGCCCAGCCGAGCATCGCTTTCTCGCGCACGTTGAGCGGCGCCAACGCCGTCGCCAGGAAGGTCGCGACCGGGCGGGCGACGAGGATCAGCGCCGCCGAGAGCGCCAGCCCCTTCAGCGCCACGTCGTTGAGCTGGCTGGGGAAGACGAGCAGGCCGAGCAGGATGAAGAGGGCGATCTGGGCGACCCAGCCGAGCCCCTCGTGGAAGGCGACGACGGTGCGGCGGGCGGGAATTGAGGCGCCGCCCAGGGCCAGCGCCGCCAGGTAGGTGGCGAGCAGGCCGGAGCCGTGGGCGACCTCGGCGAGGCCGTAGGCGAGGGCGGCGATCGCGATCGTCGCCACCGGGTAGATGCCATCCGTTGGCAGCCGGGTCGAGTTCAGCGCCGCCACCGCGAGCCGCCCGATCAGGTAGCCGACAGCGATCCCGACCGCCAGTTTCACCGCCAGCAGGCCGGCCATGTCGGCGAGGCCGTAGCCGGGGTTCTGGATCCATTCGATGAAGCCGATCACCAGCAGCAGCGCCACCGGGTCGTTCATTCCCGACTCGCCCTCGAGCGAGCGCGCCAGCCGCTTCTCCAGGGTCGAGCGCCGCAGCACGGCGAAGATCGCGGCCGAGTCGGTGGCGGCGATCGCGGCGCCGACGATCATCCCTTCGAGCGTGCTGAGGTCGAAGATCAGCTTCGCCGCGAGGCCGGCGATGACGGCCGTGATCGTCGTCCCCAGCGTCGCCAGCGAGGCCGCGGTGCCGAGGACGGGGCGGATCTCCGACCAGCCCGCGGTCAGCCCGCCCTCGAAGAGGATCAGGACCAGCGCGATCGTCCCCAACGTCCGCGCCAGCTCCATGTTGCTGAAGCCGAGGCCGCCGATGCCCTCCGACCCGGCCAGCATCCCGAGCCCGAGGAAGAGCAGCAATCCCGGCACCCGCACCTTGTCGGCGACCAGGGCGCCGGCGATCCCGGCGGCCAATAGGGCCCCTGCAATCAGGATCAACTCGGCGTCGTGTCCACCCATCGAGGGAACCTAGATGATGCGTCGAGGTGGCGACAAAAACCTCTTATTTGAAAAAGAGACTTCTACTAGACGTTCTCGTCGATCGCCGCCAGTTTCGCCTCCAGCTCCTCTGGCGAGCCCGTCTCGGGCACGTCCTCGGGCCGTTCGTGCGGGTAGCGGTAGACGAGGTACAGCAGTCCGAAGAGGACGCCGGCGGTGAGCGTGAAGCCGATCTCGACCCGGCGGAACTCGTTCTCGACCAGCGGCACGAAGTTCCAGCCGATGTAGAAGGCGGCGCAGGCGATCCAGCGCGCCGCCGCCCGCCGCACCTGCCCCTGGGCGAGGCAGGCCTGGTTGAGCGTGACCGAGCCCAGGTACAGCCCCATCCCGACGACGACCAGCAGCAGCCCCTCGCGGTCGTAGGTGAACTTGTCGCTGAAGGCGATCTGCATCAGCTTCGGGCCGGCGATCGCCATCGCCAAAAAGGCGAGCGCGGTGAAGGCGACGATGCCGAGCAGGACGCCGCGGACCGAGCGGTGGAACTCGCGCTCGCTGTCGGGGTCGCTGGAGGTGTGGAGGCTGGTGAGGTGGGGGAGGATGCTGGTCGAGACCGCCTGGAACAGCTGCAGCGGCGCCCGCGCGATCATCAGCACGTTGAAGATGAACCCCGCCGCCGCCGCGCCCTGGAGGCTGCGGGCGACCAGCGGCCCGGCGTTGAGGAAGGCCTGTTCGCTGAACATGATCACGAGGACGGCAGCGGCGAAGCCTCCGCCTTTCTTCATCGAAAAATCCTCTTCCTCAACCGGCGCGGCCGCGGGTTCGCTTGCGGGCGCGCCGGGCGAGTCACGTTTCTCTTTCTGCGCCCGGCGTAGGAAGGCGAAGGGGACGACCATCAGCGAGAGGCTCGGGGCGGCGACGATGCCGATCGCGACCGCCGACTGGCCTTCGAGCAGGCTGACCGCGACCAGCACCGCGAAGAGGGTGCGGAAGACCGACTCGGAGAGGATCAGCGCCGTGAACAGGCCGAAGCTGCGCTGGCCAGCGAGGAAGCCGCGGGCGAAGTAGCTGGCGGCGTAGAAGAGGACGGCGCCGAAGAAGACCCAGTAGAGGGTTTCGTTGCCTTCCAGCAGGCCATCCTGGATCGGCCCGCGCAGGACCAGGGCGACGACGGCGAAGCTGAGGGCGAGGCCGATCTGGATCGTCGAGGCGACCCGCATCTCCTGGCCGATCGGCTCGTTTTTCTGCAGCCGTTCGGAGATGTGCCGCGAGAGCAGCTGTTCGACCGGCCGGTAGAGCGTGGAGATGGTGATGAAGACCGCCGACCACAGCACCGTGATCTGCCCGTAGTCGGGTTTGGAGAGGACGTGCGAGGCGATCAGGAAGTAGGCGTAGGTGATCAGGCCGGTGAGCCCGACCCCGATCGCCAGGAAGCTCGCGGTCTTCCCGTATTCGGCCGAGGCCGAGCTGCCTTTGCCCGCCGCCATCAGTCGCTGGGTCCGGCGGGCCGGCCGCTCTCGCCGGCCTCATAGTGAGAGGGCGGAACGCCGAGCGCCAGCTCGACCCGCCGCACCCGCTCGAAGACCCGCTGCGTCATCACCCGCTGTCCGGCCAGCAGGTCGCCGATCACCCCGAGCGCGAATAGCTGCACGGCGGCGATGAAGAGGACGGCGCCGAGGATCAGCGACTGCACGTGGCCGCTGCTGTCGCCGTTGAAGACCCAGTCGATCAGGAACGGCAGCCAGGCGAGCAGCGCCAGCAGGAGGACGACGAGGCCGGCGGTGGCGAAGACGCGCAGTGGCTCGTAGCGGGCGTAGATGCGGAGGATCGCCGGGCCGTTGCGGCGTACGTAGGCGCCGGTCGAGTCGAACAGCCGCGACTGGCGCGTCTGTGGGTTGGTCGCGATCGGGACCTCGTCGACGGCGACCAGCATCTTCCCGGCCTGGATCAGGCTCTCCAGCGTGTAGGTGAAGTTGTCGACGACCGAGAGCTGCAGCGCCGCCTCGCGGTTGTAGGCGCGGAAGCCCGAGGTGGTGTCGGTGATCTCGGTCCCGGAGAGGCGGCGCACGACCCAGCTGCCGAGCCGCTGCAAGCCCTTCTTCGAGCCGGAGAAATGGTCGATCTGGCCGACCTGGCGGTCGCCGACGACCATGTCGGCCTCGCCGGCGAGGATCGGCGCCACCAGCTTGGCGACGTCGGCGCCGCTGTACTGGTTGTCGGCGTCGGTGTTGACGACGATATCGGCGCCGAGCTTGAGGCAGGCATCGAGCCCGGCCTGGAAGCCGGCCGCCAGGCCCTTGTTGTTGGTCAGGCGGACGACGTGGTCGACCCCGTTCTCGCGGGCGACCTCGACCGTGCGGTCGGTCGAGCCGTCGTCGACGACCAGCAGCTCGATCGCGTCGATGCCGTCGAGCTGGCGGGGGAGGTCGGCGATCGTGGCGGCGAGCGTCGCCTCCTCATTGAGACACGGAATTTGGATTATCAGCTTCATATGGGGGTCAGAGAGTATTTGGGGCCGCCTCGATATGGCGTCGCATCTCGGCGTCCTCGGTCGCTCGCGTGCAGAGCACGCCACGCTCCCTGCGTCCTTGATCTGCTTAGCCAGATCGAGGCGTAGCTAGAATCGGTTGATTGACTCGTCAATCGGTCGCATGAATTCCCCACCCACAGCCACGGATGGAGCGCATCTCAGGCGTGCTTTGGAGCTTGCGGAGTCCGGACGCGGCCGGGTTAGCCCGAATCCTCTCGTTGGCGCGGTCGTAGTGCGCGATGGCGAGGTGATTGGCGAGGGGTTCCACGCCGAACTTGGAGGGCTGCATGCGGAGCGGGCTGCTTTGGCCGATTGCCGCGAGCGCGGCGAGGACCCGGCGGGGGCGACGATGTACGTGACGCTGGAGCCGTGCGCGCACCAGGGACGGCAGCCGCCTTGCGTCGAGGCGGTCCTCGAGGCCGGGATCGCGCGGGTCGTGATCGCTTCCGAGGACCCGAGCGAGAAGGCCGCAGGACGCGGGCCGGGCATCCTCCGCGACGGCGGCGTCGAGGTCGACTTCGCGGCCGGCGCCGAGGCGGCGGCGGCGCGGCTGCTCAACCAGCCCTTCCGCAAGCACGCCCGCACCGGCCTGCCCCTGGTCACGCTGAAGCTGGCGATCTCACTCGACGGCCGGACCAGCACCGGCGACGAGGACTCGCCCTGGATATCCGGCGAGCAGAGCCGCGCCCGCGTTCACGGTTGGCGCGCCGAACACGACGCGATCGCCGTCGGCATCGGCACCGTCCTCGCCGACGACCCCCTGCTCACCGCTCGCGCCCCCGGCGCCCGCCAGCCCCTCCGCGTCGTCTTCGACTCCCGGGCCCGTCTGCCGCTCGGCTCCCAGCTGCTCGCGACCCTCGACCAGTCTCCGGTCCTCGTGGTCACCGCGGAAGCTGCTGACTCTGCCCGCGTCGACGCTCTCAAGGAGACCGGAGCAGAGGTCCTCGCGGCCAGTGGCTCCACCCCTGCCGACCGCGTCGCCTCCGCCCTCGTCGACCTCGGCCGTCGCGGCATCACCTCTCTCTTCCTCGAGGGCGGCCGCACCCTCGCAACCGCCTTCCAGTCCGCCGACCAGCTCGACGAGTCCCGCACCTTCGTCGCGCCGATCCTGCTCGGTGTTGGAGAAGACGTGACTCGCGCGGGTGGCCCGGAGGGGAAGGCCGAGAACGAAAACCTCGCCCGCAGGCCTCCCCCTCCGGGACAGGCCCCGCCGCGCCGCCCGGCCTTGTCCTCCACCACCGAGCAAGTCGGCGAGGATGTCCTGATCGTGGCCCGATACAAGGAGTGGTGACGTGTTCACCGGACTGATCCAGGACGTCGGCAAGGTCGAGTCGGTCGAAAGCGATGGCGCAGGCGCGCGCCTGCGCATCGCCACGACACTGGCGAGCGTGATCGCCCTCGGCGACTCGGTCGCCGTCGACGGCGTCTGCCTCACCGCCACCGCCGCGGACGCCACCGGCTTCGAGACCGAGGCGATGAACCAGACCCTGGAGGTGACGGCGCTGAGCGAGCTGGACGACGGCAGCCGCGTCAACCTCGAGCTGGCGATGCGGGCCAGCGATCGGCTTGGCGGCCACATCGTCCAGGGCCACGTCGACGGCGTCGGCGAGGTGCTGTCGGTCGAGGACGACGGCTTCGCCCGCCGCATCCGCGTCAGGCTCGGCCCCGAGCTGCTGCGCTACGCGGTCGACAAGGGCTCGGTCACGCTCAGCGGCGTCAGCCTGACGATCGCCGAGCTGGGCGATTCCTGGGCAGAGGTTTCCCTGATCCCCGAGACCCTGGAGCGGACGAACCTCGGCGCGGCCGAGCCTGGAAGCAAGCTGAACGTCGAGTGCGACATCGTTGCCAAGTACGTGGAGCGGTTGCTGGCACCATTCGCTGGAAAGGAACGAGCGTGAGCGACATGACTAAGACCGAAAAGCAGGACAGCGTGGTGACCGAGGCGGGGGAGAGCCCGTTCTCGACCATCGAGGAGGCGATCGAGGAGATCCGCCGCGGCCGCATGGTCGTCGTCTGCGACGGCGAGGACCGCGAGAACGAGGGCGACCTGGTGATGGCGGCGCAGTTCGCCACCCCCGAGGCGGTCAACTTCATGGCCAAAGAGGCGCGCGGGCTGATCTGCCTGGCGCTGACCGCGCAGCGCTGCGAACGGCTCGGGCTGAATCTGATGGCGGCCAAGAACGAGGCGCCGCTGCAGACCGCCTTCACGGTCACGATCGAGGCCGCCGGCGGCGTCAGCACCGGCATCTCCGCCCACGACCGCGCCCACACGATCCAGGTCGCGATCGACCCCGAGTCGGGCCCGCGCGACATCGTCGTCCCCGGCCACATGTTCCCCTTGCGGGCCAAAGAGGGCGGCGTCCTGGAGCGGACCGGCCACACCGAGGCCAGCGTCGACCTCGCCCGCCTCGCCGGCCTCACCCCGGCCGGCGTGATCTGCGAGGTGATGAACGACGACGGCACCATGGCCCGCGTCCCCGACCTGATCCCCTACTGCCAGAAGCACGGCCTGAAGATGGTCACGGTGGCCGAGCTGATCTCCTACCGCCGCCGCACCGAGAAACTGGTCGAGCGCGTGGTCGCGACGGCGCTGCCGACCTCCTTCGGCGACTTCACCGCGGTCGGCTACCGCTCGCTGGTCGACGACAAACACCACGTGGCGATGGTCAAGGGCGAGGTCGACGGGGTCGAGGACGTCCTCGTCCGCGTCCACAGCGAGTGCCTCACCGGCGATGTCTTCCACAGCATGCGCTGCGACTGCGGCGAGCAGCTGGCCTCGGCCCTGGCGATGATCGAGGAGGAGGGCAGCGGCGTCCTCCTCTACCTCTCCCAGGAGGGCCGCGGGATCGGCCTGCTGAACAAGCTGCGGGCCTACAAACTGCAGGAGGAGGGGGCCGACACGGTCGAGGCCAACCTCAAACTGGGGCTCCCCGCCGACCTGCGCGACTACGGCATCGGCGCCCAGATCCTCGGCGACCTCGGGCTGACCAGCATCCGCATCCTCACCAACAACCCGAAAAAGATCGTCGGCCTCGAGGGCTACGGCCTCTCGGTCAGCGAGCAGGTCCCGATCGAGTCCGACCCCAACGTCCACAACGAGGCCTACCTGCGGGCCAAGCGCGACAAGATGGGCCACTCGCTGCACCATCAGGGCCTGGCGCTCGACGAGGAGATGATCCACGACGAGGAGGAGCGCGACGCGAGGGAAGCCGATGACTGAGGCCGGCGCCTTCCTCGAGCAGTTCAGTGACGAGGAGCGCGAGGTACTGGCGCCGCTGCGTTTCGCCGTCTGCGTCGGCCGCTTCTACGAGGACCTGGCGCAACGGCTGCTCGCGGGTGCCAACGAGGGTTTCGAGATCGCCGGCGTCCCGGCGGCATCGGTCTCCCAGGTCTCCGTTCCCGGCGCCTACGAGCTGCCCTATGCGGCGAAGCTGCACGCCGCCGCCGGCTTCGATGGCGTCGCCTGCCTCGGCGTCGTCATCCGCGGCGAGACCGACCACTACGACTTCGTCTGCGCCGAGGCCGCCCGCGGGATCCAGGACGTGCAACTGGAGACCGGCGTCCCCTGCGCCTTCGGCGTGATCACCTGCGACACGATGGAGCAGGCGCTGGCCCGGGCCGGTGGCGGCAAGCGCGACCAGGGCCGCAACGCCGCCCTCACCGTTGCCCGCATGGCCCTGCTCAAGCGCCAAATCGCCTGACTGGGTAGCATCCACGACCCGATGGCCAAGGTATGTCACAGCTGCGGCAAGGGACCGGCGTTCGGCCAGTCCCGAAGCCACTCGATGGTCGCCACCAAGCGGCGCTTCGATCCGAACCTGCAGAAAGTCCGGATTACCGAGAATGGGCGCCCGCTGCGGACCTACGTCTGCACGCGCTGTCTCAAGGCCAACAAGGTCACCAAGGCCGCCTGAGGGCGTGGGACGCGGCGCCCTACGGCCTCAGGGTCGCTAGCTAGTTCCGTACGGGGGTCAGGGAGCGGGCGATCTCGATTGCTTTTGCTTTGCCGAACTTGCCCTCGAGGCGGACCATCGTCTCGCCGCGTTGGACCAGCAGCGTGTTGGCGGCCAGCCGCGACCGGGTGATGCGGTAGGAGCCGGCGTGGAAGAAGAAGGCGTGCAGCCCTTCGATCCAGATCGCGTAGTCCCCGTCGATCGAGAACTTTTCGATGCGGGCATCGCGCGGGGTCAGCTTGCCGACGAAGCCCGGCCAGAACCGACCGTGCAGCTCGAGCAGCAGCAGGCCCACGCCGGTGAGCCGCGAGGACGGCAGGCCCGGTTGCGGTGGGTAGGTGAGCGTCAGGGCGCTGCCGGGCACTTCGACCTCACCCTTTTCCAGGCCGACGAAGACTCCGTTTGGCCCGGTAAGGCCCGACGGCAACAGGGGCCTGAAGGCAAGCGCCGCCCGGGCGGCGGCAAGCGACGGCGCCGGGCGGCCGAGGCGCCACTGCGGCCTCGCCCGCACGTTCTCGGGCAGCTCCGGGACCCGCTGGATCGTCTCCGCACGCAGGCCAAGCAGATCGAGCACGGCATTGCGCGCCGAAGGGATCGCGGCCGTAGCGCTGGCTGCGAGCAACAGCAACGCGGCGACGGCGATCAAGGCGATGCGCAGGCGTGGCGAGCTGGGCGCGCGCGAGGGCCTTTGGCTCGGCTCGAGGACCTCGCGGCCCACTCGTGCGGAAAGCTGCGGCGTCGGCGGGAACTCGGCCGCGGATGCCAGCTCGCGCAGGCGTCGCTCGAGGTCAGGCATCGGCTTCGACCTCCTTTCGCAGCCGCGCCAGCGCTCGGCTGGTGCGCGACTTGACCGTTCCGCGGCGCAACCCCAGCGCCGCGGCCGTCTCTTCCTCTGAAAGCTCGAGCAGGAAGCGGGCTGCGATCACGAGCTGGTCGCGCCGACCGAGGCGGGCGATCGCGGCGAGCAGCTCGGCGCGGCCGCTGCTGGCGATCGCCTCCGCCTCAGCCGCAGGGCCACCCTCGCGCGGGCGCTCCTCGATCGCCTTCAGCGTCAGCCGCTGGCGCCTGGAAACGGCGACCCGCCGGTTGCGTGCCTCGTTGGCGACGATCTTGAGCAGCCATGGCCGGAAAGGCGCGCCGGCGCGAAAACGCCCGAGCGCCGCGTAGGCCTTTACGAATCCATCCTGGGCGGCCTCCTCGGCGTCGGGAGCCGAGCGCGTGATCAGCCACGCGACCCTGAACGCGGTCGCCTGGTGTTGCTCGACCAGCTCTTCGTAGGCACGCGCGTCGCCCTCCCTGGCACGGGCTACCAGTACTCCTTCGGCGGCAGGCGCGGCTTGCACTTGTCGCTTTCTACAACTGCCGAGCGTCGTCGGTTCCCCGCCGCCGAGCAGATGGAGGGGGGAGCCCGCCGGGAGCGGCAGTTGTAAGAGGGGCAAACGGCGAAATGGGAGGCACTCCAATGGTGGCCAAAAGTGAGAGTGGGATTGGATCGGCGTCGCGGGCGAGGGGGGTGTTGGCGGCTTGCGCGGTCGTCGGGCTGCTTGCGGCGCTGAGCGCGAGCGTCGCCGACGCCGCGGTGGGCGTCGAAGCCGTCAGTCGTCATCGCGGGTCTCCCGGAGACGAGGTCAAGCTGACGTTGGCCTGCGGCTTCTGTTTTCCGCCCTGCGTCGGCCCCAAGGGGGAACGGCATCCGGACGGCTTCGACCATGGTCCCTGCATGCTCGGCACGGACGGAAAGGAGCCGCCCGGCTCCTTCGGCATCTCGCTGGTGCCGCTCGCCAAGGCTCCCGGGCCGCGGCCCTGCGGCCGCCGCGCCGTCTGCTCGCCGGCGGCTCCGGCGCCGCCTCGCCGCCGCTCATTCACGTTCCTCGGCCTCGCAGTCCCGCCGCCCGGCGGCAACAACCCCGAACACGGAGCCCCGCCGCGCTACCGGCTCAGCTTCGCCATCCCCGACCTGTCGCCTGGCGCTTACGCATACGTGATCTGGTGCGACGCTTGCCAGGCGGGGCGGGAAGGCTCGTTGATCTCCGTGCCGGCCTCTCGGGCCTGGCGGCTGGTCGTGCGCTAGTTCTGGTCGGCTGGGGGGACCACCGCATGCTCGCCCGTCGGGCTCGGATCCCCCTCGGCCGGCTCCACATGAAGCTTCGGCAGGATGCGGTCGAGCCAGTCGGGCAGCCACCAGGCCCTTCTGCCAAGCAGCTGCATCACCGCGGGAACCAGGACCGAGCGGATGATCACCGCGTCGATGAAGACGGCGGAGGCGAGGCCGAGGCCGAAGAGTTTGATGATCCGTTCGTCGCCGAGCATGAAGGAGGCGAAGACCGTGACCATGATCGCCGCCGCCGCGGTGATCACGCGGCCGGTCAGGGCGAGCCCGCGGGTGACGGAGGCGGTGGCGTCGTGGCTGTTCTCCCACTCCTCGTGGATGCGGGACATCAGGAAGACCTCGTAGTCCATCGAGAGCCCGAAGACGATCGCGAAGAGGAAGATCGGGAAGAAGGAGATGATCGGGCCGGTGTTGTCGACCCCGATCAGGCTCGCGCCCCAGCCCCACTGGAAGACGGCGACGATCAGGCCGAAGGCGGCCCCGATCGAGAGCAGGTTCATCACCACCGCCTTCAGCGGCACCAGCACCGAGCGGAAGACCATCATCAGCAACAGGGCTGAGAGCAGGACCACGACGCCGATGAACAGCGGCAGCTTTTCCGCGATCGCGTTGCCGAAGTCCTCGAAGATCGCGTTGATGCCACCGACGTGAAGCTGAGCGCCGGTCTTCGTCTCGATCGGCGGGATCACGTCGTCGCGGATGCGATCGAGCAGTTCGGTCGTCGCCTCGCTCTGGGGCGAGGTCGTCGGGTAGACCTGGAAGACCCCGGTGTTCTGCGCTGGGTTGAGGCTGACGTCGGTCGTCGCGGCGACGCCCTCTTCGTTTTCCAGCTTCTGCTTCAGCTGCACCAGCGCCGCGTCGTCTCCCTTGGCCGGCAGCGCCGCGACCAGCATGAAGGGCCCGTTGAAGCCGGGGCCGAAGCCCTGGGCCAGCAGGTCATAGGCCTGGCGGGTCGTTTTGTTCGGTGGTTCGGTGCCGGCGTCGTTGGTGCCGAGGCGCAGCGAGAGGGTGGGGATGCAGAGCAGGATCAGGAGGCCGCCGGAGAGGGTGGCGGCCAGCCAGGGCCGGCGCTGGATCTCGTGGCTCCAGCGGTACCACTTGGTCTTCTCGATCGCGACCGGGCCGCGGTTGCCGAGGCCGGGGATGCGGAGCCGGTCGACCCGGCGCCCGACGATCGTCAGCAGCGCCGGCAGCAGGGTCAACGCCGCGATCATCGTGAACAGCACCGCCAATGCCGCCGCCGTCGCCACTCCGTAGAGGAAGGTGAGGCCGAGCAGGAACATGCCCAGCAGAGCGATGATCACGGTGATCCCGGCGAAGAGGACGGCGCGGCCGGCGGTGTCGACGGCGGCGATTGCCGCCTCGCGCGGGGCCAGCCCGTCGTCGAGGCCGTTGCGGAAACGGGTGAAGATGAAGAGCGCGTAGTCAATCCCGACCCCGAGCCCGATCATCGCCGCCAGCACCAGCGCGAAGTTGGCCGTGTCGAAGACGTGGGTGCCGAGCGTGACGATGCTGAGCCCGACGCCGAGCGCGAACAGCGTGGTGACGATCGGCAGGCCCATCGCCACGACCGAGCCGAAGGTGAGCAGCAGCACCACCATCGCCGCCAGCAGGCCGATGCCGAAGGAGGAGTCGCCTTCTTCCTGTTCGGCTTCCGCGACCAGGTTGCCGCCGAGCTCGACCTCGAGGCCCTCGCCCGCGGGCTTCTGGGCGACCGCGATGATTTCTCGCGTCTTCTCTTTGTCGAGTTCGTTGCCGGCGGCGTCGAACTGAATCGTCGCGTAGGCGATTTCGCCGTCCTCACTGACCGCCGCGGCGCCGCCCTTGACGTACGGGCTGGCGACTTCGCTGACGTGGGGGAACTTCTCGATTTCCGCGAAGGCCGCCGTCATCTCCTTCTTCACGGCCGGCGCTTCGACCCCGCCCTTGGCCTTGAAGACGATCTGCGCGCTGTCGCCGGACTGGGCCGGGAACTTGCTTTCGAGCAGGTCGAAGGCTTCCTTGGAGTCGGAAGCCGGCAGCTTGAATTCTTCGCTGAAGTCGGCGCCGACCGAGCCGGCGATCCCGCCGATCACGATCAGGGCGGCGATCCAGCCGATGATCACGGTCTTGCGGTGGCCGGTGCACCAGGTGGCAAAGCGTCGCATCGGGCGCCACGCTAGCAATGGCCTGCGGCGGCCGTATGTGCGAAGGCTCCGCTCGACGCCCGCACTCGCCAGCGTCGCAGCCGACTACTAGATTGCCGCTAGATGCCCGATCCCTCGATCGCCCGCTTCCGACGGGTCGTAAGTTCTGCATACGCCTCATTGGAGGCGCGACGCCAGGAGGTCAACGACCTCAACGTCTTCCCGGTCGCCGATGGCGACACCGGCGACAACATGGCGATGACGATGCGCGCCGTGATGGAGGAGCTGGACCGCCTCGACAGCCTCGACGTCGACGAGGTCGACCGCACCGAGCTGGTGCAGGCGCTGGCGCGGGCGGCGCTGATGGGCGCTCGCGGCAACTCCGGCGTGATCCTCAGCCAGATCGTCCGTGGCGCCGCCGAGGAGCTGGCCAGCCGCCCGGGAGAGCTGGTCGACCCGGTGCTGGTCGCCGCCGCCTTCGCCAAAGCCGCCGACGCCGCCTATGAGTCGGTCCGCGAGCCGGCCGAGGGGACGATGCTCACCGTCTTCCGCGAGATGGCCCACTCGCTGACCCGCCAGCTCGCCCACCTCGAGGCCGGCAAACAGCGGCTCGGGAGCGACGTCACCGAGGCGCAGCAGGACGCGGTCCTGGCGGAGGTGCTGGAGCGGGCGATCGCCGACGGCGAGCGGGCGGTGGCGCGCACTCCCGAGCAGCTCGAGGTGCTGCGCGAATCCGGCGTCGTCGACGCCGGCGGACACGGCCTGGTCCTGATCCTCGCCGGCGTCGTCGCCGGCCTGCGCGGCGACGACGCCGAGCTGCCCGAGGTCTCCCATTACGAGCCGCCGCGGATGAGCCTGCCCCACCACGAGGACAGCCGCTTCCGCTACTGCACCAACTTCATCGTCGCCGGCAGCGGCCTCTCGGCCCGTGACTTCCTGCCCCGCCTCGAGGGCCTCGGCGACTCGGTCCTGGTCGTCGGCGACGAGGCCACGCTCAAGGTCCACGTCCACACCGACGCTCCGGAGTCGGCGGTGGCGCTGTTCGAGGGCACCGGGACCGTGGCCAACCTCGACGTCGCCGACATGCGCCAGCAGATGGCCGAACGCAGCGCCCGCCTGGCGGACGGCGGTGGCCGCACCGGCGTGATCGCGGTCGCCGCCGGCGAGGGGCTGGAACGGCTCTTCGCCGAGCTTGGGGCCCACGTCGTTCCCGGCGGCGAGACGCTCAACCCCTCCACCTACGAGCTGCTGGCCGGGATCCACGGCGTGGCGGCGGCGGAGGTCCTGGTCCTGCCCAGCTCCTCCAACGTGGTGATGGCGGCGGAGCGCGCCTGCGAGCTTTCGGAGAAGCCGGCGCGGGTGGTGCCGGCGCTCTCCCAACAGGCGAGCCTGCTGGCGCTGGTCGAGCTTGATCCCGACGCCTCGGCGGCGGAGAACGCCGAGCGGCTCGAGGGGGCGCTGGAGGGGGTGGCGATCGGCGGCGTCGCCCCGGCCGCCCGCGACGACGCCCAGGGCCGCTTCAAGCAGGGCGACGCGGTCGGCTTTGCCGCCGGCGAGATCATCGCCTGGGGCGGCACCGGCTCGACCCTGACGACGACGATCCAGCACCTCGCCGAGGGCGCCGAGATCGTCACCGTGATCGCCGGCGAGGGGGCGCCGATCGCGCTCGAGCAGATCGACACCCACGCCCCCGACGGAGTCGAGGTCGAGACCCACGAGGGGTGCCAGCCGAGCTGGTGGTGGCTGCTGGCCGCCCAGTAGTGCGTTCTTTCGCCGGCGCGCGCGAGCTGACCCGGGCCGAGCTTCGCGACGCCCCCGTCCACTGGCCCCGGCCCAGCGTCCTCGACGCCTCTCTGCAGGCCCTCGACGGCGTCGGCCCCAAGCTCGCCGAGGCCGCGGCGGAAGCCGGCATCCACACCGTCGCCGACGTCCTCGCCCGCTACCCGCACCGCCACCGCGAGTTCACGGTCAGGCCGCTCGGCAGCCTCGAGCAGGGCGAGACCGGGACCGTCCTGGTCGAGGTCCTCGGCCCGCAACCGCGCCCCTTCCGCAAACGCGGTCTCAGCATCACCAGCGTCAAAGTCGGCGACGACTCCGGCCACACCCGTGCGACCTGGTTCAACCAGCCATGGATCGCCAGCAAGCTGATCCCGGGCACCCGGCTGCTGCTGACGGGCAAGCTCTCCAAACGCGGCTTCGGGGTTAACGAGTACGAGATCGTCGCTGCGGCGGGTGACGACGGGGCCGGCGCCTCCGGCCCGCGGGTCCTGTCACAGGGGGAGGGGGGCGCTGCGGGCGAGGGCGTCCTCGACCCCCCTCCCCCTGTGCCACCCGCGGGAGGAGGGTTGGTACCGGTTCACCCGGCGACCGAGGCTCTAAAAGCTCAAAAGATCAGGGACTGGGCGGAGCAGGCGTGCGAGCTGGCGCCGAACGCGATCGAGGGGCTGCCGGCGGAGCTGCGGGCGCGGCGCGGGCTCGCGGGGGTCGCCGACGCGATCCGCGCCGCGCACTTCCCGGAGCTACCCGAGGAAGCCGAGCAGGCCTTGGAGCGGATCGCCTTCGAAGAGCTGTTCCTGCACCAGGCGCTGCTGACGACGCGCAAACGCAGCCATCGCACCGCCCGCCCGGCGCCGCGCCTGGGTGTGCCCGGGGAGCCGGTCGGCCGCTGGATCGAGTCGCTGCCGTTCGAGCCGACCAGAGACCAGCTGGCCGCCTTCGACGAGATCGACGCCGACCTCGACGCCGGCGAGCCGATGCAGCGGCTGCTGATGGGCGAGGTCGGCTCGGGCAAGACGGTGGTCGCCGTCTACTCGATGCTGCGGGCGCTGGAAGCCGGCTACCAGGCGGTGCTGATGGCGCCGACCGAGACCCTGGCCGAGCAGCACGCGATCACCCTCGGCCGCCTGCTGGCGGAAGAGGCCACTCCCTTCGCGCTGCTGACGGGAGCGACGCCCGTCGCGACCCGCAAGCGAGCCCTGAACCAGCTCGCCTCCGGCGAGCTGGGACTCATCCTGGGCACCCACGCGCTGATCGAGCCCGACGTCAAGTTCGCCCGGCTCGGCCTCTGCGTGGTCGACGAGCAGCACCGCTTCGGGGTCGCGCAGCGCCGCGCGCTCGACTCCAAGGGCGTGCAGGGGATGGCGCCGCACGTGCTGCACATGACCGCGACGCCGATCCCGCGCACGCTCTCGTTGACCGCCTACGGCGACCTCGACACGACCGCCCTGCATCAGCTGCCGGCGGGGCGGGTGCCGGTCGAGACCTGGCTGGTCGAGGAGGACCGCCGCGCCGGCGCCTATGAGTTCATGCGCGAGCGGCTGCGGGAGGGCCGCCAGGCCTTCGTCGTCTGTCCGCTGGTCGAACAGTCGGAGAAAATGCCCGGCAAGGCCGCCGAGGCGGAGGCCGAACGGCTGCGGGCCGCCGAGCTGCGCGGCTTCTCGCTCGACGTCCTCCACGGCCAGATGCCCTCGGCGACGAAGGCCGAGGCGATGCGGGCGTTCGCCGCGGGGGAGACCCAGGTGCTGGTGGCGACGACCGTGATCGAGGTCGGGATCGACATCCCCAACGCGACCGTGATGGTGATCGAGGGAGCCGAGCGCTTCGGCGTCTCCCAGCTGCACCAGCTGCGCGGCCGGGTGGGGCGCGGCAAGCACGCCTCGCACTGCCTGCTCTTCGCCGACGAAGCGGGGGGGATGGCCCGGCGCCGGCTCGAGGCCGTGGCCAAGGAGTTGGACGGCTTCAAGCTGGCCGAGGTCGACCTCAGCCTGCGCGGCGAGGGCGAGATCCTCGGCACCCGCCAGAGCGGGCTGCCCCGCTTTGCAGTCGCCAGCCTGCCCGAGGACGCCAAGACCCTGGTCGAGGCTCGCGACGAGGTGCTGGCGCTGCTGCACCGCCACGGCTCGCTCGAGGACCCGGCGTTGGGGCCGCTGCTGCTCGCCGCCCGCCGCCGCTTCGGCGCCGGCGCCGCCGACCCGATTCCCCTCTAATAGGGCGATGGCGGAAAAGCCGATGCGGGCAATCGTGCGGGAGGAGGTGGGCCGATGCGGGTGATCGCAGGCGAGTTCAAAGGGCAGGGCCTGGTCGCGCCGCGCGGTTGGAAGGTCCGTCCGACCTCCGATCGCGTCCGCGAGGCGATCTTCTCCGCCCTCGGCGAGCGTGTCCTCGGCGCCACCGTCCTCGACCTCTACAGCGGCACCGGCGCGCTCGCGATCGAGGCGCTTTCGCGCGGTGCCGAGCGCGCCGTCCTCGTCGACCGCGACACCCGGCCCGCGCTCGGCAACGTCGAGCGTCTCGGCCTGAGGGACCGGGCGGAGCTGGTCCGCGCCGACGTCGAGCGATGGCTGGCGGCCGTCCCGGTGGGCGCGGACCCGCCCCGCTTCGACCTCGTCTTCGTCGATGCCCCCTATAGACTCGCCGACCGCGTGGCGCAGGACTTGAACACCCATCTGCCCCGCCTGCTGGCCGCAGGCGGCCGCGCGATAGTCGAGAGCGGCGCCGGCAGCCCGGTCCGGATCGACTCGCTGGAGCGACTGCGGCAGCGCCGCTACGGCGCCGCCGACGTCTCGATCTACGCGGAGGCGGGCGAATGAGCGAACGCAACGGCACCGTCGTCTGTCCCGGCACCTACGACCCGGTCACCAACGGCCATGTCGACATCATCACCCGCACCGCCCAGGTCTTCGACCGGGTCGTGGTCGGGGTCGTCAACAACCCGCTGCGCAAGCAGACGACCCTCTTCAGCGCCGAGGAGCGGCGCGCCTTCATCCGCGAGGCGACCGCCGACCTGCCCAACGTCGAGGTCGAGATCTTCGCCACCCTGCTGGTCGAGTTCGCCCGCGACAACGGCGCCAAGGCGATCGTCAAGGGGATGCGGGCGATCTCCGACTTCGAGTACGAGTTCGAGATGGCCCAGCTCAACCGCAAGCTCGACCCCGGGATCGAGAGCATCTACGTGATTGCCTCGCCGCACTACAGCTTCCTTTCCTCGACCGGGGTGAAGGAAATGGCGACCTTCGGCGGCGACGTCTCCGACCTCGTCCCGGCCCCGGTCGCGGTGGCCCTCGCTGACCGCCTGGACGACAGGTAGGCTTCCCGCAATCCGTCTCGTCCTTTGGGCGACGGCTTGCAAAAAACGGCCTGGATAACGCCATCTTCACCAAAACCCCCGCATACACGTAGGCTTACGACCTGCAAATGGACGTTCTCGTTCTCATAGACAAGCTGGACGACGTCGTCCACAACGCCCGACCCGTCCCGTTGACGGATCAGGTGCGTGTGGACCGCGAGGAGATCTACGACCTCCTCGACCAGATGCGGGCCACGATCCCCGAGGAGATCAAGCAGGCGCGCTGGATCGTCAAGGAGCGCCAGGAGATGCTGGCCGAGGCCAAACGCGAGGCCGAGCGCATCGTCCGCGAGGCGCGCGAGCAGCAGGCCCGTCTGATCTCCGACGAGGAGGTCACCAAGCAGGCTGAGCGCGCCGCCGACGAGATCGTCGAGGACGCCCGCACCCGCGAGCGCGAAATCCGCCTCGGCGCCGAGGACTACGCCGACGAGATCCTCAACACCCTTGAAGTCAACCTGCAGAAGTTCCTGGCGGCCGTTCAGCGCGGCCGCGATCGGCTGGCCGGCCGCGAGGAAGAACCGGTCGCCGAGCTCGACGAGCAGGCCTAGCGCCCGAGCGCGTCCGCGACGGACGCGGCCACTTCCAGCGGCGTCTCGGTGACCTGGCGGTAGGTGAAGCGGCGCACGTCGTAGCCGCGCGCCCGTAGCTGCAGATCGCGTTCGTGATCGTCCTCGAACGCCTGGTTGCCGCGGTGGTAGCGGTAGCCGTCCGTTTCCGCGATCACCCGCCTAGCTCGCCAGAGGAAGTCGACCTCGTACGGGCCGACCCGCACGTTCACCTCCGGCTTGGGCAGGCTGTGCTGAGCGCACAGGCGTAGAAAGAGATCCTCCAACTCGCTGCGCGTCGGGTCCGCGCGCCGCCCCAGCCCCGTCTGCAGCCCCAAAGCCTCCGTCTGCCGGATTGCTTGCCGCAACTGCGCCGGCGTGGCGATCCGCCGCAAATCGGTGATCGTCCGCGCCGGGGTCGTCACCGGGATGTTCCGCCGCTGCGTCACGGACTCTGGCGCCAGGCCTCTCGGGCGATGTATCTGGATGCCCTGCCTCTTCCTTCGGCCTGTATGCCCAAGAACCGACACGTGAACCGGGCCAGGCCTTGGGTGCATCAAGCGCCACAGCTGCGCCGCGCTGAGGTGGCTGAGGACGGCTCCTTCTCCGCCTGCGAGTACAGCTGCCATCCAACGGCCCTTGTTCGACAGCCCGCCATGACCGACCGCATAGACGCCCTGGTGGACCCGGTGCAGGCGTCCCGATTTGGCCCGCCTTGAGGCCGCACTCTCACTAATGCCCAGCCGCACCAGCTGCCGAGTTGAGATGACTCCATGCTGCCTGGCGGCCAGCCGGGCGATTTCAAGGTCGCGTGGGGCGAGTTTCTGGCCGATGGGGCAATAAAGGCGCCCCAGCCCAGGAATTCGCCCCCGGGGGCTACTCCAGCTTCAGGTCCTTCAGGGCCGCCCAACGAGGGTCCGTCGCCTGCTCGTGGTCGTGGTCGGCGGGGTCGGCGTCGTTGAGCGACTCGCCGCAGACGGGGCAGAGGCCGGCGCAGTCGGGCCGGCAGAGGAAGCGGGAGGGGAGGGCGAGCATGGTCGCGTCGTGGGCCCAGCGGCCAATGTCGAGGTCGTCCTCGACCAAATAGGGGCTGCGCAGGTCCGGGTCGTCGGTCGCCGCCTGGTCGACCTCGCGGGACTCGACCTCGAAGTCGAGCGAGCCGGGCTCGAGGCAGCGCATGCACGGGCCTTCGAGGTGGACCGGGAACTGCAGCCGGAAGGCGTAACCGTTGCTGGGCCGGGAGATCTCGAGCCGGACCATGGGCGCCGCCGGGTTCGCCAGGTAGGCCTCGCCGCCCAGCTCGACGGGCTCGAGCGCGACCGGTAGCTCGACTCTCTTGCCCTCGCCGTGGGAGAGCGAGAGGCGCGCCAGGTCGATCGTGGTGGTGGGCGCTTGCGACATGAGCGAACCTCCGCTGGTTACGGGCTTACGATGACTGCCTCCCACGAGGTTACGAAATGACTCAATTCGATTGGAAACCAGAGGTCTACCTGGAGCGCATCCGCGCCGAGGTCCCCGGCTACGACGAGCTGCAGGACCAGGCGGTGGCGGCAATCCCGTTCGAGCCCGAGCGCGTGCTGGAGCTGGGGATGGGGACCGGGGAGACGACCCGGCGCCTGATCGAGGCCCATCCCGACGCCTGGGTGATCGGCCTCGACGCCAGCCCCGACATGGTCTTCCGTGCCCGCCAGAGCTACGACGACGTCCAGCTCGCCCGCATGGAGGACCCGCTCCCGGACGGCCCCTGGGACCTCGTGATCTCGGTCCTTTCGGTCAGCGGGCTCGACGACGAGAAGCAGAAGGCCCTCTTTCGCCGCGTCAAAGACCACTCCCGCGCCCTGGTCATCGGTGACCGCTTCGAGCCCGAGCAGCTGGCCGCCGCGGTCGAGTGGTCCGGCGGCGAGATCGCCTGGCAGCAGGACGACCTGGCCGTGGTCAGAGCCGTCTACTAGAGGGTCCGGTACCATCCCGCGTCGCGATGGCCGTCCCGAAGAAGAGAACCTCCAGCGCCCGCCGTGACAAGCGGCGCGCCCAGCACAAGGCTGGCAAGCCGAACCTGAGTACCTGCCCGCGCTGCCACAGCCCGCGCTTGCCGCACCGGGTCTGCCCGACCTGCGGCACCTATGCCGGCCGCGAGGTCATCACTCACAAAGTCGCCGAGGCCCCGGCGACCAGCTCCGACTCCTAGTCGCCGTGGCGCTAGGGCGCGGCGGCGTCACCGTTGCCCTCGACGGCTACGGCGCCGAGCAGGGCTTCGAGGTCCTCGCCGAGGGCGCTCGCAAGGCCGCTGCGGACGGGATCAACGTGCGCGTCTTCGGGCCGCCGCAGGAGCTTGGCCTCGAGCGCGAGGAGGGGATTGAAGTCGTCCCCGCCACGGAGTGGATCGGCAACGATGAGGAGCCGCTGCCCGCGGTCCGCTCCAAGCCCGAGGCCTCGGTGGTCCTCGCCGCCCGCGACGTCGCCGACGACGCGGCCGACGCGATGGTCAGCGCCGGCTCG
This sequence comes from Solirubrobacterales bacterium, assembly GCA_035995325.1. Taxonomy (GTDB): domain Bacteria; phylum Actinomycetota; class Thermoleophilia; order Solirubrobacterales; family 70-9; genus VAYN01. The sequence continues at coordinate 28,888 of DASYKN010000056.1, forward strand.
ACCGGGGCGACGATGGCGGCGGCGACCTTCGGCCTGCGTCGGCTCAAGGGCGTGCAGCGGCCCGCCCTGGCGGTGCAGCTGCCGATCCCCGGCAAACCCGTCCTCTTCCTCGACGTCGGCGCCAACGTCGAGGTCCGCGCCCAGCACCTGGTCCAGTTCGCCTTCCTCGGCGCCGCCTTCAGCTCCGCCGTGCTCGAGGTCGAGGACCCGGCGGTCGGCCTGCTGACGGTCGGCGAGGAGGCCGGCAAGGGCCGCGAGGAGGTGGTCGAGGCGCACCGCATTCTCTCCCGCTCACCCGGCATCCAGTTCGCCGGCAACGTCGAGGGGCGCGACCTGCCGGCGGCGGTCGCCGACGTCGTCGTCACCGACGGCTTCACCGGCAACATCGCCCTGAAGCTGATGGAGGGAACCGCCAAGACCGTCGCCGGCGCGGTCGGCAGCGCCGCCCGCTCGAACCCGGTCTCGCTGCTCGGTGGGCTGCTGATGAAGCCGGCGCTCGGCGGCCTGCGCCGCGAGCTGCACCCCGACACCACCGGCGGCGCGATCCTGCTCGGGCTGCGAGGAATCGCGGTCGTCGGCCACGGCAGCTCCGGCGCCGACGGCATCGCCAACGCGATCCGCCTCGCCGCCCGCTGCGCCGAGGTCGACGCCGTCGGCCGCACCGCCGCCCTGCTGCGCGAGGGCGGCGCCACCCGCGGCGCGCTCGCGGCCGACGAGGGCGCGTGATAGGAAGGGCGCAATGAAGCGCGACGAAGTCCTCACCCTCGTTCGCGAGCACCTTGCCGAGGAGCTCGAGGTCGACATCGAGAAGATCGGCGAAGGGACGCGCTTCAAGGAGGACCTCGACGCCGACTCGCTCGACCTCTACGAGCTGGTGATGGAGCTGGAGGATCGCTATGGGGTCGCCGTCTCCGAGGAGCAGGCCTCGCGGATCGAGACCGTCGGCGACGCGGTCGGCTTCGTCGTCGAGCACGCGCCGGCCTCCAGCTAGGCGATGACGGAGCCCGAGCCGGCGGTCACAGCGCTCGCCGCCCTGATCGAGGAGCTGCCGGCCGAGCTTCGCGAGCAGGCCCTGACCCACTCCTCCTGGACCGAGCTACGGATCGACTCCTTCGAGCGCCTCGCCTTCCTCGGCGACAGCGTCCTCGGCCTCGCGGTCGCGACCGAGCTGCTCTCCCGCTTCAAAAGCATCGCCTCCGGCGGCCTGACCAAGATCCACAACCAAGCGGTCAGCGGTGTCTCCTGCGCCGAGGTCGGCCGCCAGCTGGGGGTGCCGGAGATGCTGCGGGCGACAGAGCCGGAGGGCGTCAACGGGGCGATCCCGGCCGAGGTCTTGCTGGAAGGAGAGCGCCCGGTTCCAGAGGCCACCGAGGCGTTGATCGGAGCCTGTTACCTGGCCTTCGGATTCGAGCGGACGGCGGCGACCGTGGTCGCCGCGTTCGAGCCCAGGATCGAGCACGCAGCCGAGACCAGGATCGACTTCAAGTCCGCTTTGCAGGAGCTTTTGGCTCGTCGCGGGGTGCGCGTAAGCTACGAGGTCGTCGCCGCCACCGGGCCGCCTCACCGCCGCACCTTCGAGGTCGAGGCGATCGTCGACTCGGAGCCGGTCGGCGAGGGCGCCGGCCGCAGCAAGAAGGCAGCCGAGCAGGTCGCCGCCGAGCAGGCTTTGAAGCAGCTCGGGGGCTAGGGAATTGGCCGGCGTCGCGTCCGACTCAACCGCGAGCCTAAGCGTCGAGGGGTCAAGGAGAGCATGTATCTGAAATCGATCACGATGAAGGGGTTCAAGTCGTTCCCCGAGCGGGTGAACCTCGAGTTCTCACCCGGCGTCAGCGTGATCGTCGGGCCCAACGGCTCCGGCAAGTCGAACATCACCGACGCCGTCCTCTGGGCCCTGGGCGAGCAGAGCCCGGGCGCGATCCGCGGCGCCTCGATGCAGGACGTGATCTCCGCCGGCGGCAAGGGCGTCGGCCAGCGCCGCGCCGCCGAGGTCGAGGTCGTGATCGACAACTCCGATGGCCGCGCCGCCAGCGAGTTCTCCGAAATCGCCGTGCAGCGGCGGCTCGACCGCTCCGGCGACGGCGTCTACCGGCTCAACGGCGCCCGCGCCCGCCTCGCCGACATCACCGACGTCCTCTCCGACACCAACCTCGGCCGCGAGATGCACTCGGTGATCTCGCAGGGCCGGGTCGAGACGATCGTCCACTCGAAGCCGCGCGAGCGCCGGCTGCTGGTCGAGGAGGCCGCCGGCCTCGGCAAGCACCGCAAGCGCCGCCGCCGGGCGGAGCTGAAGCTGCGGGCGGCGCGCGACAACCTCGACCGCGCCCTCGACGTCGAGCGCGAGGCACGGGCGCGGTTGCGGCCGCTGAAGCGCCAGGCGCAGGCGGCCGAGCTGGGCGCTCGGATCGAGCGTGAGGAGCTGGGGCTGCGGGGCCAGATCGTCTCCGAGGAGCTGCGCTTCGGCGCCGACCGCGCAGCCGCGGCTGAGAAGGCCGCCGCTGGCGCCCGCGCGACGCGGGCCAAGATCGAGGAGCGGCTGGCCGCGGTCGGCAAACGCCGCCGCGAGGCCGAGGAGCGCTTCGCCGCCCGCGACCGCGAGCGCACCCAGGCCTGGGGAACGCTGACCAAGCTGCGCGGCGAACAGGAGAAGATCGCCGTCCGCGCCAACAGCCTCTCCAGCCGCGCGACCGAGATCGAGGCGAGGCTGGAGTCGCTGCGGTCCGAGCTTGGCCCGCTGACCCTCGACGTCGGCAGCAGTGGCGCCCCGGCCGAGCGCGCGCGCAAACTCGAGGAGGAGCTGGGCGAGATCGGCGCCGGCCTCGACGCCGCTGTCGCCGGCCTCGCCGTCGCCGGCTCCGAGGCGGAGGCCGAGTCCGCTCGCGAGGCGGCGCTTGGCGATGTCCACGGCGGCGCTGAGCTAGCCGCCCGCCACGCCCGCCGCGCCGAGGGCCTGCTCGGCGAGCGCCACCGCGAGGCCCTGCGCAAGCGGGTCGCCGACGGCGAGGCGCTGCTCGACGACGCCCGCGCCGCCCTGGCCGCGGTCGAGGCGGTCGGCGCCGCGATCCGGGCCCGGGTTTCCAGCACCGAGGGCAAGGTCGTCGGCGGCGAGGGCGACGGCGACGAGATCGCCGAGGAGCTGCGCGCCTGCTCCCAGCAGGAGTTCGAGCTGCAGGCGGAGATGTCGACGGTCGCCGATGCGCTGACCAAGGCCGAGGTCGAGGCCGCCCACCTCGGCGACCGCCGGGCCGAGGCCGAGCGCGAGCTGGCCTCGATCGTCGAGCGGCTGGGCGAGGAGGTGCCCGCCGCCGAGCAGGCGATGAGCGAGGAGGAGCGGGCCGAGATCGACCGCCGGCTCGAGCGCCTGGAGCGGCGCCGGGCCCAGATCGGCCCGGTCAACCCGCTGGCCGAGCGCGAGTACGACGAGGCGCGGGAGCACGTCGAGAGCCTGCAGGCCCAGCGCGAGGACACCGAGCGGGCGATGCGGGAGCTGGAGACCCTGATCCGCGAGATCGACGCCGAGATCGAGCGCGCCTTCGAGGAGACCTTCGACGCCACCGCCAAGAACTTCGAGGAGATGGTGGAGCACCTCTTCCCCGGTGGCCGCGGCGTCCTGCGCCGGGTCGCGCTGCGCCCGGTCCGCGACGAGGAGCGGCCCAGCGGCGAGCAGGAGACGCCGAGCGACGAGGCCGAGCCGGAGCCCGAGGAGGAGGAAGAGGAGCGCGAGGAGCTGGGAGTGGAGATCGAGGTGACTCCGGCCGGCAAGTCGACCCGCAAGCTCTCGCTGCTCTCGGGCGGCGAGAAGTCGCTGGTCGCCCTGGCCTTCGTCTTCGCCGTCTTCCTCGCCCGGCCCTGCCCCTTCTACATCCTCGACGAGGTCGAGGCCGCGCTCGACGACGCCAACATCGACCGCTTCCTGCAGCTGATCCGCCGCTTCTCCGACCGCGCCCAGTTCGTCATCGTCACCCACCAGAAACGGACGATGGACGCCGCCGACGTCCTCTACGGGGTGACCATGGGCGGCGACGGGGTGACCAAGGTCGTCTCCCGGCGCCTGCCGCGCGACCTCGCCGCCGGCGAGGACGAGGACGCCGAGGCGGGCGAAGAGGGTGGCGGCACGCTCTCGGCCGTCGCCTAGCTCGTTAGCCAACTCTCAACACAGCAGAGGCCAGGGAACCGCCGTGTAGGCATTACCCTCTCTGAAGGGAGAGGGAGGTTTTTATGGCGCAACGCCACATGGACAGGCTGACTTCGTTCGACACGTCGTTCCTGGCCAACGAGAAAGCAAATGGGCACATGGCGATCGGCGCCGTGCTGATGTGCGAGGGCAGCGCCCCCGAGGAGGAGGATTTCCTCGCCCACATCCGCAGCCGCGTCCACCAGCTGCCGCGGCTGCGCCAGCGCCTGCTCTACCCGCCGCTGGGGCTGGGCACGCCCTTCTGGGTCGACTACCCGGACTTCGACATCCACCGCCACCTGCGCCGGGTGGACCTGCCCGCGCCCGGCAATGAGGCCCAGTTCCAGGCCCTGGTCGGCGAGCTGCTGGCGCCGCCCCTGGACCGCTCGAAGCCGCTCTGGGAACTGATCCTGGTCGAGGGCTTCGAGGACGACCGCTTCGCGATCGTCTACAAGACCCACCACGCGATGGCCGACGGGATCTCCGCGGTCGACATCGGCATGCTGCTCTTCGACGTCGAGCCCAATCGCGAGCCGGCCCGCGACGAGGCCCCCTGGACCCCGGCCCACACGCCGACCCGGATGGCCCTCGCCGGCCGGGCGGTCTCCGGCATCGCGGCGACGATCTCGCGCCTGGTACGATGGCTGCAGCGTGCCCTGCGCGAGCCGGCCCGCGCCCGCAAGCGCGCCACCGACGGCCTCGCGGGGCTCTGGGAGGTGACCTGGAACCTCGCCCGCCCGGCGCCGAAGGTCCCCTTCAACACCGAGATCGGGACCCGTCGCAGCATGTGCTGGACGACCTTCGAGCTGGCCGACTTCAAGCACGCCAAGAACGCCCTCGGCGGCACCGTCAACGACGTCACCCTGACCGTCGTCGCCGGCGCCCTGCGCCGCTGGTTGCGCGAGCGTGACGTCGCCGTCGACGGGCTCGAGCTGAAGGCGCTGGTGCCGGTCTCGATCCGGACCGAAAACGAGCATGGCGAGCTGGGCAACAAACTGACCGCGATGCGGGGACCGCTGCCGGTCGGGGTCGCCGACCCGGTCGAGCGCCTGCACACCGTCACCGTTGCGATGGACAAGCTCAAGGCCTCCAAGCAGCCGCTCGGGGCCGAAGCGATCTGGGGGCTGAACGACTGGTTCCGCGACTTCGCGCCGCCGGTCCTGCTCGGGCCGACCGCGGCGATCAACTTCTCGACCCGCCTCTTCAACCTCCTGGTGACGAACTTTCCCGGGCCGCAGATCCCCTTCTACGTGCTCGGCCGCGAGCTGACCGCGATCTACCCGATCGGCTTCCTCGCCCAGCAGCACGCGCTGGCGATCGCGATTCTCAGCTACAACGGCCAGGTCGGCTTCGGGCTGCTCGCCGACCCCGACGCGCTGCCCGACGCCGAGAGCCTCGTCGGCCACCTCGCCGACTCCCTGGCGGAGCTGCGCGGCGCCGCGCAGATAGCCTCTCCGGCCGATGGCAACGACCTGGCAGGAGATGATCGACCTCGGTTCGCGCGTGAGCGCGAACGCCTCAGCCGAGACTGAGGCCGAGCCCCAGCGCCGCGGCGTCTTCAAGCGCCTGCGCGAGAGCCTTTCGAAAAGCCGGCAGGCGCTGACCGAGGAGATCTCGGCCAGCCTCTTCGAGCGCATCGACGAGGAGACTTGGGAGCGGCTGGAGGAGGCGCTGATCCTGGCCGACGCCGGCGCCCCGACCACCGCCGCCGTGGTCGAGCGGCTCGAGCACGAGGTCGAGGCCGGGACCGTGCCGGCCGACGGCGCCGCGGTCCGCGACCGCCTGATCGAGATCCTCGCCGAGGTCGCTGGCACCGGCCGGGCGCCGATCGACCTCAGCAGCCAGCCGGCGGTGCTGATGATGGTCGGCGTCAACGGCACCGGCAAGACGACGACGATCGGCAAGGTCGCCTGGCACCTGAGCAAGGAGATGGGGCTCTCGGTCGTCCTCGCCGCCGCCGACACCTACCGCGCCGCCGCCGCCGAGCAGCTGGCCGAGTGGGCGCAGCGGGCCGGCGCCGACCTGGTCCGCGGCGAGGAAGGGGCGGACCCGGGCTCGGTCGCCTTCGACGCGATCTCCGCCGCCCAGGCCCGCGGCGCCGACGTCGTCATCGTCGACACCGCCGGCCGCCTCCACACCCAGGACAACCTGATGGAGGAGCTGGCCAAGGTGCGGCGGGTGATCGCCAAGCAGATCCCCGACGCCCCGCACGAGACGCTGATCTCGATCGACGCCACCACCGGCCAGAACGGGCTGCGCCAGGCCAAGGTCTTCTCCGAAGCGGTCGACGTCGACGGCGTCGTCCTGACCAAGCTCGACGGCACCGCCAAGGGCGGCATCGCCCTCGCGATCGCCTCCGACCTCGGTATCCCGGTGAAACTGATTGGCGTCGGAGAGACGCTCGAGGACCTGCGGCCGTTCGACCCCGCCGAGTACGCCGCCGCGCTGCTCGCCGAGTAACGCTTCCGATCGGGACGGGCCGGCGAGAGGGAGCCGGCCCCCTCTCTGGGAATTCAGTCGCGCGTCCCCTATGGGGACGACGCTCCAGATGTTGGTGCGCGACCTAAAGGTCGCGCGGGAATCGGATTGCATTTCCGCGCGCTTCGCGCACATTCCCAGAGAGGGGTACCGGCTCCCTCCCACGAACCGCCACCGAGTCCGCGCCCAGGGTTCGCAGCTCTCACCGGAAGCTGAGTTGCCCAGCCATGAGGGCTATTGGGGTTCGGTGGGGACCCCCGGGCTCCCCGCCCTGCGCCCATCGGCCTCCACCCACAAGCGCCCTCTAAGCTGAACGACCTTGTTCGACCAGCTTTCAGATCGCCTGCAGTCGACCCTCTCCGATGTCCGCTCGCGCGGCAAGCTGAGCGAGTCCGACGTCGACGCGGCGATGCGCGAGATCCGCCTCGCCCTGCTCGAGGCCGACGTCAACTTCAAGGTCGTCAAAACCTTCACCAAGACGGTCAAGGAGCGCTGCCTCGGGGACGAGGTGCTGAAGAGCCTCGACCCCGGCCAGCACGTGGTCAAAATCGTCAACGAGGAGCTGGCGACGCTGATGGGCGGCAGCGGCCGGGAGCTGGCGATGGCCTCCAGCGGCCCGACCGTGATCCTGATGGCCGGCCTGCAGGGCTCCGGCAAGACCACCGCCTGCGCCAAGCTCGCCCACTACTTCAAGAAAGAAGGCAAGGACGTCGGCCTCGCCGCCTGCGACGTCTACCGCCCTGCCGCGGTCGAGCAGCTGGTGACGATGGGCGAGCGCGCCGGCGCCCACGTCTACCAGCAGGGGACCGACCGCGACCCGGTCGAGATCGCCGAGTGGGCGCTGCAGCAGGCGCGGACCGAGCGCCGCGACGTGCTGATCGTCGACACCGCAGGCCGCCTCCACATCGACCAGGACCTGATGGCCGAGCTGGCTCAGATCCGCAAGAAGACCAAGCCCCACGACGTCCTCCTCGTGGTCGACGCGATGACCGGCCAGGACGCGGTCGGCGTCGCCGAGTCCTTCGCCGAGGCGGCCGAGTTCGACGGCGTCGTCATGACCAAGCTCGACGGCGACGCCCGCGGCGGCGCCGCGCTGTCGGTCAACGCGGTCACCGGCAAGCCGATCCTCTTCGCCTCGACCGGCGAGAAGCTGGAGAGCTTCGACAAGTTCCATCCCGACCGCATGGCCCAGCGCATCCTCGGCATGGGCGACGTCCTCAGCCTGATCGAGAAAGCCGAGCAGCAGGTCGACGAGAAGCAGGCCGTCGACCTGCAGAAGAAACTGGAAAAGGACCAGTTCACGCTCGAGGACTTCCTCCAGCAGATGCGCCAGGTGCGCAAAATGGGCCCGCTCAGCAGCATCATCGGGATGCTGCCGGGGATGGGGGCGATGAAACAGCTGAAGAACGCCGATGTCGACGAGGGCGAGCTGGACCGGGTCGAGGCGATCATCCTCTCGATGACCCCGGCCGAGCGTGCCAACCCGGGCATGATCAACGGCTCCCGCCGTAAACGCATCGCCAACGGGTCGGGGACGCGGGTCCAGAACGTCAACCAGCTGGTCAAGCAGTTCGACCAGATGCGGAAGATGATGCGCTCGATGGTCGGGGGCAAAATGCCCAACCAGCAGCAGCTCGCGCAGATGGCCGCGGGCGGGGCCCCGAAGCCCAAGATCAGGCGCCGGTAGCGGCGACCTCGCCCGATTCTGTAACCTGCCGCGTCCAATGGCAGTGAGAATCAGACTTAGACGCGTGGGTTCGAAGAAGAACCCGATCTGGCGGATCGTCGTCGCCGACAAACGCTCGCCGCGTGACGGCCGCACGATCGAGACGATCGGCCAGTACAACCCGCAGACCAACCCCTCGCTGATCGAGTTCGACGAGGAGCGCGCGCGCCACTGGCTGGAACACGGCGCCCAGCCCTCGGAGACGGTTGCCGGGCTGCTGCGGACCAAGGGCATCGCCGCCTCCGGCAGCTAGGCCGGCCTGGTCCGATGACCGAGCTGATCGAGTTCCTCGTCCGGGCTCTGGTCGAGGACCCCGAGGCCGTGGTCGTCGAGGAGCTGGAAGAGGACGGCGACCTGATCTACGAGGTGACGGTCGCCGAGGGCGACCTCGGCCGCGTGATCGGCAAAGGCGGCCGGGTCGCGAACGCGATTCGGACGATCGCCAAGGCAGCCGCGGTGCGGATCGATCGACGGGTCATCGTCGACATCCTTGACTGAGACCCGATGAAGCTCGACATATTCACGCTGTTCCCGGAGGCGTTCGAGTGGTTTCAGACGCAGCGGTCGGTGACCAACGCGGTCGCCGAGGGGAACGAGTTGCGGTTGATCAACTACCGGGACACGACTCCGCTGACGGCGGGGCAGGTGGACGACGCTCCGTACGGGGGCGGGGCGGGGATGGTCCTGCGGGTCGATGTGGTCGACGCCGCGTTGCAGGCTGCGTACGGAGAGGGGGAGAGGCCGCGGATCGTGCTGCTCTCGCCGACCGGGCCGCTGCTCGACGACGCGATCGCCGACGAGCTGACGGCGGAGCCGCACGTGGCCCTGCTCTGCGGCCGCTACGAGGGCTTCGACGACCGCGTCCACCAGCATCTCGCCGACGACGAGCTTTCGATCGGGCGCTACGTCCTCGCCGGCGGCGAGCTGCCGGCGATGGTCGTCGCCGACGTGCTGATGCGCAAGCTTCCCGGGGCCCTCGGCCACGCCGACTCCGCCGCCGAGGAGTCGTTCAGCCAAGTCCTCGAGGGGATGCCCGAGTACCCGCACTTCACCCGCCCGCCCCTCTACCGGGGCTGGGACGTGCCGGAGATCCTGCTCTCCGGGGACCACGAGAAGGTGCGCCAATGGCGGCTCGAGCAGAGCCGCGCCCGGGCCGAGCAGTTCGATTCCGACGCCGAATAGCTACCATTCCGCCACCGCGCGGTTCCCGCATCGGGTCCCGGCGGTTTTTTCTCGCCCGTAGCGCGGAATGAAGGAAAGAGATTGAGCTCCGTAATCGACAAAATCGAGCGCGACCAGCTGAAGCAGGGCCTGCCCTCCTTCGCTCCCGGCGACCGCGTGCGTGTCCACTTCCAGGTGGTCGAGGGAACCCGCAGGCGCACCCAGGTCTTCGAGGGCGTCGTGCTGCGGCGCCAGGGCTCCGGCGTGCGCGAGACCTTCACGGTCCGCAAGCAGTCCTTCGGCGTCGGCGTCGAGCGGACGTTCCCGCTGCACTCGCCGAAGATCGAGAAACTCGAGGTTGCAGCCCGCGGCGCCGTGCGCCGGGCCAAGCTCTACTACCTGCGCGGGCGCATCGGCAAGGCCGCCCGCGTCGCCGAGCGGCGCTGGGGGATCGACGACGATGTCGTCGCCGCGCCCGGATCGGCCGCGGCAGCGACCGACGCCGAGGGCGTGAGCCAAGAGGAGGTCGTCCCGACCGAGGCCGAGGCGCCGGCAGAGGAGGCCCCTGAGGCGAGCGCCGACGAGGCGACCGAGCCAGAGGCAGCCGCGGAGCCCGAGACGGCGGAGCCCGAGGCAGCGGCGGAGCCCGAGGCGGAGGAGAAGACTGAGCCAGCGGCGGACACGGACGCAGATGCGCCCGCGGCCGGGGAGACCGAGGACAGCGCAGCGCCAGAGGATGCCGAGGACGAGGAGCCGGCCAAAGCCGGCGACTCCGACGAGGATCCAGCCTGAAACTCGGGATCCCGAAGCCGAAGGGCAAAGGCGGCGGGCTGGTCGAGTTGGTCGTCATCGTCGCGCTGGCCCTGGGGCTGGCGCTGGCGATCCAGGCCTGGATCATCAAGCCGTACCAGATCCCTTCCGAATCGATGGAGCCGACGCTCGACGTCGGCCAGCGGGTCCTGGTCAACCGCTTCATCTACCACCTCAACGACCCCGCGCCCGGCGACATCGTCGTCTTCCACCCGCCGGCGGGTGCCGACAACGGGACCGAATGCGGCGTCCAGCCGAAACTCGGCGAACCGTGCCCGCGCCCGACCAAGGCCGAGTCGAGCCAGAACTTCATCAAGCGGATCGTCGCCGGGCCCGGCGACACGCTCGCGGTCAAGGGCGGCCACCCCGTCGTCAACGGGGTGGAGAAGAAGGACGAGCCCTACATCATCCCCTGCGGCAACGCCGCCGCCTGCAACATGCCGAAGCCGATCACGATTCCACCCGACCACTACTTCATGATGGGCGACAACCGTGGGGCAAGTGACGACAGCCGTTTCTGGGGACCCGTCCCACGCGAATGGATCATCGGCGAAGCCTTTGCCACCTACTGGCCCCCCGACCGCATCGGCACCCTCTAGGTCCCGTACCGGCCGCCGTCGGCTGGCCCGCAGCCGCCGCCTGTTCGCGTTCGACCGCGGCCTTCAGAGTCGTTTCGTGGCCGGCACCGACGAGGCCGGCCGCGGTTGCCTGGCCGGGCCCCTGGTCGCGGCCGCGGTCCTGCTCGACTACGAGCAGCTCTCGCGGGCGGACCGCCGCGCGCTCAGCGGCCTGCACGACTCCAAGCAGATGACCGAGGAGCGGCGGCTGGAGATGTTCCCCTGTGTGCTGCAGGCGGCGACGCGGGTCAGCGTCGTGATCCGCTCCGCTGCCGGGATCGACCGCCGTGGCCTGCATGTGACCAACCTCGAAGCGCTCGCGGTCGCGCTCGAACGCCTCGACCCGCCGCCGCGGGCCACCTGCCTCTCCGACGGCTTTCCGCTGCCCCGCTGCGCGGTGCCGCACCGCGCCGTGATCGAAGGCGACGGCACCAGCGCCGCGATCGCCGCCGCCTCGGTGATCGCCAAGGTCACCCGCGACCGCTACATGCACCGCGCCGCCGAGACGCACCCGGGCTGGGGCTTCGACGAGCACGTCGGCTACTCGACGCCCGAGCATCGCGCCGCGATCGAGGAGATCGGGATATCGCCCCTGCACCGCCGGTCTTTCCAGTCTGTCGCGTACACCCAGATGGGCCTGGGACCCGCCTGACGCGGCACATTTCGGCGTCCTCGCTCGGTCATGTGCAGAGCACACTCCCTCGCTCGTCGTTGAACTGCTTGGTCAGGCGCGCCCCCGCGTCGTTCAGAAGGCGGCTTCGATGTGCTCGATCTCGACGGCGCCGCCGTCACGGTCGAAGCTGACGCCGACGGCGTCGAAGCGGATGTCGGCGTAGGGAGGGAGGTCTCGGCGTTCGGCCATCCAGGCGGTGGCGAGGCGGCGGACTCGCTGCTGCTTGCGCCGGTCGATCGCGAGGATCGGCCGCTCCGGACCGAAGGCGGCGTCCCGGCGCCCGGCCTTGACCTCGACGAAGACCAGCGCCCGGCCGTCGCGGGCGACGATGTCGAGCTCCCCGTAGCGAGTGCGGGCGTTGCGCTCGAGGATTTCCCAGCCGGCGGCGGCGAGCCGCTGGGCGACCAGCTGCTCGGCCCTGGCTCCGGTTTTCTGGCGGGCGTGGGTCATCGGCCCTGAGGCTAGGCCGACGACGCACGCGCGGGGCGCGCCAGATGTTCCGCCTTTGGCACGGCTGGGCGTTAACACGCGCGCGCCGGCTGCCTAGCGTCCTCTCCGTGCTCGCCACGGCCCGGACCTTCACCCTCGACGGCATCGCCGCCCGCCCGGTGCGGGTCGAGGTCGACGTCCACCGCGGCCTGCCCAGCTTCGCGCTCGTCGGGCTCCCGGACACGGCGGTGCGGGAGGCGCGCGAGCGGGTGCGGGCGGCCCTGGTCAACTGCGGCTTCGAGTTCCCGCTGCGGCGAATTGTCGTCAACCTCGCGCCGGCAAGCCTGCGCAAGGCCGGGCCGGGGATGGACCTGGCGATCGCGGCGGCGCTGTTGAGCGCGTCCGGCCAGCTCGATTGGGACGCCCTGTCGCGGGTGGCGATGGTGGGCGAGCTGGCACTCGACGGGGCAACGCGGGCCGTCAACGGCGTCCTCGCGATCGCTGAGGCGGCGCGGGAGGAAGGGGCGGAAAGGATCTTGGTGCCGGCTGCGAACGGGCCGGAGGCGGCGCTCGCCACCGGGATCGACGTGGTTCCGCTCGAGAGCCTCGGGCAGCTGCCGGGGCTGGTGGCCGGCGAGTGGGCACCGGCGCCGCCCGAGCCGCTGCCCCTGGGGCTCGGCGAGGTGGATGGCGTCCCCGACCTGGCCGACCTGCGCGGACAGCCGCATCTTCGTCACGCGCTCGAGGTGGCAGCCGCCGGCAACCACAGCCTGCTGATGATCGGCCCTCCCGGCGCGGGTAAGTCGCTCGCCGCCAGCCGGCTGCCCTCGATCCTGCCGGCGCTCGCCGGCAACGAGGCGCTGGAGGTCGCGCGCATCGCCAGCGCCTGCGGGCGGCTCGGCAGCTCGTTGCCAGGCGGCCGGCCGTTCCGCTCGCCCCATCACACGATCAGCCCTGCCGGCCTGGTCGGCGGCGGCACGCCGCCGCGCCCGGGAGAGGCGACGCTGGCCCATCGCGGCGTCCTCTTCCTCGACGAGCTCTGCGAGTTCCGCCGCGATTCCCTGGAGGCGCTGCGGGCGCCGTTGGAGGCCGGCGCGGTGTCGATCGCGCGGGCGAGCGGCAGCCGCAGCCTGCCCTGCCGCTTCATGCTCGTGGCCGCGGCCAACCCCTGCCCCTGCGGGCGCGGTGAAGCCGACCCGGACTGCTCCTGCGCGCCGCTCGCGGTGCAGCGCTACCAGGGTCGTCTCAGCGGCGCCCTGGCCGACCGCATCGACATCCTCGCGGCGGTCCACCAGCCGAGCGCCGGGGAGATCGGCGGCGGCCCCGGCGAGCCGTCGGCCGATGTCAGGGCGCGGGTTGCCCTCGCCCGCGGCCGCCAGGAACGCCGGCTCGGCCCTGGCCGCTGCAACGCGGAGATGACTCCTGGCGAGGCCCGCGCCTGCACCCTGACCGCGGCCGCGGCGGAGCTGCTCTCCGACCTCTACGCCCGCCAGCGCCTCAGCGGCCGCGCCCATGACCGCTCGCTGCGCCTGGCGCAGACGATCGCCGACCTCGAAGGGGCAGAGCGGATCGACGAGGAGCAGATGGCGCAGGCGCTGCAGCTGCGGAGGCGGGACCGTGGTTGAGCCGGCAGCCTGCCTCGACTGCCTGCGCCGCGCTTGGCTGCTGGCGCTGCTCGGCCCCTACATCGAGCGCCTGGCGACCGGCGCCCCCGGGTCGCGCTCGCCCGAACTGCTGCGGCTCTGCAACGAGGACCTGGTCGCGGTGGCGGCGCCGAAAGTCGCCGGTCAGCTCCTGGGACGGATCGAGGCGCTCGACCAGGCGGGGTTGACGGCGGAGCTGAGCGCATCGGGATGCTGGGCCTGCTGCCGTCACGGCGATCTCTATCCCGCCGGGCTGCGCGACGCGACCGACGCCCCCTGGGCGCTGATCGGGCGCGGCGACCCGAGCCTGCTCCACAACCTCGTGCCCGACGGGGCGGTGACGATCGTCGGCGCCCGCCGTGCGACCTCCTACGGCCGTGAGGTCGCCCGCGAGCTGGGCCGGGAGCTGGCGGCGGCGGGGATGGTCGTCGTCAGCGGCCTCGCTTTCGGCGTCGACGCCTGCGCCCACCGCGGCGCGATCGACGCCGGCCGCACCGTTGCGGTTCTCGGCTGCGGCCCCGATGTCGCCTATCCGGCCGCGCATCGCTCGCTCTGGCGGCGGATCGGCGAGGAGGGGCTGGTCCTCTCCGAGTTGCCCTCGGGGGCGGCGCCCTGGCGCTGGACCTTTCCCGCCCGCAACCGGATCATGGCCGCCCTCGCCGGCATGACCGTGGTGGTCGAGGCCGCCGCCCGCTCCGGATCGCTGATCACCGCCGACCTCGCCGCCGACCTCGGCCGTGATCTCGGCGCGGTCCCCGGCCCCGTCACCTCGCGTGCCTCGGCCGGCCCCAACAACCTCCTGGCGGGCGGCGCCTGCCTCGTTCGCGACGCCCAGGACGTCCTCGACGCGATGCTCGGCCCGGGGGCGCGCCGGATCGATCGCGGCGGATCCAGGCTCGACCCGCGGCTCACCGAGGTGCTGGGCGCGGTCGAGGCGGGGGAGGCCAGCTGCGACGGCGTCGCTGCCAGCCTCGGCCTCTCCGGGCCCGACGCCGCCGCTGCGCTCGCTCGGCTCGAGCTGCTCGGCTACCTCGTCTGCTCGCCGATGGGCTTCTACTCGCGCACGCTGCTGGCGGCCGGATAGCGCTGCATTTAGGCTGACGGAGTGGGGAAACAACGCATTCCAGTGGCGCTCTCGATCGCCGGCTCGGACTCCGGCGGTGGCGCCGGAATTCAGGCCGACCTGAAGGCGTTCGCGCGCTGCGGCGTCCACGGCACCACCGCGATCACCGCGATCACCGCCCAGAACACCGTCGCCGTCGAGGCGGTCACGACGGTAGCGCCGGAGGCGATCGTCGCCCAGGTGCGCGCGGTTGCCGCGGACATCGGCGTCGACGCGGTCAAGATCGGGATGCTGGGCACTGCCGCGACGGTCGAGGCGGTGGTCGAGTCGCTCGGCCTCGTCGGCGAGGCGCCGGTGGTGATCGACCCGGTGATGGTCGCCGAGAGCGGCGCCGTGCTGCTCGACGAGGAGGCGAGGCGGGCCCTGGTCGAGCGGCTGCTGCCGCGGACCGCGGTCGCGACCCCGAACATTCCCGAGGCCCGGGTGCTGGCCGAGCTGGGGGAGGGGGCGGGCCAGGAGGAGCTGGCGCGCGCGGTGCAGGCGCTGGGGCCCCGGGCGGTCGTCGTCACCGGCGGCCACAGCGAGCAGCTGATCGACCTCTTCTACGACGGCGAGCAGATGGTCGAGATCGAGGGGGAGCTGCATCCCGACGGCGCCGCCCACGGCTCCGGCTGCACCCACTCCTCGGCGCTCGCGGCCTTCCTCGCGCACGGCGCCGAGCCGCTGGAGGCGGCGCGGCAGGCGCGGCGCATCGCCTCCGCGGCCGTTGGCGCCGGCCTGCGCGAGATCGGCGCCGGTCCCGGCCCGGTCAACGTCCTCGGCCTGCAATGAGGGCTTACCGGGGCCCCGACGCCGGTAGCTGCTCAACGTTGGCGACGGCCGCGCCACAGTAGATTTCCCCCATGAGCCAGAACGGCGCCAAGACCGCGCTTCCCCGTCCCCGCTCGGCCACCGTTTTCGACGGGCCCGACCGCGCCCACTCGCGCGCCTACATGAAGGGGATCGGCTTCGACGACGACGCCCTCAGCCGGCCGACGATCGGGATCGCCAACACCTGGACCGAGGCGATGCCCTGCAATTTCCACCTGCGCGGCCTCGCCGAGCACGTCAAAGCGGGCGTCCGCGCCGCCGGCGGCACGCCGATGGAGTTCAACACCGTCGCCGTCTCCGACGGGGTGACGATGGGGACCCAGGGCATGAAGGCCTCGCTGATCAGCCGCGAGGTGATCGCCGACTCGATCGAGCTGATGGCCCGCGGCTACCAGTTCGACGCGATCGTCGCCCTCTGCGCCTGCGACAAGACGATCCCCGGCTGCGCGATGGCGCTGGCCCGGCTC
>DASYKN010000057.1:0-21720 GCA_035995325.1 Solirubrobacterales bacterium
GGTGACGGCGCCGACCGTGAGCGCGCCGATCTCTTCCTTGGCGATCTCGGCGATGACCGGGGCCGAGCCGGTGCCGGTGCCGCCGCCCTCGCCGGCGGTGACGAAGACCATGTCGGCGCCCTTCAGCGCCTCCTTGATCTCGTCGCGGCTCTCGGCCGCGGCGCCAGCTCCGACCTCAGGGTTGCCGCCGGCGCCAAGGCCCCGGGTCAGCTCCTGCCCGATCGAGAGCTTGATGTCGGCATCGCATGCCTGCAGCGCTTGCGCGTCGGTATTGACCGCGACGAACTCGACGCCACGAATGCCGGCGTCGATCATGCGGCTGACCGCGTTGGTACCGCCGCCGCCCGCTCCGACGACCTTTATGACCGCGAGGTAAGTGGATTCCATCTCCCGATTTCTCCAGCCACCGCTTTTTCAAGTCGGCGTTTGAGTTGAGCCTTTGTTCCGTCCGAGCCTTCAGCAAGGCTCAAGGGTTCGAGCTTACGCCTTTCGGGCGGAATTTGCGCTGAACGTAGGGCATTATCGCCCCTCTGTCAAACGGCCGGGAGGCATCGTGCAAGCGGGAAGTCTCGACTTTGACTTGAGACTTCGCCCACCCTCACCCTTCGGTCGAGGGTTCAAGGGGAGGCGGAAGGACATGCCCAGAGCCACCCAGCGCCGGGCGCTTGGGAGCGTGCAGGTCTACATAATCGAGCGCTTCGATCGAGGGGTCGGCGAGGACCGCCGCCGCCGCTTTCCACTTCTTCCTCGCCTGTGAGGCATCGCCGAAACGCAGTTCGATTCCCGAAGTCGTTTCCACATCCACCCCGCTTTCGCCGTAGCGGCTGCTCGCCAGGTAGGGGCGAAGCGCCGCCGGAGCCGCCCCCAAGACCAGCGCCTGCTGCAGCGCCGGCCCCTTCAGCTGGCCCCCTTTCGGGACCTCGGTCAGGGGCAGCCGCGGCAGCGCCGGCTCGGCGTCGAGCGGGAACCAGCGCACGACCGCGCCGCCGGCGGTGACCGCGATCGCTTCGCTGCCGCTGCCGATCGTCGCCGTCGCTTCCGGCACGGCGACGCTGGGACCAACGTGGCTGTCGCGGATCAGGAAGAAGTAGATCGCCGCCAGCGCGACGATGGCAAGCGCGAGCGCCAGCAGCCAGCGCCTCATAGCTTCCAGCCCTCGGGCCAGCGAACCTCGCCGAGGACCTGGACCTCGGGCTCCAGCTCGACCCCGAACATCTCGTGGACCCGGCGCCGGCCCGCGGCCATCAGCTCCAGCACGTCGGCGGTGGTCGCCTCGCCGCGGTTCTCGACGAAATTGGCGTGCTTCCCCGAGAAGCGGGCGCCGCCCTGCTCCAGCCCACGGCAGCCCGCCGCCTCGAGCAACTGCCCGGCCGAACGGCCCCCGGCCCGCTCGTCCTCGGGGTTCTTGAAGGTCGAGCCGAAGGTCTTGATCCCTTTCGGCTGGGCGTCGTGGCGGCGCTCGCGCATCGACGCCATCGTCGCGCGGATCTCGTCTGGGTCGCCCGGGCGCAGGCCGAAGGCGGCGTGGGAGACGACCTCGCCCGGGCCCAGGTTCGAGCTGCGATAGCCGAACCCGAGCTGCGCGGGCGCCCGTCGCTCGGCCCCCGCCGGGGTGCAGACCTCGACCCACTCCAAAATCTCCGCCAGCTGGCCGCCGTAGGCATTGGCGTTCATCCGCACCGCCCCGCCGGCGGTGCCGGGGATGTTGACGCCGAACTCGATCCCCGCGAGGCCCCAGCCGGCGGCCCGGGTCGCCGCGGTCGGGAGCCGGGCTCCCCCACCGCAGAGCAGGCGCTCGCCCTCTAGCTCAATCGTCGCCAGGTCTCCGTCCAGCTTGATCGCGAGTCCGTGGAATCCGTCGTCGGCAATCAACAGGTTCGATCCGGAGCCGATCGTCCCCACCGGCAGCCCCTCGCCCTCTGCCCAGCGCAGCAGCTTGACCAGGGCCGCGGCGTCATCAGGGCTGGCGAACCAGTCGGCGGCGCCACCGGTGCGGACGGTGGTGAGGCGGGCCAGCGGGTAGTCGCGCTCGACCCCGGTCGGTGGCGCCTCGCTCATCGCCCCTCCTCCAGCAGCGACTCGCCGAGCTTGAAGACGTCGCCGGCGCCGACCGTGACCAGCACCGCGCCCTCGCCGAGGCCGCCGGCGCCGATCCGCTCGGCCAGCGCCCGCCGGGCCGTCTCGGCCTCGGGCAGCCACCAGACCGCTTTGCCGCCGATCCGCTCGGCCGCGGCCTGGGCGACCCGCAGGCCGCTGACCCCGGCCAGCTCGCCGACCGGCTGCTCGCGGGCCGGGTAGACGTCGAGGACGACGACCTCGTCGGCGAGGGCGAGGGCGGCGCCGAACTCGGTGCCGAGTGCCTTGGTGCGCGAGTAGAGATGGGGCTGGAAGACCGCGACCAGCCGCCCGGGCCGCAGCTCGCGCAGGGCCGAGAGCGCGGCGCGGACCTCAGTCGGGTGGTGCGCGTAGTCGTCGTAGACACGGACGCCATTGCGGCTGCCCTTGAGCTCGAGCCGGCGCCGCACGCCGGGGAAGTCGCGCAGGGCCGACGCCGCCGCCTCGACGTCGAGCCCGGCCAGCTCGATCGCGGCGAGGGCGGCGCGGGCGTTGGCGCGGTTGTGCAGGCCGGGGACAGCGAGGCCGAGCTCGGCCGGGCCGGGGACGGCGGCGTCGAAGCCGAGCTTGCGGCCCGGCCCCGCGAGGTCGTCGAGGCCGCCGTCGGCCGGCAGCACCGCAGCGGCCGCCGGCTCGAGGAACTGGCGGAAGGCGCGGTGCAGCTCGGCCAGCGAGCCCCAGCGGGTGTGGTGGTCCATCTCGAGGTTGGTGACGACGGCGATCTCGGGGCGCAGCTCGAGGAAGCTGGCGTCGCTCTCGTCGGCCTCGGCGACGACCCACTCGCCCTCGCCCCAGCCGGCGTTGGCGGCGGCGCCGTCCGCGCCCAGCCCGGGGACCTCGCCGCCGATGAAGAAGGCGGGGTCAGCGCCGATCGCCCGCAGCGCCCAGACCGCCATCGCGGTCGTCGTCGTCTTGCCGTGGGTGCCGGCGATCGCGATCAGGCGCTTCTCGGCGCAGAGCTGGGCCAGCAGGGCGCCGCGGTGGATCGGCTCGATGCCTCGCTCGCGGGCCAGCGCCAGCTCCGGGTTGTCGGCGCCGATCGCGGTCGAGACGACGACCTCCGCCCCCTCTGGCAGGTTGGCGGCGTCGTGGCCGACAGCCGGGGCGAGGCCCGCCTCGCGCAGCCGCTCCATATAAGAGGAGTCGCTGCGGTCGCTGCCGCTGACCTCGGCGCCGAGGCGGGCGCAGACCAGCGCCAGCCCGCTCATCCCGGCGCCGCCGATGCCGATGAAGTGCAGCCGACGCCCGGCCCAGTCGCCTCTATCCCCCGCGTTAGCCACGCGCGGCCTCCAAGACCTCGTCGGCGATCCGCCGGGCGGCGTCCGGCCGCGCCAGGGCGCGCGAGGCCGTCGCCATCGCCTCCAGCCGGCCCGGCTCGGCGAAGACCGCCGCCACCTCAGAGCTAAGCCGCTCCGCCCCGGCGGCGTCGCCGAGGGCCGAGTCCGGCAGCACCGAAGCGGCGCCAGCCCGCTCCATCCAGGCGGCGTTGTGGCTCTGGTGGTCGCCGGTCGCGTGCGGGTAGGGCACCAGGATCGCCGGCCGCCCGGCCGCGGTCAGCTCGAAGATCGAGCCGCCGGAGCGGCCGAGGACGAGGTCGGCGGCGGCGAGGAAGTCGCCGAGCCCGGCCGGGTCGTAGCCGATCAGCGTGTAGCCGTCGCGGTTGGGGGCCGCGGCAAGCCGCCGCTCCAGCTCCCCGTGGTCGCGGCGGCCGCTGAGGTGGAGGACCTCGAAGTCGCGGCCGTCACGCTCGGCGAAGGCTTCGAGCGCGGCGAAGTTGACCGAGCGCGCGCCCTGGCTGCCGCCGACCACGAACAGGCAGCGCGCCTCGGGCGCGATCCCGAAGCGCCGCCGCGCCGCCGCCCGATCGGCGCTGAGGATCTCCTGCGGCACCGGCCGGCCGGTGACCAGATAGCGGTCTCCCTCGCGGCCGTCGATCGGGAAGGCGAGGCAGACCCGGCGGGCGCGGCCGGCGAGCAGGCGGTTGGCGAGGCCGAGGTGGCTGTCGGCCTCGGTCAGGACCAGCGGCGTCCCGCTCAGCGCCGCGGCCAGCCCGGCGGGGCCGGCGACGTAGCCGCCGCCGCCCATGACCACGTCGGCGCCGCGCTCGCGCAGCGTCCGCCGCGCGGCCGCGACGGCGCCCAGCGCCTCGAGGCCGGCGCGGGCGGCGCGCAGCGGGTTCTTGCGGTCGATGCCGCGGACCTTGACGAAGTCGATCTCGTAGCCGGCGGCTGGGACCAGCTCGGCCTCGACCCGCTCCCGCGTCCCCAGGAAGGAGACCTCGGCGCCGCTAGCCCGAAGCTCGGCGGCGACTGCCATGGCGGGCACCACGTGACCCGCGGTTCCCCCCGCTGCCACCACGACCTTTGGCTTTTCTGGCACCGCTCGATCGACTCCTTCCAGTGGCCGGCTTGCGCCCGCCTTCGACGACGCGCAGTTTGCCAGCGCGCCCCCCCGTCGAAGCGCGCGCCGCCTTGGCGGTGCCGCCACGGGCGACGTTGAGGATCAGGCCAATCGCGAACAGGGTCGCCATCAGGCTGCTGTTGCCGTAGGAGACAAAGGGCAGCGGCACCCCGGTCAGCGGCGCCAGCCCCATCACCGCGAAAAGGTTGATCGTCGCCTGCACGAGGATCAGCGAGGTCAGCCCGGCGACCAGCAGGCGGCCGTAGGTGTCCTTCGCCTTCTGGGCGACTTTGAGGCCGGCGTATCCCAACATCGCGAAGAGGCCGACGACGCCGACGATCCCGACCAGGCCCAGCTCCTCGCCGATCACCGCCGAGATCATGTCGGTGTGGGCCTCGGGCAGGAAGCCGGCCTTGGCGACGCCGTTGCCGATGCCGACGCCGAAGAGCCCGCCGGAGCCGAGCGCGATCTTCGCTTGCGCGGCCTGGAAGCCGGCCCCCTGGGCATCCGCGCCGGGATTGAGGAACCCGGTCAGGCGGGCCATTCGGTAGGGCTCGACGATCGTCATCAGCAACGCCAAGGCACCGATCCCCAGGGCGATCAGGCCAAGGTCGCGGGGACGGGCGCCGGCGGCGACCAGGGTGGCGCCGACGGAGAAGACGATCACCATCGTCGTCCCCATGTCGGGCTCGGCCATGATCAGCAGGCAGGCGGCGCCGGTGACCAGCAGGAAGGGCATGAAGCCTTCGATCGAGCGCGCCCGCTTCGGTTTACGGGCCAGCAGGTCGGCGCCGTAGAGGACCAGCGCCACCTTGGCCAGCTCCGAGGGCTGGATCTGCAGGAAGCCGCCGCCGATCCAGCGGCTGGCGCCGTTGACGTTGGTGCCGATTCCCAGCACCGCAAGCAGCAGGAAGAGCGAAACGGCGAGGATCGCCGGGGTCAGGTCGCGCACGAGTTTGAGCCCGTGGCGCGCGGTCAGGTGCATGATCACCAGCCCGACGGCGCCGAACATCAGCGTCCGCTTCAGGTAAAAGGCGCTGTCGGAGAGGCCGCCATTTTGGAGGATGCGGGTGGTCGAGCTGGCGGAGAAGACCATCACCGCGCCCAGCGCCAGCAGGCAGAGGGTCGCGGTCAGCAGCATGTTGTACTCGGCCGAGACCGCTTTGCGGCGCGACTTCGCTTTCTTCTTCGCCTTGCCCTTGGCCGGTTTCGAGAACCGCCCCAGGGCGATCGGAAACGCGCTCACCGCAATCCCTCGACGATCTCGCGGAAGCGGTCGCCCCGCCGCTCGAAGTTCTCGAAGGCGTCGAAGCTGGCGCAGGCCGGCGAGAGCAGCACGACCTCGCCCGCCCGGGCCGCGGCGGCGGCGCGGGCGACCGCGTCATCGAGGCTCTCGCAGCGGTGCAGCTCGACCCCGGCCGCGAGCGCCGGCGCCAGCTCTTCGGCCAGGCGGTCGGCGGAGGCGCCGGTCAGGTAGCAGGCAACGCACTGCTCGCGGATCGGGTCGAGCAGCGGCGCGTAGGGCTCGCCCTTCTCGCTGCCGCCGAGAATCGCGTGGACGCCGCCCTCGAAGGCGCCGATCCCGACCGTGGCCGAGGCGACGTTGGTCGCCTTGGAGTCGTTGACGAAGCGGACGCCGTCGATCTCCGCGACCAGCTCCAACCGGTGCGGGACGC
Organism: Solirubrobacterales bacterium; assembly: GCA_035995325.1. GTDB lineage: Bacteria > Actinomycetota > Thermoleophilia > Solirubrobacterales > 70-9 > VAYN01. The sequence goes on from DASYKN010000057.1 coordinate 6,192, forward strand.
CGGCGAAGCTGCGCAGGCCCTCGCAGACCGCTTCGCGGTCGATGCCCATCGAGAGCGCCGCCGCGGCGGCAGCCATCGCGTTGGCGGCGTTGTGGGCGCCGAACAGGCCCAGCTCGTCGACGGCGATCAGCGGCTCGCCGTCGTAGAAGATCGTGCCCTCGGCCAGCGCCACCTCGCAGTCGGGGCCGGCGCCGGTGCAGAAGGCGACACGGCGGGCGCAGCCGCCGAGGTCGACGCCGCTCAGCGCCGGGTCGTCGGCGTTGTAGACGGCGACGTCGTCGTTGCCCTGGTTGGCGAAGATCCGCAGCTTCGCCGCCAGGTAGGACTCGAGGTCGAGGTGGCGGTCGAGGTGGTCGGGGGCGAGGTTGAGAAAGACCCCGCACTCGGGGGCGAAGTGGATCGTGTCCTCGAGCTGGAAACTGGAGCACTCGCAGACGACGGTGGCGTCGGGCTCGACCTCGCCGGCCAGCTCAGAGAGCGGCCTGCCGACGTTGCCGGCGACCGCGACCGGCTCGCCGGCGCCGCGGTAGACGTGCCCGAGCAGCTCGGCCGTGGTCGTCTTGCCGTTGGTGCCGGTGACGGCGAGGAAGCGGTTGGGGATCGCCCGCCAGGCCAGCTCCAGCTCGCCGAGGACCTCGATCCCACGCTCCAGAGCGGCGGCGATCACCGGCGCCTCCCGCGGGACCCCCGGGCTCTTCACCACCGTCCGCACTCCGTCGAGCTGGGCCAATCCATCCGAATCCAAGAACACTTCGACACCGGCACTCCGAAGTCCTGCCGCCGCGTCCGGATTTCCCGAATCGACCCCGGTCACGTCCTCCCCGCGCCCCGCCAGCAGCCTCGCGGCGGCGACCCCGGAACGGGCCAGCCCGACGACCAGGAAGGGACCGTCCGGAAACGGCGGGCGGATCTCCTTCGGAGACGGAACGCTCATTCCCTGAGGTTCGCCACTTAGCTCAGCGACCCTCGTCGAACTGCGGTATGGCCCTAGAAAGGGTCCTCGGTTTTATCCGCGCGGATAAAGCGTTTGAGCGAGCGCCGCAGGTCATCCGAAATATTCGTGCCTTCAATCTCGCTTTCAATCTTGGTGAGGGCGTCTTGGGAAAGGCGTTTTTCTTTGGCCAGGCCCTCCAAGAGGTCATAAAGGGCATGGGCGTCCACCTGAAAATCAGGCTCAGTCCGAGACAGCCGTTCGCGATGCGACTTTTGGAGTAGCTGCTCAACGCCCGAACGCACGAACGCCAACTCCGTGGCAATTGGGTTATCGGGCGCAAGATCCTGGAGGCTCCTACTCCCGGCTGCCTCGCTCACCAAAGAGCTTGGAATGTAGCCGTCAGCCAGAACCACGCGCAATGACTCCCGAAGCTTCTTTTTCGCCTTCTCAGCGTCCGCCACGCCCAATCGCTCCTGGGCTCCTAACTCGATTACTCGCTCCTGCGAGGCATCGAAGGAGAGAGAGCCCACCTCGTCGACCAAGATGACTACGGGAATCCCAAAGCTGTGGGCAACTCCAAGCTCGTAGTAGACGTTTGGATTCCTACCCGTCAGGTCGGCGACCACCAACCGAGCGCCGGTCAGGCTGCGGATGATCTGCGCGGTTATCTGGCCGGGCGTGGGATCGCGATCAGAGCGCGTGGGATGCAAATCGAACTCTTCGACGATCGGCTCAACGATGAAGCTGAAAATCTCGTCGGCTCGCTGCCGAACAGGTGAATCGTCATCGCCGATTTGGCATATGACAAATGCCTTGTTTCCAGTGCCCACATTCGGACCTTATCTATTGCTCTGGAGTCTTTGCGCCAAGGTGTCAGCGGCCGATCGACTGCTGGTACAGCGTGAAGCCGATTCCGGAGCAGACGGCGGCGATGATCCAGAAGCGCAGCATGATCTTGGTCTCCGACCAGGCCATCATCTCGAAGTGGTGATGCAGGGGGGCCATGAGGAAGACGCGGCGGCGGAAGGTCTTGAAGGAGAAGACCTGGATCGCGACCGAGAGCGCCTCGATCACGAAGATTCCGCCGATGATCAGCAGCAGCACCTCGGTCTGGGTCATCACCGCCAGGGCGCCGATCGCCCCGCCTAAGCCCAGCGATCCCGTGTCGCCCATGAAGATCGAGGCCGGGAAGGCGTTGAACCATAGGAAGCCGATGCAGGCGCCGACCAGGCAGGCCGAGAGCAGCGCCAGGTCCTGCTGCTCGTTGGCGACGAAGGCGATCGCCGTGTAGGCGAGCAGGACGATCGCGCAGGAGCCGGCGGCGAGGCCGTCGAGGCCGTCGGTCAGGTTGACCCCGTTGGAGAAGCCGGAGAGGACGAGGAAGACGAGGATGAAATAGAGGACCGGGCCGAGGTCGAGGCTGGCGCCGCCGATGCGGAAGTAGAGGATCGGCTCGAGCCCGACCTTGTGCCGGGCGACCCACCAGAGGACGAGCGCGAGCAGGATCTGGAAGAGGATCTTCCAGCGCGCCGAGAGCCCCAGCGAGCGGCGTTTGACGATCTTGATGAAGTCGTCGGCGAAGCCGATTGAGGCGCAGCCGAGGGCGACGCCGAACACGGTAAGGCTGGAGGCGTCGCGGTCGGAGAGGACCAGGTAGGGGACGCAGATCGAGACGAAGATGATCAGCCCGCCCATCGTCGGAGTGCCCGCCTTGGCGTGATGCTCCTGCGGCCCGTCCTCGCGGATGTGCTGCCCGAACTCGCGCACCCGCAGGTATTCGATGAATTTGGGCCCGAGGAAGATGCAGATCAGCATCGCCGCCATCCCCGCGATCAGCACTTCCCCCATCAGGCCAGCTCCGCCAGCTCGGTGGCGACGCTCTCCAGCCCGGCCGAGCGCGAGCCCTTGACCAGGACCGCGTCGCCCGGCTCCAGTTTCGCCGCCAGCAGCTCCGCCGCCTCGCCGGGGTCGGCGACCAGCTCGTCGGGCTCGTAGTCGCGGGCCGGCAGGCCGACCCCGATCACCAGGTCGATGCCGGCCGCGCGCGCGTGGGCGCCGACCTCGCGGTGGAAGCCGGGCGAGCCGGGGCCAAGCTCGCCCATCTCCCCCAGCACCGCGACCGTGCGCGGCGCCCCGAGGGTCGCGAGGTGGTCGAGCGCCGCGCGCATCGACACCGGGTTGGCGTTGTAGCAGTCGTTCACGAGGACGATTCCGTCGCCAAGCTCGATGCGCTCGCCGCGGAAGCTGGAGAATCCTATGCCCGCGGCGCGGTCGGCCATCTCCGCGAGCGGCGCCCCCAGCGCCACCCCGGCGGCGATCGCCGCCAGCGCGTTGGTCAGGTTGTGGGCCTCGGTGAAGGGGAAGTGGAAGCGCTGGCTGCCGGCCGGGGTGGCGATCAGCGCCTCGGTGACGCCGTCGAGGACCCGCGCCTCGCTCGCCGCGACGTCGCCGCCGGGGCCGAAGCGCAGGAGGCGGTCGGCGCCGCCGAGGTGAGGCTCCAGCTCGCCCGCCTCGGCCGGGACGATCGCGGTGCCGCCGCGCGGCAGCGTCGCCAGGATCTCCGCCTTCGCCGCGGCGATCGCCGCGACCGAGCCCAGCAGCTCGACGTGGACCGGGCCGACGTTGGTGATCACGGCGACGTCGGGCTCGGCGATCGCGCCCAGTTCGGCGATCTGGCCGCGGCCCCGCATCGCCATCTCCAGGACCAGGGTCTCGCTGTCGTCGGGCGCTTCGAGGACGGTCAGCGACAGGCCGATCTCGGTGTTGAGGTTCTCGCGGTTGGCGTGGACGCGCCCCGGCAGCAGCGCCCGGGCGATGTCCTTGACCGAGGTCTTGCCGACCGAGCCGGTGACGCCGACGACGCGGGCGCCGAGCGCCTGGCGCCAGGCCCGGGCCAGCGCCTGCATCGCCGCCAGCGGGTTCTCGCTGGCGAAGACCCAGGCGCCGTTGAGCCCGGCCGCGTACTCGGGACGCGCGACCACGCCCCAGGCCCCGGCCGCGATCGCCGCGGCGGCGAACTCGCCGCCGTCGCGGTTGGCCCCGCGCAGGCCGAAGAAGAGGTCGCCGGCGCCACTGGCGCCGGAGTCGATCGTGGCCCGGATCGGCGGCACCGGCTCGCCCTCGGCGACGACCCTGGCGCCGAGCGCCGTCGCGATCTCCGCCGGGGAGAGGTTCACGCCGCCCCCGCCAGCTTGCGCAGCTCCTCGCGGGCGACCTCGCGGTCGTCGAAGGGGACCTTGCGCCCGCCCTCGAACTCCTGCCCCTGCTCGTGGCCCTTGCCGGCGATGACGACGGTGTCGCCGGCCCGCGCCCGGCCCAGTGCCAGGGCGATCGCGGCGCGGCGGTCGACCTCGACCTCGACCCCCTCGCCGCCACTCTCGCCGACCACTTCGGCGACGATCGCCGCCGGGTCCTCGGAGCGCGGGTTGTCGGAGGTGACGATCGCCAGGTCCGACAGCTCCGCTCCGGCCCGGCCCATCTGCGGCCGCTTGCCGCGGTCGCGGTCGCCACCGGCGCCGAAGACCGAGATCAGCCGTCCGACGGTCAGCCGCCGCGCCGCCCGCAGCACGTTCTCCAGCGAGTCCGGCGTGTGCGCGTAGTCGACCAGGACCGCGAACCCCTGGCCCTCGTCGATCGGCTCGAAGCGCCCCGGCACCCGCGCCCCACTGCCGAGGCCGGCCGCGGCCGACTCGGGAGTGACCCCGAGCGCCTCGGCAGCGGCGAAGGCGCCGAGGGCGTTGGCGACGTTGAAGTGGCCGGGCAGGCCGGTCCGCACCGCCACCTCTCCCGCCGGCCCGGCGACGACGAACTCGGCGCCGCCGGCGTCGAAGCCGACCTCGCGGGCCACGTAGTCGGCCGCACCGCCCTCGGCCGAGAAGGAGAGGCAGTCGAATTCCTTCGCCAGCCGGCGCCCGTAGGGGTCGTCGACGTTGACGATCGCCGTGCCCGGCCCGGACTCGAAGAGCTTGCGCTTGGCGAGGAAGTAGTCCTCCATATCGGCGTGGAAGTCGAGGTGGTCCTGGGTCAGGTTGGTGAACAGGGCGACCTCGAAATGGATCGCGTCCGCCCGGTGCAGGGTCATCGCGTGCGAGGAGACCTCCATCGCGCAGGCGCGGTCGCCGCCGTCGAGCATGCGGCGGAAGGCCCGCTGCAGCTCGATCGCCTCCGGCGTCGTCCGCTCGACCTCCTCCTCGGCTCCGGCGACCACCTGCTTCACCGTCCCCAGCAGCCCACAGGAAACACCGGCCGCCTCGAGGATCTCCCGCGCCAGGAACGCCGTCGTCGTCTTCCCATTGGTCCCGGTCACCCCCACCACCCGCAGCTCCGCCGTCGGGTCGCCAAAGAACCGCGCCGCAACCGGCGCCATCGCCGCCCGCGCATCGGGCACCACCACCTGCGGCACCCCGATCTCAAGCTCCCGCTCAACCACCAGCGCCACGGCCCCAGCCTCCACCACCCGGGCCGCGAACTCATGCCCATCCACCCGCTCCCCGACCACGCAGAAGAACAGCGTCCCTATCCCAGCCTTACGACTGTCATAGGCGAGGTCGGCAACCTCAACCGAGCCCTCCCCCACGATCCGTGCCCCCTCAACCTCCGCAGCCAGCTGGTCAACCCTCATCGCGCCCCGATTCTAGGCCGGGAGTCGGGTGCCCCTCGCGCGCGCGGCGTCCTGATTTTCGCACCACCCGCTCAGCGAGAGAAACCCCGTTAAAGGCGAAAAACCCAGCAAGCGCGAGGGGCACCCGACTCCCGGCCCCTATTCGGCCGGCACACCCAAATAGGGCAACGAGAACGCCGCGATATCCCCAAAGGCGGGCGCCGCCACCGACCCCCCGTAGATATCCCCCTGCGGCTGGTCCACAATCACCGCCGCCAGGAACTGCGGATTCTGCGCCGGCGCAAAGCCGATGAATGAAGCCACGTATTTGGTCTCGGAGTAAGTCCCGTTTTCCGCCACCTGCGCGGTTCCGGTCTTGCCCGCCAGCGTGTAGCCGGGAACGCTGACCTCCGAGGCGGTTCCGCCCGCGGCCAGCACCCCCTCGAGCATTTCCCGCACCTGGGCGGCGACGCCGGGGTCGATCACCCGGTGCCCCTTCGGCTCGTGGACCGGTTCGTCGCCGACCCGTTCGATCAGCTGCGGCTGCTTGAGGATGCCGCCGTCGGCGATCGCCGCGTAGCCGGCCATCATCTGCATCGGCGTCACCGCCAGGCCCTGGCCGATCGGCAGGTTGCCCATCGTCGAGCCGGAGTATTCGTCGAGTGCGGGCACGATCCCCTGCTCCTCGGCTGGGAACTGGACCCCGGTGGGGCTGCCGAAGCCGAAGCGGGAGATCCATTTGCTGAATTTCTCGGCGCCGACCTCGAGCCCGATCGTGACCGCGCCCACATTGGAGGAGTGGGCGAGGATTTCGGCCACGCTCATCGTCTCGGTCGGCCGCGCCTCGGCGTCTTCGATCGTGCGGTCGGCGACCTGGATGCTCGGCGGCAGCACGAAGGAGGAGGTCGGCGTCACCAGTTTTTCCTCCAACGCCGCCGAGACCGTGAACGCCTTGAAGGTCGAGCCCGGTTCATAGGTGAACCCGGTGGCGCGGTTGACGAGGTCTTCGTTGCTGGCCGTGGAGAGGTCGTTGGGGTCGACCGGAGGCCAGCTCGCCATCGCCAGGACCTTGGAGCTGCGCGGGTCCATGACGATCGCCGTCGCCCCCTGCGGCGCGTAGGTTTCGCCGACGCCGGCCAGGACCCGCTCGGTTTCCTTCTGGATCAGCGGGTCGAGGGTGAGCTGGATGTCTTCGCCGTCGCTGGCTTCCGTCACCGTTTCCAGCCGGATCGGCTCGCCGAGCGCGTCCCTGACGATCCGCCGCTCGCCGTCGCTGCCGCTGAGGACCGATTCCTCGCCCGCCTCGAGCCCGGTCAGGCCCTGGTTTTCGGAGCCGACCGCGCCGACCACCTGGCCCGCCATTTCGCCCTGCGGGTAGGTGCGGCGGCTGTCGGGCAGCTCGCCGATCCCTTCCAGTTTCAGCCGTTCGATCCGGCCCGCCTGTTCGAGGCTGACTTTGTGGGCGACGTAGGAGAAGCCGGAGTCGGCGGTCAGGCTCGCGAGGACTTCGCTCGGCTTGAGGTCGAGGATCGAGGCCAGTTCGTCCGCCGCCCGCGGCGGGTTCTTCACCTGGTAGGGCGTCGCGTAGATCGTCGCCGCGTCCTCGGAGGAGGCGAGCTGGTTGCCGCTGCGGTCGAGCAGGCTGCCGCGCAGCCCGGGCACCGTCACCGTCTCGGTCTGCTGCGAGATCGCCTCCGAGGCGAGGGCGCCGCCCTGCACCCCCTGCAACCAGAGGGCGCGCCCGATGATGACCACGAAGCAGAGCAGGAAAGCGGCGAAGAGAAGCCCGACCCGGCGCTCGATCAAGCGCATCCGCGCGCCTCCCTAGCCCGGATCGGCAGCGGCGAGCCGCTGCGCCGCGGTGGCGATGTCGTCAGGACCGGGCGCGATCACGCGGACGTCTTCGCTGGACGGCATCGCCAGCCCCAGCGAGGAAGCCGCCGTGCGCACCGGGCCGACGCTGGTCAGCCGCGCGTCGCGGCCGCGCAGGATCGAGTTCTCCTGGTCCAGGCTGGTGATCTGCTCGTCGATCTTGCCCGACGAGGCGGCGAAGCTGAGGGTGATCACGTTGAGGGTGACGATCCCGACCAGCAGCACCCCGAGGACGGCGATCCAGGCGCGGCCGCGGGTCATGCGCATGACCAGGCCGGAGTCCGGCAGTTGGCCAACGGCGACCGCGGTGCGGCCGGCGAGCGGGATCAGCTGACCGCCGACCGAGCGTTTGGCCTTGCTGCGGCTGGGAGCGCGGCTGGGCGCCTTGCGCGGGGGGGCGGGTCGGGCAACGGCGCGGTTGCTCGGAGAGCGGCGGGCCGGAGCCCGGCGGGCGGGCGCGGCGGCGCCGGCCGAGGCGGCCTTGGCCCGCGGCGAGTGCCGTGGCGTTTTGCGAGCGGGAGCTTTGCGCGCCGGCGGCGAGGTGCGCGAGGGCGCCGGTGCCGGCGCGGTCTTGCGTGCGGGGGCGGCGACGGCCATCAGCCCGTCTCCCCCGGCGGCGTCGCCTCGGCGATCTTCAGCGCCACCCGTAGGTGGGCCGAGCGCGAGCGCGGGTTGGACTCGACCTCCTCGGGGCCGGGCGCGACGGCGCGGCGGGTCAGCAGCTCCGCCTCCGGCTCGTGGCCGCAGACGCAGATGGGAAGCTCGGGCGGGCAGACGCAGCCGCGCGCTTTCGCCACCAGGAACTGCTTCACCGGCCGGTCCTCGAGCGAGTGGAAGGCGATCGCGCCGAAGCGGCCGCCGAGCGCGAGCATCTCCCAGGCCAGCGGCAGCGCCTCGTCGAGCGAGTCGAGCTCGCCGTTGACGGCGATTCGGATCGCCTGGAAGCTGCGCTTGGCCGGGTGGCCGCCGCCGAACTGGGCAGCGGTCGGCATCCCGGCTTTGATCGCGGCGACGAGTTCCGAAGTGGTGCGAAGCGGCCGCCGGCGGACGATCTCGCGGGCGATGCCGCCGGCGTAGCGCTCCTCGCCGAAGTGGCGCAGGACCTGCGATATCCGCGACTCCGGCCACTCGTTGACGAGGTCGGCGGCGTCGAACTCCTGGCGCGTGTCCATGCGCATGTCGAGCGGCGCGTCATAGGCATAGGAGAAGCCTCGCTCCCACGAATCCACCTGCATCGACGACATTCCGAGGTCTACATAAACCATCTCTGGGCGTAAGCCTTCGCCGTTCAGGGTGCGGAGACCTTCCGCGAAGTCGGCGCCGATGAAGCGGGTGCGGCAGGGCGCTTCGGCCGCGAACTCGGCGAAGCGGCCCTCGGCCGCGGGGTCACGGTCGATCGCGATCAGGGTCCCGGTCGAGCCCAGCTGGGCGGCGATGCGGCGGGCGTGGCCGCCGGCGCCGAAGGTGCAGTCGACCGCCGTCTGGCCCGGCTCGGGCGCCAGCAGCGAGGTCAGCTCCGGGGCGAGTACGGGCTCGTGGGTCATCGGCTCGATGCTGCCGGGCTGGGGCTCGCGACCGTAGGAGATGGAGATTGGCTCGGCATGAAGTCTCATGATCACGCGGCGCCGGCGCCGGCAAGCCCCTCGGCGATCTCGGGAGCGGCGGCGTCCAGCTCCTCCTCCTGCTTGGCCCAGGCCTCGGCGTCCCAGATCTCCAGGTACTCCCCCGCCCCGATCACGACGCAGTTGCCGTCGAGGCCGGCGTGCTCCAACAGCGGCTTGGGCACGCGGATGCGCCCGGCGGAGTCGAGCTTCTCGTCGAAGGAGCCGCCGTGGAAGCGGCGGCGCAGCTGGCGCGCGTCATGCCCGAAGGGGCTGTGCGGCGAGAGGAAGCGGTCCGAGAGCTGCTCGAACGCGGCGGTGGTCTGGACCCAGACGCAGGGGTCGAAGCCCTTGGAGAGAACGATTCCGTCAGCGAGGGAAGCGCGGAACCGCGAGGGAACCGTGAGTCGATCCTTGGAATCGAGACTGTGCTCGTAGAGACCCCGAAATGCCACCTCGGCGAGTCCTTTCTGAGCGGGAGGGCGGACCAGGAAAAGAGTTGGGACCGGAGTGATGAGGTGGGAGGAGCCTCACCACCCCGGTCCTGGGCTTCAACTCGGGCGCCACAATAACCCACACTCCCCCACTTTGCAACACGCCCTCCCTCTGCAAGCCCATTTGCATCCGCCCGCGCCCGGTAGGTTCGGCCGGTGACCCCGCCCGATGCAGCCGGCCCGCCCGAAGCAGCCGCTCCCCCCGACGACGCCAACGACCTCCGCGGCTACCACTTCAAGCGCCTGCTCTCCAGCAAGCTGACCTGGGCCCTGATCCTCGGCTTCACGGTCGCCGCCGGCATCGCCGCCGTGGTCTTCGTCGGTGCCGCGATCGGCGGCGGCGCCGCCATCGCCGTCCTCCTGCTCTCGCTGCTGGTTGTCTTCGCGATCGCCGACTCGCGCGCCGAGGACGCCTTCTTCCAGGTCTACGCGCAGGAGCATGGGCTCGAACTCGGTGGCCGGGCGCCGCTGCCGCCGACGACGCCGCTGCTGCGCAAGGGCGACGACCGCTACGCCGAGCGCACCCTCTCCGGCCCCTTCGCCGACGGCGTCGAAGGAATCCTCGCTCTCTATACCTATGAGGACGAGACGACCGACAGCGAGGGCAACCGCCAGACCAACTACTACCGCTACACGGTCGGCCTGGTCCCGGTCCCCGAGTGCGTGCCCTTCGTCCCGGAGCTGTACTGCCAGCGCAAGTTCGGTCTACGGGCCCTGGAGAAGCTCGAGGACGCCTTCCGCCGCTCCAAAGAACGGGTCAAGCTCGAGAGCGAGGTGCTGGACGAGAAGTACGAGATCTTCGCCGGCAAGGGCCAGGACGCGAACTGGCTGCGCCAGCTCTTTTCCCCCACCTTCATCGTCTGGCTGACCGACAGCGCCCCGACGAAGTTCGCCTTCGAGCTGGTCGACGGCACCCTCTGCTGTTACGTCAGCGGCCACAAGAAGAAGGCCGAGGAGCTGGACGAGGTCCGCCTCGCCACCACCGCCGTCGCCGCGCGCCTGCGCGAAGAGGCGCTCGAGTAAGCGCCGCTTCCTCCGCTCCCGGTCCGGGGGCGGCTTCAAAACCCTGAGAGCAGGGTGCCGGCGTTGGCGATCAACGCCGCGGCGATCATCAGCAGGACCGAGGGAACCAGGACCAGGGCGACGACCAGCTGGATCTTCGGCGCGGCGCGAGCGGCCAGCTCTTCGACCGCACGGCGGCTGTCGCGACGCAGGGCGCCGGCCTGCTGGCGCAGCTGCTCGGCCAGCGGCGAGCCGAAACGGCGCGAGCGCTCGATCGCGGCGACCAGCGCCGCCAGCTCGCCGCCGGGAACCCTCGCCCGCAGCGAGCCCAGCGCAGCAGCAAGCGGCGTCCCCGCGGAAAGCTCGGCGCCGGTCACCCGCAGCTCCTCGGCCAGCGGCCCCTCGCCGCCGCGCGCCAGCTGTTCCAGCCCCGCAGCCGGGCCGCGGCCGGCGCCGGCGCTGACCGCGAGCAGGTCGAGCGCGTCGGGCAGCGCCAGCAGCAGCCGTCGTCGGCGCCGGCGCGCTCGGCGCTCGAGCAGGGCATCGGGCACGAGGAAGCCGGCCGCCGGCATCGCGACCGCCACCAGCAACGCGGTCCGCCCCGGCGCCGCCGGCGCCGCGACCAGGGCGAGGAGGGCGCCGCAGACGGCGCCGACCAGCTTCGCTGCCAGCACGGCGGCGAGCGGGAGCCGCGCCTCCAGGCCGGCCCGCCGCAGCCGCCGCGGCAGCCCGAGCCGCAACGCCGCCTGGGCCGAGCGGCCGCTGAGGCCGAACGGCAGCGCCGGCAGCTCGCGGCCGGCGCTCGCGATCAGCTCGCGCGCGGCGGCGAACCCGAGCAGCACGGCGATTGCCGCCAGCGCTCCAGCGCCGCTCACTCGACCACCCGCGAGAGCCGCCTGATCGCGACGAAGCCGACGACCTGAAGGGCGGCCGCGCAGGCCAGCAACATCGCCGCCGCCGGCGAGCCGAGCAGCTTGGCGACGAAGCCGGGCTGGATCAGCTCCGCGAAGAGGGCGCCGCCGCTCGGCATCGCCACCACCAGCAGGCCGGTGAAGCGCGCCTGCGCGGTCGCCGAACGAGCGTCCTCGGCGGCGCGGTCGCGCTCGGCCGCGCCGGCGGCGAAGCGGCGCAGAAGGCCGGCCAAGTCGCCGCCGGCGAGTTGCTGACTGAGCAGGGCGGCGGCGAAGGCGTCGACCCGCTCGGAGCCGAGCCGCTGCCGCCAGGCTGCCACCGCCTCCGCCGTCGCGGCGCCAAGCTCCAGCTCGGCGCCCAGCCGCGACAGCTCGACCGCGGGTGGGCCGTCGAGTGAGCTCGCGGCCGCCGGCAGCGAGGCTCGCAATGAGCGGCCGGCGCTGAGCGAGTCGGCGATCGCGGTCGCGACTTCCGGCAGCGACCGCTCGACCGCGGCGCGGTAACGCCGCCGCCGGCTGGAGATCGTCCAGGCGGCGAGCGCCGGGCCGGCGACCGAGAGCGGCAGGGCGAGGGCAAGCCCGGCCAGGAGCCAACCGGCCCCGACCAGGGCGGCGGTGCCGAGCGCGGCGAGCCGGCGGCGCTCGAGAGTCGACGGCGCGTAGCCCTCGCGGCCCGCCCGCCGCAACGGCTCCCAGGCCAGCCGCAGCCAGCGCGCGGCGGCCGGACTGGCCAGCAGCGCCTCGCGCGCCGCCAGCGCCAGCAGGCCGCCGGCCGCGGCGCCGACCAGGGCTGGCAGCGCGTCCGCCACTAGGCGAGGTCGAGCCCGCGCACGGCGCCGGCTCCAGCGGCCGGCGCCACCTCGGCGATCTCGGTGACGACGCGGGCGCCGCTCGGCCGGCGCTCGAGATGGACGACGAGGTCGATACCGCGCCGGACCTGCTCGGCGATCGCCGCGTGCGGCAGCCCCACCCCCGCCATCAGCGCCAGCGTCTCCAGCCGCGCCAGGGCGTCGGCGGGCGAGTTCGCGTGGATCGTCGAGAGCGCCCCGTCGTGGCCGGTGTTGAGAGCGGTGAGCAGATCCAGCGCCTCGGCGCCACGTACCTCGCCGATCACGATCCGGTCGGGGCGCATCCGCAACGAGTTGCGCAGGAGGTCGCGGATCGACACCTCCCCCCGGCCCTCGACGCCGGCGGGCCGGCTCTCCAGGCGCACCACGTGGGGCTGCTGCAGCCGCAGCTCGGCCGCGTCCTCGATCGTCACCACCCGCTCGGCCGGCGCGATGAAGCTGGAGAGCGCGTTGAGCAGCGTCGTCTTGCCGGAGCCGGTGCCGCCGCTGACGAGGACGCTGCGCCGCGCCGCCACCGCCGCCTCGAGCGACCGCGCCTGCGCCGGGGTGAGGGTCCCGAGGCCGACCAGCTCGGCCGGGCCCGGCCGCTCGGCGCCGAAGCGCCGGATCGAGACCAGCGGCCCGTCGATCGCCAGCGGCGGGATCACGACGTTGACCCGCGAGCCGTCGCCGAGGCGGGCGTCGACCATCGGGCTGAGCTCGTCGACGCGGCGCCCCAGTGGGGCCAGGATCCGCTCGATCGCGTTGCGCAGCTCCTCCTCGTCGGCGAAGGCCACCGCGGTGGCCTCGACCCGGCCGGCGCGCTCGACGAAGACCATGCCCGGCCCGTTGACCATCACCTCCTCCACAGCCGGATCGGCGAGCAGTGGCTCGAGCGGGCCGAGGCCGACGCTGTCGCGGACGATCCGGGCGGCGATCTCCTGGCGGGCAACCGGCGCGAGCAGGGCTGCCTCTTCCTCAACCAGCTTCCGCACCGCCTCGGTCAGGTCGCCAGCGCCCTCGCGTCCTCGCGCTGCCTCCGCCCGGCGCCGCTCGAGCAGGCGCCCGCGCAGCTGGGCGGCCAACTCGGCGACGTGCCGCTCCCGCGCCGCCACCGCTCAGCCCCTTGGCAAAAGGGTGATCTGGCGGGCGAAGCTCTCAGCCGCGATCAACCGCAGAGCCTGGCGGCGACTGAGGCCGAGCGTAGCCGCGGCGACGCCTTCCGCCTCGATGCCCCCGGGCCCGGGTCCGAGCGCCAGCAGCGGCACCGCCGCGGCGGCGACGTAGGTCTTTCCCTGGCCGGATCCGCTCGGTTCGGTCGTCACCACGACATCGACTCGCTCGCCGCTCGGGCGGTCGCCTTCGAGCAGCAACGCTGCCGCGCCACTGACCGAGATTTCGACCGGATGGCGCCCCTGGCTCAGCCCAAGCGCATCGCCAGCCTCCGGCCGGGGCGCCCGCAGCTGGGTGGCAAGCAGGTACGCGCCAGCCGGGACCCGGGCGACTGGTGCCAGGCCGATCGCCGCGGCGGCGCTGGTCAGGGCGCCAGGCGGGACGAAGCGGGCAGGAACCCGGCGCAGCTCAAGCCCGGAGGAGGCTTCGGCCGGGCCAATCGGCTGGCCGGCCTGAAGGGGGGAGCTGGCCACCACCACCGACCGCAGGGCGCCGTAGCCGCGGGCGACGCTGGCGCCATAGCCGTCGGCGATCGCCGCGGCGGCAGCGGCTGCGCAGGCCGCGGCCAGAACGAAGGCGACCGCCCGGCCCCGGCGGCTCATCCCCGACCCCTGACGCCGAGCGGCAGCTCCAATACAGCCTCGGTCCCTCGCTCCGAGCAGCGCAGCCGAAAGTCGCCGCCGTGAGCGGCGACCGTCTTCCTGACGACGCGCAGCCCGTGGCCGTGACGGCGGCGGCCGCTGAGCCGGGCGATCAGCTGAGCCGAATACCGGCGTCGCGCCCGCGGTTGCGAACCGGAGCCCGAATCGGTCACGGCGATCTCCAGCCCACCGGACGCGGGGCGGCCCTCGACGAGGATCTCGCCGCCGCCGTGATCGATCGCGTTGGCGATCAGGTTGTCCAGGGCCGCGGCCAGCTGATCGCGGTCGCCGTCGACGGTTGCGCCCCCGGCCAGCCAGCGCAGCGAGAGGCCACGGCCCGACAGCGCCGTCCGCGCCTGCCAGCGCGCGACCGCCGCGCCGGCCAGCTGTCGCCCCAGGAGCGGTCGCCGCTCCGGCGCCGCACCCGACCCGTTGATCTCGCGCTCGAGCTGCGCCAGCGCCGTGGCCGCCATCTGCACCGAGCCGAGGATCGCGGGCTCCTGCCCTGGCCCCACCGCCGGAGCCGTCAAGGCCAGGGCCTGCAGTGGCCGCCGCACCTCGTGCAGCGCTCGGTTCAGGGCGGTCCGGCGGCGCCCGGCGTAAAGCCCCTGCGCGGCGATCGCCGCCAGCGACGCGCCCAGCGGCCAGGCAGAGGCGACCTGGGCCAGCTCCAGCTTCATCTCGGGCTCCGGACGGTCCAGACGCTCATCGGCCGGCCAAGGAGCCGGCGCCCTCGATCTCTCCCCCAGCGCGGCGCGAACTAAGCGCACCCGCCATCCCAAAGCGGTCTCGGCCAGGCGCCTCGGGGCAGCGGGTGCGCATGGATAAGACCACTTTTTTGGTGAAAGAGGTTCACTCGTTGCTCTGATTGTTCCCAGAAACGGCCTTTCGTTTCGAGCTTTTCGCATTGGAAAAGGCATTTGACCGCGGAACCGACGGAGCGTTTTGGAATACTTGATCTACGAACCGGGGTGGAATTGCCGCCCCGAGCCACCCCCGCCCCGGCCCCCAACGATCGGAGAAACCTCCCGTGGCCCAAACCAAGACCTCCCCCGAGGGGATCACCCAGCAGCTTGCGAAGGCGCTCGCCCACCCGCTGCGGGTTCGGATCCTCACCTCGCTTCACAAGGGCGTCTCGAGCCCCAATCAGCTCTCCCAGGAACTCGGCGAGCCGCTCGGCAACGTCAGCTACCACGTCAAGACCCTGCTCGAGTACGACTGCGTCGAACTGGTCAAAACGGAGCCCCGCCGCGGCGCCGTCGAGCATTTCTACCGCGCCACCGAGCGCGCCTTCTTCAGCGCCAGCGACTGGGAGAAGATCCCGGCGTCGGCCCGCAAAGGCATCTCCGGCTCGATCCTCGAGACCGTCGGCCAGGACGCGACCGAGGCGCTGGCGGCCGGCAACATCGACGCCCGCAGCGACTCCCACGTCAGCCGCACCCCGCTGGTCCTCGACGACAAGGGCTGGACCGAG
>DASYKN010000058.1:0-48078 GCA_035995325.1 Solirubrobacterales bacterium
ACTGACCGCGAAGCCAGACCCGGGCTCTGAGTTCGCCGGCTGGTCGGGCGCCTGCTCGGGCACCGGCGCCTGCCAGGTGGAAGTGAGCGCCGCAACGGCGGTCAACGCGGAATTCGCGGTTGCCCCGCCAGCGCTCAACGCATCGCGCGGCAGCGCCACGGCGGAGGGCGGAGGAAAGCGTGCCCCAATGGCCGCGGCCGTTGCGCCCCCCAATCTGGTGCTGGGTCAAGCGAGCGCGAAGCGAGGCGTTGTCGCCCTGCCTGCGACCGTGCCCGCGGCGGGGACGCTGACGGTGGTCGGCCAGGGGCTGCGGCCGGCCGAGCTCGCCTTCTCCGGCGCTGGCTCCGCCGTCCTCCGGCTTCGCTTGAGCCGGCCCGGCGAGCGCGCGCTCACGCGCAGCAAAAGCGGGCGCCTCCTCATCCGGGCCCGGGCCGCCTTCGCGCCGCGCTCCGGGGAGCCCGCCAGCGCCGTGACGAAGACGCTCGCCTTCAGGCGGACGCGCGACTAGGAACGGGCCAGCGGCTGCCCAGGCCGCCAAACCGCGGGCGCGGCTTTTCGGCCACGGAGTCGCCCGACAGCTTGGTTCCTCACTAAACTCCCTGCCAATGGGAGGGAATAGCGGTCGGTGAAGCGCCGATGGCCCCTCGCGGGCCTTATCGCCGTTCTGCTTGGCTGCGCGGTGCTTGGCGTGCTTGGCCTCAACGTCGAGGACAAGTTGGAGCCGCTCACCTTGGAGGTCCCCGGGACTCCGGCCGCCGAAGGCGAAAGCCTGGCCAGGAGCCATTTCGGCGACTCCTCGCCGTTCATCGTCCTGCTGCGCGGCCCGGCCAAGGCGATCGACCGTCAGGGGCCGCGGCTGGTCGCGAAGCTACGCCGGGAGGAAGACGCGACGGTCATATCCGCCTGGGATCGCGGCGCCGTCGACGGTCTCCGCCCCGGTCCGGGCAAGGCGCTCGTCGTGGTCGACTTCCACGTCCCCCTGGCGCAGGCAATGCGGGACACGGTGCCGGCGCTGGAACGGACGCTGGCAGCGGTCCATGCCCCGGTAGCGGTTACCCAGTCGGGCTTCGCGACGATCGCCAAAGCACTGCAGGAGGAATCGCTCGACGCGACCGAGCGGGCCGAGTTGCTGGCGGCACCGCTGCTGGTGCTTGTTCTGCTGCTGGTCTTCCGTTCGGTGGTCGCGGCGGCGATCCCGCTCGCCTTCGGGGCCCTGACCGTGCTGGCGGGCCGTGGCTCGCTGACTCTGCTCAGCTCGGTGATGACGATCGACTCGCTCTCGCTGGTCGTCTGCACGATGATGGGGTTGGCCTTGGGGGTCGATTACTCGCTGCTGATCGTCTCCCGCTTTCGCGAGGAGATGGAGGGTGGGCTCGGTCCCTGGGACGCGGCCGCGACGGCCAGGGCCAGCGCCGGTCGCACCACGGCGTTCGCCGGCCTGACCCTGATCGTCGCGCTCGTCTTCTCCGCCTTCCTGCAGCCGGGCACCTTGCTGCTTTCACTGGCGATCGCAACGGCGCTCGTGGCGATGATCAGCGTCCTCATCTCGGTCGTCGCCCTGCCGCCCCTGCTGGCCTTGCTGGGGCCGCGGATCAACGCCGGCAGGATCGGCCGGCGCCGGACCGGCAAACCGCGCTTCACCGTTGCCCGCGCCGCCACGGCGGCATTGCGCAACCCGGCTCTGGCGGCCTGCCTGGTGGCGATTCCACTGCTGCTGTTGATCCTGCCGGTCCTCGGCTTCAGCACCGGCGCCCCCGGCGTCGACGAGCTGCCGACCTCCAACCAGGCGCGCAAGGACGCCGAGACGATCGACCGCTCCGTGGGACCGGGTTGGGAGGCGCCCTTCGTCCTCGTCGCCGCCACCGGTCGCGGGCCGATCACGACCTCGAAGAAGCTCGCACTGCTTGCCCGTTGGCAGCGCCGGATCGCCTCCGAGCCAGGCGTGCGAGCGGTGATCGGACCGGGTCCACTCGCACGGCGGACGGCGCCGCTGCGGTCGATGGGCGCGAAACTGTCCTCGCCGGGCGGGGGCGGCATCGACAAGCTGGAGCGGCTCGGACCCGGGCTGCGCCGGGCGGCGCGCGCGGTGCGGCAGCTGCGCGGCGGGATCGCCGAAGGAGCAGAGGGCAGCGGCCTGCTGGCCGCGGGCTCTGAACGCGCCGCCGCCGGCGCCGGGCTGATCGCGCAGGAACTCGGCCGCGCCGCCGAACGCGGCGAAGAAGCGACCGCCGCGATCGGGCGCCTGCGGGACGGCAGCGAACGGCTGAGCGAAGGGCAGCGCAAAGCCTCGGTTGCCAGCCTGACCCTGACCCTCGGTCTGCGCTCCCTGTTGCCACGACTGCGCGGCGGCGGGCTCGCTCGGGCACGGCGGCTCGCCAGCCAGCTGGAACGCGACGCCGCCACCGACCCCAGCCTGGCGCCGGCAGCCGAACAGGCTCGCATCCTCGCCCGCACCATCGCCCTCGACCGTGACGAAGTGCGGCGCCTGCGCGAAGTTGCCAATGTCCTCAACGGCGGCCTCAACCGGCTCGTCCCCGGCGGCAGACGGCTGGAAGCGGGGGTGGGCAAGCTTTCCGGGGCGGCCGGCGGGCTCAGCAGCGGCCTGCAGCGGCTCGGGGACGGAGCCGAACGGCTCGCCGGCGGGCTGATCCAGTTGCAGGGAGGCGCAGGGGCCCTGCAAAACGGCCTCTCGGAAGGCTTCCAACGCTCCTATCCGTTACAGGTGAAACTGCGCCGCGCCGGCATCGGGGTCTCGGCGATCGCGTCGCCGCTTGCTCTCGAAGCCCGGCAGCTGCGCCGCGACTCGCCCCAGCTCTTCGACTCCGGCTACTTCGTCCTCTCTGCTCTCGACGGGGCGCCACCACAGTCGCGTGCCGAAGCCGGCGAGGCGGTCAGCGTCGACCAGGGCGGGCAGGCGGCGCGGATGGTGGTCGTCTCCACCCATGCCTTCAACACCGAGGGCTCGCGCGAGGTCGGCGCTCGCCTGCTGGACGATGCCGAGCTGCTCGGCCAGCGCGGCGGCCTGCGCACCGAGGTCGCCGGCGGCGCCGCCCTGCTCAACACCTACGGCGAAGCGACCGAGGATCGGTTGCCCTTGGTCGTCGGCGCCTTCGTCCTGCTCACCCTGCTGGCGCTCGTCTTCATCCTGCGGGCGCCGCTGCTGGCGCTGCTCACCGTCTGCCTCAACTTCGCCTCGGTGGCGGCGGCGATCGGCGTGATGAGCCTCGTCTGCAAGATCCCCGCGGGCTATCCGCTCGGCGGCCACCCCTACATCGACACCGTCGGCGCGGCCGCGATCTTCGGCGTCACCTTTGGCCTTTCGATCGATTACGCCGTCTTCCTGATCGCCCGCATGCGCGAGCGCTACGAGGTCGAGGGCGACAATCGGGCGGCGATCCAGTTCGGCCTGGAGAAGACGGCCGGGGTGATCACCGGCGCCGCGGCGATCATGGCCGCGGTTTTCATCTCCTTCGCGGCGGCGCCGGTCGCTACCGTGAGCCAGATGGGCGTGGGCCTGACCGTGGCGATCCTGCTCGACGCCACCATCGTCAGAATCGTCCTGCTGCCGGCGCTGATGCTGCTGATCGGGGACCGGGTGTGGCACGTCCCCCCGCTCCTCGACCGCATCCTTCCGCGCCGAAGCGTTCTTAATCCTAGACCGGGCACGACCGAGGCATAGGCTGAAAACTCAGAGAGGGAGCGGAGGATGGAACCTGTGAGAACCAAGCACAGCTGGGCCTGGATCGCGACCGCAATCGTGGGAATGTCGCTGCTCGTCGCCGGCACCAGCGCGAGCGCAGCCGAAGCGCCGACGCGCGAGGAATACGTGAGCCAGCTCGAGGCGATCTGCAAGCCCGACGTCCAGGCGACCCAAAAGGCGATGAAGGGCTCCCGGGCCGCAATCCAGGCCGAACGTTTTGACGCTGCCGCGAATAAATTCAGCGCCGCGTACACGATCTTCAGCGGCACCGTGAAGAACCTGCTCGCCGTCCCCCAGCCGGAAGCGGATGCCGTCAAGCTGGAAAAGTGGTTCGGCTATCTGAAGGCTCAGGAGGGCTATATCAAGCAGATCCCGGTTCAGCTGCATGCCGATCATCCGATCCCGGCCCAGCGCCTGATCGCTCGCTTCATCCACAACGGCAACCTCGCCAACAACACCGTTCTCGCCTTCGGCTTCGACTACTGCAGCTTCAAGTTCTCCAGATTCGGATGAGCCCAGGGGGGTTGGCGGGCAGGGCGGGGACGAGCGCGCTGTGCGCCGTCGCTGCCGTTGCCCTGCTGGCGGGCCTGGGCGCCGGCATTGCACGCGGCGAGCGCTCCCAGTACGGCAACGTGATCGCCTCGCTCCGCGGCGGTTTCTCGCCGATCAAGCTGCCGCGCCGCGAACCGGCGCCGGTGCGGGTTCATCTCGAAGGCAGCCTGGAGACGGCCGACGGGCAGACGCTCCCGCGCGTCACGGAAATCGAGCTGGGCCTGCCCGTGCAGGGGATCATCAACACCCGCGGCCTGCCGACCTGCCCGCTCTCGCGCTTGCGCGACACCACGCCCAAACAGGCATTGCAGGTCTGCGAAGGGGCGCTGGTCGGTTCCGGCAAGATCGAAGCGGAGGTGCTGCTGCCGGACCAGACGCCATTCAGGGTCGATGCCGACCTGCTCGCCTTCAACGGCAGGCTAGGCGGCCAGCGGGCGGTGTTCCTCCACGCCTTTGCGCTCAAACAGCTGACCGTCATCGTCCTGCCCTTCGTCATCAGCCACGCGAACGGCCGCTTCGGGACCAGGCTCTCCGCCGTCCTCTCGCGCGAGCTTGGCCCCTGGCCGCACTTCGCGCGCTTCGACATGACCTTCGCGCGCCAGTTCTCCTACCGCGGCAAGAGCCACAGCTATCTCAGCGCGGCCTGTCCGATTCCGCCCAGGGTCACCACCGGTTATTTCTCCTTCGCCCGCTCGACCTACACCCTGGAAGACGGCAGCAAAATCGAGACCGGGATCACCCGGTCCTGCCACGCCTGACGCCCGACGGCTGACCGAAAAAAACACGCTGTCTGGTCTGTTAATGTCTCAATTCGAGAACGGTCAGGCGTGGGGACGTGACGGGGTCAAACGGGGAAGCGAGCGGCCGCGATGAGGCGGCTTCGAGCGATGGCGAATTCCCACTCGTCCTCGCCGGTCTCGAGACCGCGGTCCTGAGCGCCTGCGCGGAGGAAACGGAGTGGCCGGCGCAGATCGCCGCCGGGATCTACGCCGGGGTGGACTTCGCAATTGAGAACCCGATCGTCGTCAGAGCGCTGACGGTCGACGCCGCTGCCGACGCCGGCTCCACCCGTCGCTACGAGCGGGTGATCGGGCGGCTCGCCGGGTTCATCCAGATCAAAGCCCCGGTCGGGACGCGCCTGCCCGGCTCCACCGACGAGGCCCTGGTCGCCAGCGTCGTCGGCCTGGTCGGCGACCACATACGCATCGGCAGGCTCGACCGCCTGGAGGAGCTGCGACCGGAGCTGGTGCTGCTGACACTGCTCCCTTACCTCGGCTTCGCCGAGGCGCAGGAATGGTCGAACCGGATCGCGGAGTCGCGCGCAGAAGACCCTTGACCATTTGGTCCGTGTGTGTTCCTATTTAGGGGACCGTCCCGCTCTTCCCCGGGCGGCCACGGTTCAGCAGGACGCAAACGTCAGGGTCCGGAGGCGTTTACTTCGCCTTCGGACCGTTTGCGCCGGCGTCGCATGACGGCCACGATCGGCCGCACCGCGGGGCCGGCCGAGCCGAGCAGCCGGGCCCGGGCTGGCCGCGCGTAGGGCGTCTCCGCCTGCTCGGCGCTGAGGTAGAAGCCGACGACGCCGGCGAGGATCGCGGCGTGGCGATGGCGATGGCGCAGCGGGGCGAGCGCCGCGCCCGCGAGCTGGGCGAGCAGGTCGAGGCGGTTGGCGGCGTCCCCGCCGTCGCGGTAATAGGCGATGTAGCTGTGGGCGCCCGCGCGGGCGTCCTCGTCGCGGTCGATCAGGTCGTCGAGGAGGACGGTGAGGGCGCCGATCGGGGGGAAGTAGGCGGCGTCGATCAGCTCCGCTTCCGCCGGGGAGGTCGCGGGGTCCGCGGCGGCGGCGATCAGGGCGTGGGCGGCGACCGAGGAGCTGGCGCCGGCGGCGACCTCCCACCAGCGGTAGACCGCGGGCGCGCCGAGGCTGCGGGCCCAGGTCTCGAGTTGGCCGGGGCCGGCCTGCGAGCTGCTGGCGGCAGCGGCCGCGTGGGTATGACTCTGGCCCTCGCCGCAGCGCCGCGCCGCCCGCTGGACGCTGGCCAGCACCGCGGCGCGGGCCGGCAGCGCCGCCAGGCCCTGCTGGCAGGCCGCGAGCAGGGCATCGAGGTAGCCGCCGTCCTCGCGCTGGGCGTGGTGGCGGTACCAGTCCTCCGCGTCCGCACCCGGCGTCACCGCGGCAACCAGTGCCCGGTGCAGTTGCAGGCCGTTGGCGAGCGGCTCGGCCGCGGGCTGCTCTCCCAGCGAGTCGAGGTAGTCGATCGCCACTTGCAGCGCCACCATCGCCCTCAGGGCATGAGCGCGGTGGGAGCGAGGCGGGAGCGTCGCGAAGACCGCCGTCGCCTCGACGTTGAGGCTCTTCTGGTCGATTGCGGCGCGCGCCTGAGCGCGCAGCTTCGGGTCCGGGATCGAGTTCGTGAGGCGGCGCCAGCCCATCAGTTCGCCCCGGACCTGTGGCACGACGCGGCCGCGGTAGGCGGCGAGGGCGGATGCGACCGCGACCGCGTCTCTCGCCATTGCCTTCACGCGGCAAGCCTAGGGTTCCGGCCGCGCCTGGATACTGCGGGCGATGCGCACGCTGCCGCACGACCCCCGCAAGCTGGCGGCTATCTACCTCGGCGGGGTCGCGGGGGCGTTGATCCGCGTCGGCCTGGTGGAGCTGGCCTCGACCGGCCCCGGTCAGTGGCCCTGGGCGACCTTCGCCGCGAACATGGCCGGGGCGCTGCTGCTCGGCTACTTCTTCACGCTCTTCCGTGAGCAGCCGGGGGAGAGCCTGCGCCATCCCTTCCTCGGCATCGGGCTCTGCGGCACCCTGACCACCTTCTCGACCCTGCAGCTCGAGCTGTACGAGCTGGTCGACGGCGGCTTCCTTGCCCTGGCCGCCGCGTACTGCGGGGCGACGCTCGTCGGCGGCTATCTCTGCCTCCGCCTCGGGATCGCGCTCGAGCGGCGGCCGGAGGCGACGGCGTGACCCCGCTGGGCTGGGTCGCGGTCGGGCTGCTGGGCGGCGCCGCCGCCGCGGCCCGCTTCGCGATCGACGCCGAGATCGCCGCCCGCGCCGGCAGCGAGTTCCCGCTCGGGATCCTCGCCGTCAACCTCAGCGGTGCCTTCGCCCTCGGGCTCGTCGCCGGCCTGGCCCTGCACGGCGAGGCGCTGACGATCGTCGCCGGCGGCGGCATCGGCTCCTACACGACCTTCTCCACCTGGATGCTCGACTCGCACCGGCTTGCCGCCGCCGGCCGCGCCGATCTGGCCTGGCTCGACGTCGGCCTCTCGCTCGTCGCCGGCTTCGCCGCCGTGGCCCTCGGCCACTGGCTGGGAAGCGTCCTCTAGGCGCCCTCAAAGTCGTCCGCCTTCGTCTCTACTTTGAATCGCGATGGAAGAGCAGACTCGACTTGACGGTTTGGTCTCGATGCGGGTCCCCTTGCGGGAGCTCGAGGACGGTCAGCGCGTGTCCGGCGTCTACGCGGTGCGCCAGCGCGAGCTGCGGCGCAAGCGCAACGGCGAGCCCTGGCTGCGGCTCTCGGTCGGCGACGCCAGCGGCAGTGCCGAGGCGGTCTGCTGGGAGGAGGCGGAGGCGCGCTACGCCCGCAGCGCCACCGGCTCGGCGGTCTTCGTCACCGGCGTCTTCGAAGACAGCGAGCGCTGGGGGGCGAAGATCAAGGTCGCGGAGCTGCGCGAGGCGCAACCGGGCGAGTACGACCCCGACGACCTGGCGCCCGAGTCCCAGGCCTCGCTGGAGCTGCTCGAGCAGGACCTGCGGGCGCTGCTGGCAACGATCCAGGACCCGCAGCTGACGACGTTGCTCGACCTCTTCTTCGCCCCCGGCAGCGAGGCCTGGGCCCGCTTCAGCGAGGCGCCGGCGGCGAAGGTCTACCACCAGGCCTACCGCCACGGGCTGCTCGAGCACACGCTCTCGGTCGCGCAGGCGGTCAGCGCCGCGGCCAACTTCTTCCCCGGCATCGACCGCGACGTCGCCGTCACCGGCGCCCTCCTGCACGACATCGGCAAGACAGAGGCCTACAACGACGACGCGCTGGCGATCGACCTCACCGACCTCGGCCGCCTGCAGGGCGAGATCCCGCTCGGCTACTACCTGGTGCGCCGCCGGATCGAGGACATTCCCGGCTTCGATCCGAGCCTCGCCCGGTGCGTGCTGCACATCATCCTCAGCCACCACGGCCAGCTCGAGCATGGCTCGCCGGTCGTCCCCGCCACCCGCGAGGCCGTCCTCGTCCACATGATCGACAACCTCGGCGGCCGCCTCGGCAGCTTCGACCGGCTCGAGCGCCAGCTCCCCGCCGGCGAGTCCTGGTCGGGCTTCGACCGGGCGCTCTCAGGCTCCGCGTACTTCGGCCAACGCGCCGCCTGAGCTAGCTCAGAACTTCACGGTGCAGCGTTGGATTCGGTGGACGTCCCCGGCGGCGTGCTGGACGCACCTGACCAGCCGCTTCGGATTGCCCTCTTTCTTCGCGATGTGGAAGGAGTGGCGGATTTCGCGCTGGATTTTGCGGTTGACGTCCTCGATCGTCCCGGAGATGTCGGTCAGGTCGGTTCCCTTGGTCCCGAACGACTTTTCGAAGGACCTGTTGGCGTTGTCGATCGCCTTGTCGGTCGTGTTCAGGACCGGCTTGACGATGAAGAAATAGGCCGCGGCGAGGATCCCGACCGTGACCAGGAGCCGGATAATGCCGGAAGTAAGGCTGCCGAAGAGGTTGCGCAGAATGTCCATGGTGACGGCCGCAGACTATCCTGCGACGCGTGGCGAAGGACACCGAGAAGCTGATTCGCCAGCTCTCGTTGATCTCGTTCCTGATGGCCCAAGGCAGGCCCGTGTCGGCGCTCGAGATCAAGCGGGAGGTGGAGGGGTACAGCGACATGAACGACGACGCGTTCGCGCGGCGCTTCTACGCGGACCGAGCCGAGCTGGAGAGCCTCGGGATCCAGCTCGGGGTCGAGAAGCCGGGCGAGGGCTTCTTCGAGGCCGAGCTGTACTCGCTGCCGCCGGAGAACTTCTACCTCGACGCGATCAAATTCACCGACGAGGAGCTGGCCGCCCTAAGCACGGCGCTGCTGCTGCTGACCGACGGCGGCTTCGCCTACGCCGAGCCGCTGCGGCTGGCCCTGCAGCAGGTTGCCTGGGGGCACCCGAACCCGCTCAGCGAGGGCGAGCGCGCCCCGGTCGAGATGGCGATGACCGCCTCCGCCGGCGGCCGCGACCTCTCCCAGCGCCTCTCGAAGATCGAGACCGCGATCAGCCGCCGCAAGACGATCGAGTTCACCTATTACACGATGGAGCGGGGCGAGACCGAGAAGCGCAAGGTCGACCCGTACCACCTGGTCTTCCGCGGCGGCCAGTTCTATTTGATCGGCCACTCGCACGAGCGCGACGCGGTGCGGGTCTTCCGCCTCTCGCGGATCCAGGGCAAGGTCGGCTACGCCTCCAAGGCCGAGCATGACTTCTCGCCGCCGGAGAACTTCGATCGCCGCGACT
This sequence comes from Solirubrobacterales bacterium, assembly GCA_035995325.1. Lineage (GTDB taxonomy): Bacteria > Actinomycetota > Thermoleophilia > Solirubrobacterales > 70-9 > VAYN01. The sequence goes on from DASYKN010000058.1 coordinate 9,744, forward strand.
ACGGCAGCCGCGCCGACTGGCAGCTGGGGGAGACCCAGGGCACGGCGAAGATCTTCATCCGCGAGCGGATCGCCTGGCTGATCGAACGCGATTACGGCAGCTACGGCCAGCTGCGCCCGGCGAAAAAAGCCGACGGCGCCCCGGGCAAGGGCCAGGTCTTCGAAACCAGCTACGCCTCGCACCGCGAGCTGATCGCCTGGGTCCTGCGCTGGCGCCAGAACGCCCAGGTGCTGGGCCCCGACGGCCTGCGCCAGGAGGCCGACGAGCGGCTGGCGCTGCTGCGCGACCGCCACGAGAACGGCTTCCAGCCGGCCGACGTGGTCGACCGCCCGCTGCGCGACGCGCCCCGGCGCAGCCGCGCCAACGGCCGCGGCGAGGCAGCGATCCGGCCGGAGCGCTTCGCCCGCCTGGTCACCCTCGCCGGGATGCTGATCGAAACGGCAAAAAAGGGCGAGCGGCTGCAGGTCGCCGAGCTGCGCCAGCGACTCGAACTGACCGACGAGGAGCTGCGCGAGGACGTCGAGCTGCTCAACGTCGTCAACTTCGGCGGCGGCACCTACGTTCTCTACGCCGAATACATCGGCGACGAGATCGAGGTCGATTCCGAGCCCTACGGCGACAACTTCGCCCGCCCGGCACGGCTGCTGCCGCTGGAGGCGAAGGCCCTGGTCGCCGCCATCGACCTCTTCGGCGACCACCTGCCGCAGACCGACCTGCAGAAGGCGCGCAAGAAGATCGTCGTCGCGCTCGGCCACGATCCCTCGGAGGAGGGACTGGAGATCGCCTCCGCTGGCGGCGGCGGCGACGCCAGGGTCGCGCGCATGGTCAACGACGCGATCGCCGGCAGCAAGGTGCTGGAGCTGAGCTACTACAAGGAGAACGAGGACCAGTTCACCGACCGCTCGGTCGAGCCGTACCGGCTCGAGAACGGGCGCGAGGGCTGGTACGTCGAGTGCTACGACCTGACCAAAGGCGGAGTCCGCCACTTCAAGCTCGACCGGGTCAAAGAGGCGACCCTCTCCGACCAGACCTTCGAGCCGCGGGCGGAGGTAGAGGAGCTGGCCGGGGTCGAGGGCTGGATGACCCACGGCGAAGTGCCGACCGCCGACGTCGCCCGCGTCTGGGTCAGCCCCGAGCGGGCGCGCTGGCTGCGCGAGGAGCGGACCGTGGTCGAGGAGCTGGCCGACGGCGCCGTCGTCGTCGAGCTGCCCTACGCCGGCAAGCCCTGGCTGGTGCGCGAGATCCTCCGCGGCGCCGGCGACCTCGTCGTCCTCGAGCCTGAGGACGCGCGCGCCGCGATCGCCAAGGAGATCGCCGGCTGACGGCCGATCGTTTCCAGGGTTGTCCCCGCTATAGGAGGGAGAATGCTGGACACGATGACTGAGGCGCCCGGGCACCCAGAGGTTCTGCGGATCGTCGCGCCCAATCCGGGGCCGATGACGTTGGAAGGGACGAACACCTACCTCTATGGGAGCGACCCCTGCGTGGTGATCGATCCGGGCGTCGCCGACGGCGGGCACCTGGAGGCGATCCGCGCCGCCGCGGGCGAACGCGGCGGGATCGGGCTCGTCCTCCTCACCCACTCGCACGAGGACCACACAGGGGGAGCAGGGGATCTCGGGGCCGAGGTCGTCCTTCCCGGCGACGGCGAGACCCACGGCGGCCTGCGCGCCCTCGCCACCCCGGGCCACGCTGCCGACCACGTTTGCTTCCTCAGCGATGACGGCGTCTGTTTCAGCGGCGACCTGGTGCTGGGGCTGGGCTCGACGATCGTGCCCCCGGGCGACAACTCGCTCGCCGCCTTCATGGGCTCGCTGCGGGCGCTGCAGGCGGAGGAGATCGAGCTGATCGCCCCCGGGCACGGGCCCTGGATCGAGGACCCGGCGGCGAAGCTGGCCGAATACGTCGAGCACCGCGAGATGCGTGAGCGGCGCCTGCTCGCTGCGCTTGAGCTAGGCGAGCGATCCCGCGCCGCCCTGCTTGCCGAGGCCTGGGACGACATCCCGCTGGAGCTGCTGCCGGTGGCGGCGATGGCGATGGAGTCCCACCTCGAAAAGCTCGAGAGCGAAGGCCGGCTGCCCGACGGCCTCGTCCCCTAGCGGCCAGAAGATTTAGGTACGCCAGACTTCCTGGCTGGCCAGCCAGGTGATAAACACTCGGTATGAGTCGCTTGACCGACAGCCGGGCGGCCCGGGCGGGGTTCTTCGCCGGGGTCGCGGGGACCGGCATCGCCACCGCCGCCACCGCGGCGGCCTGGCACTGGCTGGCGCGGCGGCCGCTGCCGAAGCAGCGCGGCACGATCGAGCTGGCTGGCCTCGAGGGCCGGGTGCGGGTCCGCCGCGACCGCTGGGGCGTGCCGCACGTCGAGGCCGACGCGGCTTCGGACCTCTACTTCGCCCAGGGCTTCGCCCACGGCCAGGACCGGCTCTGGCAGATGGACTTCTACCGCCGCGCGGTCGAGGGCAGGGTCGCGGAGATGGCGGGCGAGGAGGGCCTGCCGATCGACCGCCTGATGCGGACGCTCGGCATCCACCGCGTCGCCCAGCGCGAGGAGGCGGCGCTCGACCCGCGCCTGCGTGGCCTGCTCGAGCGCTTCTGCGCCGGGGTCAACGCCGCCGCCGCCAGCGCCATCGCGATGCCGTTCGAGATGCAGCTGCTGCGGCTCGACTTCGCCCCCTGGCGCCCGGTCGACATCCTCAGCCTCGGCAAGCTGCTGGCCTTCGGCCTCTCGACCAACTGGGAGCGGGAGCTGTTGCGGGCGGACATGCTGCGGGCGCTGGGGCCGGAGCTGTGCGCCCGACTCGACCCGGTCTACCCGGCCGACAACCCGATCGTCAACCAGGAAGCCTGGAGCGGCGACGGCCTCGCGATCGTCGAGCAGATCGACGCCGTGCGCCGCTCGATGGGCCTGGCCGCCGAGGCCAGCGGCTCCAACAATTGGGCCGTCAGCGGCGCGCTCAGCGCGACTGGCTCACCGCTGATCGCCGGCGACCCGCACCTGCCCCCGAGCATGCCGGGCATCTGGTACCAGGTCAGCCTGCGCCATGGCGACCGTTTCGTCCGCGGCGCCTCGATGCCGGGGATGCCGGGCGTCTACATGGGCCAGAACAACGACGTCTGCTGGACCTTCACCAACGTCATGGCCGATGTCCAGGACCTCTTCGTCGAGCGGGTCGAGGGCGAGCGCTACCTGTTCGAAGACGAGTGGCGGCCGCTGGAGACGGTGCGGGAGGAGATCGCGGTCAAGGGCCGCGAGCAGGCAGTGGTGCTGGACGTGCGCAACACCCATCACGGCCCGATCGTCAACGAGGCGCTCGGCGCCGACGACGAGGAGCCGCTGGCGCTGAGCTGGCAGGCGCTGCGCGAACCGACCGCCTTCGCCGGCATGTTCGAGCTGCTCGAGATCGAGTCCGGCCCCAACCTCGTCGCCAAGCTGGAGGGCCACACGGCGCCGGCCTCGAACCTGATCTGGGCCGACCGCCACGGCTCGATCGGCTACAAGCTGATCGGCCGCCTGCCGCGCCGGCGCGGCGGCTGCCCCGACCTGCCGAAGCCGGGCTGGAGCGGCGAGTTCGAGTGGGAGGGGACGGTCCCTTATGACGAGCTGCCGGAGACGGTCGACCCCGAGAGCGGCTTCCTCGTCACCGCCAACAACCGCATCGTCGGCGACGAGTACCCGCACCACATCACCAGCGAATACCTCGACGGCTTCCGCGCCAAGCGGATCGAGCAGCTGCTGGGGGAGAGCGACGAACATGACCTCGACAGCTTCGAGGCGATGCAGAGCGACAACCTCTCGCTGCCGGGCCTGGAGGCGGCCCGCCGCCTCGGCCGCCTCAACCCCCGTGGCCAGCGCGAGCGCAGCGCGGTCGAGCGCCTGCGCAGCTGGGACGGCCGGCTCGACCCGGAGACGATCGCCGGCACGATCTACCAGGCCTTCCTGCTGCGGCTGGCGCGCGAGGTCGCGCGCGCCGCGATCGGCGACCGCGACCTCTGCGAGCGCTGGCTCGACCGCGCCGACAACGGCTTCACCCCGCACATCACCTCGCCCTGGCGCTGGCACTCGCACCTGATGGGGCTCTGGGAGGAAGCCGACGAGGGGCTGATCGGCCGTCCCTGGGAGGAGCTGGTGCTGGAGGCGCTGGCCGGCGCCCTCGACGACCTCGAGGAGCGTTTCGGGCCCGATCCGGACGACTGGCGCTGGGGCCACGTCCACGAGATGGAGTTCCCGCACCCGCTGGGCGAGGCGAACCCGCTGTTGCGGCGGCTGCTCAACCGCCGCCTGCGCGCCGGCGGGGCGCAGGAGACCGTGAGCCAGATCGCCTACGACCCCAACGACCCCTACAAGGCCGTCTGGGCGCCGAGCTGGCGCATGGTCGCCGACCCGACCGACCCCGACCGCTCGCGCTGGCAGATGTTCACCGGCCAGTCCGGGCACCCGGCCAGCCCGCACTACGACGACCTCCAGGCCGACTGGCTCGAGGGCCGCACCCAGCCGATGAGCGGCGGCGGGCCCTGGAACGAGCTGGAGCTAGTCCCGGGCGGCGATTAGCGGGTCGCTCGCGCGGGCGGCGTTGGTCACCAGCTCGACGATCTCCGGCGGCGCCTTCTCGGGCGAGCCGCTGTCGAACGGCGGGTCGGGGTCGTACTCGATCCCGAGCTGAACCGCCTGGGCCATCTCCGGGCCGACCTCGCGCGCGACCAGGTGCAGAGCCATGTCGATGCCGGCGGTGACGCCGGCGGCGGTGACGGTCTTGCCGTCCTCGACGAAGCGGCCGCCGACCGGGTCGGCACCGTATTTGCGCAGGGCCTCGAGCAGGAGCCAGTTGCAGGTCGCCCGCTTGCCCTGCAGGAGGCCGGCGGCGCCGAGGACCAGCGAGCCGGTGCAGACCGAGGTCGTCCACTTGGTCCCGCGATCCACATCGCGCAGCCACTGCAGGACCTCCTCGTCCTCGAGCAGGGGGCGGCTGCCGATGCCGCCGGGGACGAGGACCACGTCCGGCGCGGTCACCTCCTCGAGGGTGTGGTCGACGAGCAGGCCCAGCGCCGCGCCTTCGACCCGCACCTCCCCTTTCTGCTTGCCGACCATGCGCAGATCCCAGCCGGGGACGTTGCGCATCACTTCGAAGGGGCCGACGGCGTCGAGGGGGGCAAGTTTGTCGAAGAGCAGCATCGCGATTTCCATGAGGCCATCGTGCCGCGCCCGGGCCGCCGTCGCCAGAGGCAGGAATGCCAATGTTCGATAGATTCCTGCCATGCACCGTGTTGTCGCTCTCTGCCTCGACGGGCTCGTCGCCTTCGACCTGACCGCGCCGGCGCAGGCGTTCGCGCTCGCCGCCCGGCCCGACGGCGAGCCGCTGTATGAGTTCTCGACCTGCTCGCTCGGCGGCGCCGAAGTGGCGACCACCAGCGGTTTTGGCCTGCGGCCGCAGTTCGACCTCGAGGCTCTGCGCCGCGCCGACACGGTCGTCGTCCCCGCCTACGCCGGGGTCCTCGAGCCGCCGCCGCAGCCGGCGCTGACGGCGCTCGGCGCCGCCGCGAGCCGCGGCGCCCGCATGCTCTCGGTCTGCACCGGCGCCTTCGCGCTCGCCCACGCCGGCCTGCTCGACGGCCGCCGGGCGGCGACGCACTGGGCCTGGGCCGGCGAGCTGGCGCGCCGCTTCCCCGCGGTCGCGGTCGACCCCGCGGCCCTCTACGTCGACGAAGGCCAGGTTCTGACTTCAGCCGGGCTCAGCGCCGGCATCGACCTCAGCCTGCACGCGATCCGCAACGACTTCGGCGCCGCCGCCGGCGAGCGGGTCGCCCGCCACATGGTCGCGGCGCCACACCGCGAGGGCGGCCAGGCGCAGTTCGTCAAGCGCCCGCCGCGCGAGATCGGCGGCTCGCTCGAGCCGACCCGGAGCTGGGCCGCCGAACGACTGTCGGAGCCACTCGACGTCGCCGCGATGGCGCGCCACGCCGGCGTCAGCTCGCGCACCTTCGCCCGCCGCTTCCGCGAGGAAGCGGGGACGACGCCGCTGCAGTGGCTGCTCGCGCGCCGGGTGCTGGAGGCGCGGCGGCTGCTGGAGGAGTCCGAGCTGCCGGTGGAGACGATCGCCTGGCGCTGCGGCTTCGGCAGTGCCGCCTCGCTGCGCGACCACTTCCGCCGTGCGACCACGACCACCCCGACCGCCTACCGGCGTTCGTTCCGGGTCCTAGAGCCGGTCTAGAGTCCCCGCTGTGAGCCGCCGCGACCAGATCGTCCTCAGCGACGCCGAGCTGGCGCGGCTGCTGGACGAGGAGCGGGTCGCGATCGTCTCCAGCCTCGGGCCCCGCGGCTGGCCGCACTCGATGCCGCTCTGGTTCGTCCCCCGGGCCGGCGAGGTCTGGATCTGGACCTATGCCAAGTCGCAGAAGGTGCGCAACCTCGAACGCGACCCGCGGGCGACGGTGCTGATCGAGACCGGGCACGAGTACGGCGAGCTGCGCGGGGCGATGATCGAGGCGGAGGCCGAGATCCACAGCGACTTCGAGACCGTGATCGGCTTTGCCGAGGAGCTGACCCTGCGCTACGCCGGCGGCATCTCCAGCGTCGAGGGCGACGCCAAGGCGGCGTTAGAAGCACAGGCGCCGAAGCGGGTGGCGATCCAATTCAAGCCGGTGCGGACCGCCAGCTGGGACCACCGCAAGCTCGGCGGGCTCTACTAGCTCGGTGACAGCATCGCTACATCCCCTCGCCTGCCGTGTTGCAGAGTGACGCGACCGCTACCTTTCTCGACTCGATGAAACGACGCCTCCCAGTCCTCCTCCTGCTGACCTGCCTCGGCACGGCTCTCTTCTTCGGCGCCCAGACCGGTTCGGCGAAGCCGCCGATCACCGCTCCGAAGGGCTTCTTCGGGATTGGGCCGCAGACGACGCTGACCGATCGCGACGCCGAATACATGGTCGCCGGGGGAATCGAAAGCATTCGCTGGCCGCTGCCCTGGAACGGGGTCCAGCCGACCCAGAAGGGGCCGTTGCTGTGGGAAGGCTTCGACGACGTCGTCGAAGTCGCCGCCCGCCACGGCCTCACGGTGCTGCCCTTCGTCTACGGAACGCCGAGCTGGATCGCGCGCAAATACACGACGCTGCCGGTCAACAACGGCAAGGCACGCCAGGCCTGGACCCGCTTCCTCAGCGCGGCCGTCGAACGCTACGGGCCCGGGGGGGAGTTCTGGAAGGAGCACGCTCCCGGCGTCAAGTACGCGACCGTGATCGACCGCCAGCTGCCGATCCGCAGCTGGCAGGTCTGGAACGAGGCCAACTTCTTCTACTTCGCCTACCCGGTCTCGCCGCAGCGCTACACGCAGCTGGTGCGGATCTCCAGCCCGGCGATCAAACGGGTCGACCCCGGCGCCAAAGTCATCCTCAGCGGCCTCTTCGGCGACCCCACCGCGGGCGGCGCGAAGGGGATGCCAGCGTCCAAGTTCCTCGAAATCCTCTACCGCTCACCCGGGATCAAGAGCCGCTTCGACGGCGTCGCCCTGCACCCCTACGCGGTCGACGCGGAAACGCTGGAAGAACTGGTCGAAGAACTGCACGAAGTCACGGTTGCAAACCACGACCGGGTTCCGCTCTACATCACCGAGATGGGCTGGGGATCGGAGAACAACTTCCAGGAAGTCGCCTTCGAGCAGGGCATCCGCGGCCAGGTCAAGCAGCTCAAGGCCTCCTACGGGTACCTGCTGGAAAACCGCAGCAGGCTCGACCTCAAGCAGGTCTTCTGGTTCTCCTGGAAGGACCTGCCGGACACCTGCAGCTTCTGCGACTCGGTCGGGTTCTTCCGCGAAGGCCCGCGCTTCCACGCGAAGCCCGCCTGGCACGCTTTCGTCGCCCTCACCGGCGGCCGCGCCCGGCCCTAGCTCTAAGGCTGGCGGTTCAACGCTGGCCGTGGCGGCGGCGCCAGGCGGATTCGCAGCTGGCGCGAGGCGCCCGGCAGGTAGCCGCGCTCCTCACGGGTCGTGGCGGCGAAGCTGGCGGCGCTGCCGATGCGTGGCGTGAAGCGGACGCTGCAGGCGCGGTTGAGGCGCTTGCTGCCGTTGGCGCGGCCGTTGCGCAGCAGCTCGACCGACTGGCCCAGGCGTCCCTCGCAGGGGGAGACGAAGACGGTCAGCAGCGCCTGCTTGTCGCGCTCGACCCGGCCCCGCTGGGCCCTGATCCCGATGAAGGTGGGGGCAGCGGCCTTCGCCGGCGTTGCTGGCGGCGATTGCGTCGACGGCGGTTGGACTTTTGGCTCGGTCGGCGGCAGCGGCGCCGGGCAGCTGCCCGTGGGCTGGCCGCTGAAGCGGTAGACCTGGCCGCTCTGCTCGACCGCGTAGAGCCGCCGCGCCGCGTCCTCGCCGAAGGAGACCGGTTTGGCCAGCCGCAGGCCCAGCGAGCAGTCGCCGCTGGCGCCGGCGCCGGGGGCGGACGGCAGCCGCAGGGCGCGAACCACGCCGGAGCAGTAATCGCTGTAGACGTAGGCGCCGTCGAGGGCGCCAAGCGCCTGGTCGCGGACGACGTAGCCGCCGGTGATCGAGCAGCGGTTGGGGAGGCCGAGGTCGGGATCGGGATCGTGGCCGTATTCGAAGACCGGGTCGACGAAGGCCCCAGCGGCGTATTTGCTGGCGCATTCGCCGGGTTTGAGGTCGTCGCCGATGCCGGCGAAGAGCCCCTCGCGGCAGTTCCAGCCGTAGTTGACGCCCTGGCCGCCGACGACGCCGGGAAGTGGGCTGGGGGCGAGGTCGATCTCCTCGTGGGCTTTTTCGCCGACGTCGCCGATCACCATGTCGCCGCTGAGCGCGTCGAAGGAGAAGCGGTAGGGGTTGCGCAGCCCCAGGCTCCAGATCGTCGGCGTGACCGGGGCCATCGCGTTGGAGTCGATGCGGAGGATCTTGCCCAGCTGGCTGTTCGGGTCCTGAGAGTGGTGGAAGAGGTCGTTGCCACTGCCGCCGTCGCCGGTCGAGGCGTAGAGGAAGCCGTCGGGGCCGAACTGGAGCTGGCCGCCGTTGTGGTTCGCCGCCTGGGAGTGGTCGATTTCGAGCAGCTGCCGGGTCAGGGTGGCGCTGTCGTGAGCCGGCCCGGGCGCGGTCAGTTCGGCGACGTGGATGGTGCCGTCGCCACCGTCTTTCGCGTAGTCGGCGAAGAGCCGGCCGCTGCTGTCGAAGTCCGGCGCCAGGGCGATCGAGAGCAGCCCCCGCTCGCCTTCGCAGCCGCCGCCGCAGTTGACCTCGGCAGTGAGGTCGGCGAACGCGCTGACGACGCCGTTCTCGAGCAGCTGGATCGTGCCTTCGCGCTCGACCACGAAGAGCCGGTCGGCGTCGCCGGGGTCGGAGGCGAGGTAGATCGGTTGGGCGAATTTGGGGCCGACTTTTTCCAGCGTCAGCGCCGCTTGCGCGCCGCCGGCGCCGACCGTCAATACCGCGAGCAAGAGGACGAAGAGGGTGGGGCCGAGGAGGCGGGCGGGCTTGATGCCCACCCCTCTACCCGCGCCGGGCTCGATGATGCGCGAGTTTGATCGTCAGTCGCCGCGATTTGCCGGCCAGGTATTCGTCGTTCCCGTAGGTGAAGGCCGTGAACCGGGTGCCGCGGCGGATCTGCGGGAAGAAACGCGCGGTGCAGGCGCGGCTCAGCGATTTGGTGCCGTTGCGGTGGCCGTCGCGGAGCAGGCCGACGCTGTCGCCTTTGCGCCCCTTGCAGGGGGAGACGAAGACGGTCAGCAGCGCCCGTTTGCCGCGTTCCACCCGCCGCCGCAGGGCCTTGATCCCGACGACGGTGGCGACGGCGGCCTTCCCCACCGGGGCCGACGGGTTGCAGCCGTCGGCCGGGGCCGGGCCGGCAAGGCGATAGACGGGGCCGTTCTGCGCGACCACGTAGACGCGCGCCGCCGCGTCTTCGCCGAAGGAGACCGGGTTTTCCACTTTCAGGCCGAGCGAGCAGTCGCCGCTGGCCTGGCCGCCGGCGCTTGCCGGCAGCTGCAGCGAGCGCAGGCCGCCGGCGCAGTAGTCGCCGTAGACGTAGCGGCCGCCGAGGCCTCCCAGCGCCGGGTCGCGGACGACGTAGCCGCCGATGATCGAGCAGCGTTTGCCGCCGAGGTCGGGGTCGAGCGAGTAGGTGCCGTACTCGAAGACCGGCGCGACGTAGCCGGCGGCGGGAGGGGTGGCGCACTCGGGGTCGGTGGCCGGGCCGGCGATCGACCCCTCGCGGCAGTTCCAGCCGTAGTTGGCGCCATTGCCGCCGACCAGGCTCGGCCCCGGGCTGGTCGCCAGGTCGATCTCCTCGCGCTGCCCCTGGCCGACGTCGGCGATCACCATGTCGCCGCCGAGGCGGTCGAAGGAGAAGCGGTAGGGATTGCGCAGCCCGAAGCTCCAGACGACGGGCGTGATCGGCGCCACCGCGTCAGGGTCGAGGCGGAGGATCTTGCCGAGCGGGCTGAGCGGGTTCTGGGCGCTGTGGAAGGGGTCGTTGTCGCCGCCGCCGTCGCCGGTGGAGACGTAGAGCTGGCCGTCCCGGCCGATCTGCAGCTGGCCGCCGAAGTGGAGGCTGGTGCCCGGGAAGTCGATCGTCGCCAGGTTGCGGGCGAAGGCGGCACTGGTGTGGCCCGGCCCCGGGGAGACGAATTCGTCGATGTGGACGTCGCCGTCGACGTTGCTGGCGTAGTCGACGTAGAGGCGCCCGCTCGAGCCGAAGTCCGGGGCGACGGCGATCGACATCGCGCCGCGCTCGTCCGGGCACTCGTCGGGGCAGCTGAGCGACGGCCCGAAGTCGGCGAAGCTGCTGACGGCTCCGTTTTCAACCGCTTTGATCCGCCCCTTGCGCTCGAGGACGAAGATCCGGTTGGCGTTGGAGGGGTCGCCGGCGACGTAGGTCGGCTGGTCGAAGTCGCCGACTTTTTCCAGCGTCGTCGCCTCTGCCTGGGCCGCTCCCAACAAGACCAGGAGCGCCACGACTGTCCCTGCGGCTCGGATCACCCCTCTCAAGTTAGCTGAGAGCAAACCCGTACCGGTGGATAGGCTGCGGCGATCGAGGCGCTCGAGCTGCATCTGAACCGCCAGATGGAGCGGTCCCGGGATTTCTTCTGGAATCGCATCCGCTGGGAGTTGATCCTGTCGCAGCTGCCGCTGGGCGCGACCGAGCTGGTCGACGTCGGCGCCGGCCCGGGATTCCTCGGCGACTTCCTGCGCCAGCGCCGGCCCGCGATCGAGTACCGCTTCGTCGAGCCGATCGCTGGCCTCGAGCGGCAGCTCGAGGCGCGCTTCGGCGCCGACGCCAACCGCCGCGAGGGCGACTTCGGCGCCGCCTCCACCGTGACCCTGATGGACGTCCTCGAGCATCAGCCCGACGACCGCGCCTTCATGGCCGAGCTGGCGGCGAAGATGGCCCCCGGCTCGACCCTGCTGCTGACCGTGCCGGCGATGCCCTGGCTCTGGTCCGACTGGGACTCGATGCTCGGCCACTACCGCCGCTACACCAAGCAAATGCTGCGCGAGGCGCTGGCGCCGCTGCCGTTCGAGCTGCAGGAGCAGGGCTACCTGTTCCCGGAGCTGATCCCGCTTGGCCTGGTCCGGCGGGCGCGGATGCGCGGCGGCGACGGCGAGGAGGCCGCCGCCGACGCCGAGTTCCCGGACCTGCCACGGCCGCTGAACGAGGCGCTCTACCGGCTTGGCGGCGCGACCACGGCGCTGCGCCGGCTCTGGCCGGCGGGAACCTCGCTCTTCGCCGTCCTGCGCCGCTCGTGAGCGTGGCTGCTGAGGCAGCCCGGCTCTGGAGCAGGCCGCGACTGCGGCTGGCGCTCGCCGTCCTCGCCTTCGCCGCGCTCACCGCCGCCACCGTCGTCGTCGCCCACCCGCGGATGTTCAGCGGCTTCCAGAACTACGACGACGAGGGCTACATGCTCACCGCCCTGCGCGGCTTCGTCCATCACGGCCATCTCTACGACGACGTCTTCACCCAGTACGGGCCGTTCTACTACGAGGCCTGGGGCGGGCTCTTCGCCCTCTTCGGCATCCCCGTCGACCACGATGCCGGCCGCACCGCGGTCGGGCTGGTCTGGGTTCTGACCAGCCTCACGATCGGGCTGGCGGCGGCGCGGATCACGGCCAGCCTGCTGCTCGGCCTGGCGGTGCAGATGCTCGTCTTCGGCGCCCTCGCCGTCTTCAGCAACGAGCCGATGCACCCGGGCGGGATCATCTGCCTGCTGCTGGCGGCGATCGTGGCGATCTCCTGCTGCGTGCGGGAGCAACGCTCCCCCTGCGCGATGGCGGCGCTCGGCGGCGCCGTCGCGGCGTTGGCGCTGGTCAAGGTCAACGTCGGCTTCTTCGCCCTCGCCGCGGTCGTGCTGGCCTGCGCGGTCAGCTATCCGGCGCTCAGCCGCCGCCTGCTGCGACCGCTGATCGAGGCCGGCTTCGTCGCGATCCCGCTGGCACTGATGCTCGGCAAGCTCGACCTGCCCTCGGTGCGCCAGTACGCGCTGCACGTCACGGTCGCCGCGCTCGCCGCCGTGATCGCCCTGCGCGCGCGCCGCAGCGAGGCGCGCGAGAACGCGGAGCTGGGCTGGCTGCTCGGCGGCTTCCTCGCCCTCGCCGCCGTCATCTGCCTGGCGATCGTCGCCACCGGAACCAGCCCCGGCGGCCTCCTCGACGGCGTCCTGCGGCAGCCGCTGCGCCAGGCCGACGCCTTCGCGATCCCGCTCCAGCTCGCCAGCCAGTTCTACGCGATCGACCTGCTGGCGCTCGCCGGCGCCGTCGCCTACTGGCTCCTGCGCCGGCGTGGTCGCGACGCCTTCGAGGGCCCCTGGGCGCTGGCGGTCCCGTTGCTCTCGATTGCCATCGGCCTGGCGATGGCGCCCTCGGTCGCCGGCCAGACCTTCCCCTTCGCCGCCGGCCAGCCGCTCGGCTACCCGCTCAGCATGCTCGCCTTCGCCTGGGTGGCGCTGATCGCCCCCGCTCCCGGCGCCCGGCCCTCGGTCGCCTTCGCGCGGCTGCTGCTGCCGCTGCTGGCGGTCCTGCAGTCGCTGCACGCCTACCCGGTCGCCGGCAGCCAGGTCCACTGGTCGGCCTTCCTGCTGATCCCGGTCGGGGCGATCTGCGTCGCCGACGGCGTCCGCGGCCTCCACGCGGCGGTTGGCGCCGGCAGCGGGCGGCGGGCGCTGGTCGCCGCCACCGCGGTCGCGGCGGCGGCGCTGCTGGCGGTCGTCGCCAACAGCGCCCTGCGCAAGCCGTTCGACCAGGACCGCGCCAGCTATGACGCCGGCATCCCGCTGGGGCTGCCGGGCGCCGAGTCGATCCATCTGCCGGCGGCCGAAGCCCAGCTCTACCGCCAGGTCGCGGCCGCGATCCGCCGCCGCTGCCCGGCGCTGGTCATGCTGCCGGGGATGGACAGCTTCTACATCTGGACCGGGGAGGAACCGCCCAGCGAGTTCAACGCCACCGCCTGGCCGACCCTCTTCGACGACGAGCACCAGCGCCAGGTGATCGCCGACACCCGCTCGATCGCCGGCCTCTGCCTGCTCGAAAACACGCCGTTGGCCGAACACTGGAGCGAAGGCCCGGTGCCGCCGGGGCCGCTGGTCAGCTACCTGCGCCACGGCTTCGAGCCGGTCGCCAGCTTCGGCGACTACCGGCTGCTGCGGCGCCGTGGGGCGGCGGGCGCCTGAGCGATGGCGATCTGGATTTTCACCCCGGTCTACGAAGACGTGCCCTCGTTTCGGCTGCTGCGCGAGCGCCTGCTCGAGGTCCTGGCCGACGACCCGCGCGAGGTCCGGTTCGTCGTCATCGACGACACCGCCGGGCAGGATCCCGAGATCGACTCGCTGCGGGCGCTCGGCGACGTGACGATCCTCGAGCCGCCGTTCAACCTCGGCCATCAGCGGGCGCTGGTCTACGCGCTGCGCAAGATCCTGCCGGGGGTCGCCGACGAGGACGCGGTAGTCACCCTCGACGCCGACGGCGAGGACCGGCCCGAGGACCTGCCGCGGCTGCTGGCCCCGCTCGACGCCGAAGCGCCGCCGCGCCGCAAGGTGGTGCTGGCGATGCGCACCAAGCGCCGGGAGTCGCTGCGCTTCAAGCTGATGTACCGGCTGTTCCGGCTGCTCTTCCGGGCTCTGACCGGGACCACGGTCAGCTCCGGCAACTTCGCCGCGATGCCCGGCTCGGTCGCTCGGCGGGCGCTGCTGCACCCGACCTTCGACCTCTCCTACTCCTCGGCGATCCTCGCCCTCGACCTGCCGGTCGAGCCCGTGCCCTGCGAGCGCGGCGAGCGCTACGAGGGCCGCTCGAAGATGACCTTCGGCCGGCTGGCGATGCACGGCCTGCGGATGCTGATGCCGTTCACCGACCGGATCGCGATCCGCGCCCTCGCGGTCTTCGTCGCCTCGCTGGTGCTGGGGGTGGCGCTGGCCCTGGTCGTGGTCGCGATCAAGCTCTTCTCCAGCGCCGCGGTGCCGGGCTGGGCCAGCTTCACCGCGCTCGGGGCGCTGATCGTCTCGCTGGTCGCGCTCGGCAACTTCGTCAGCCTCTTCGTCCTCTTCTCGCAATCGCGGGCTGTATCGCTGGCGAACATCGAGGGCCGAACTGACGGTGGGCCGGTCCGATAGCGTCAGGCGCCTCAATGGACCGCATTTTGATCACCGGCGGGGCCGGATTCGTCGGCTCCAACCTCGCCGTCTCGCTGGCCCAGCGGCATCCCGACTGGGAGGTCGTGGTCCTCGACAACCTCTACCGGCGCGGCTCCGAACTGAACCTGCCGCGGCTGCAGGAGGCCGGCGTCGAGTTCGTCCGCGGCGACGTGCGCGAGCCCGAAGACCTGGCGAAGCTGCCGCGGATCGACGCCCTGATCGAGTGCTCGGCCGAGCCCTCGGTGATGAGCGGCGTCGACGGCGACACCGGCTACCTCGTCCACACCAACCTCACCGGCGCCTACAACTGCCTCGAGCTGGCCCGCCGCGACGAGGCCTTCGTCGTCTTCCTCTCGACCAGCCGCGTCTATCCAGTCGCGCCCCAGGTCGACCTCAACCTGGAGGAGGCCGAGACCCGCTTCGAGCTGGCCGCCGAGCAGGCGGTCCCGGGCGTCTCCCCGGCCGGGATCTCCGAGCAATTCCCGCTCGAGGGCGCGCGCACGCTCTACGGCGCGACCAAGCTCGCCGCCGAGCTGCTGATCGAGGAGTACCGCGGCGGCCTCGGGGTGCCGGCGGTGATCGACCGCTGCGGCGTGATCGCCGGTCCCTGGCAGATGGGCAAGGTCGACCAGGGCGTGTTCACGCACTGGATGCTGGCCCACCACTTCGGCAACCCGCTCAGCTACATCGGCTTCGGCGGCGAGGGCAAGCAGGTCCGCGACCTGCTCCACGTCGACGACCTGGTCGACCTGGTCGAGCGGCAGCTGCTCGCTCCCGGCGAGTGGGACGGCCGCACGGTCAACGTCGGCGGTGGCCGCGAGTGCAGCCTCTCGCTGCGCGAGACGACCGCGATCTGCCAGCGCCTGACCGGCAACGAGGTGCCGATCGCGCCGGTCGCGCAGACGCGGACCGGGGACGTGCCCATATACCTTTCCGACTGCACGAAGATCTTTGGCCTGGACGAGTGGCGCCCGCAGCGCAGCGCCGAGCAGGTGCTTGCCGACATCCACGAGTGGGTAGCGGCGGACGAGCAGCGGATCGCCCAGGCGCTCAACATCGACGCCCCCGCGGGGGGGAAGGGATAGGCGCGTATGCCGGTTGCGATCATCACGGGGGCAGGGGGCCTGATCGGCTCTGAGGCGGTTGAGCACTTCATCGCCGAGGGCTTCGACGTCGTCGGCGTCGAGAACGACATGCGGGCGCGCTTCTTCGGCCCGGAGTCCTCGACCTCGCACGTGACCGAGCGGCTGGTCGCCGAGCACCCCGAGTTCCGCTGGGAGAACGCCGACATCCGCGACGCGGAGACGATCGACCGCATCTTCCGTGAGAACGCCGGCCAGATCGAGCTGGTCATCCATACCGCCGCCCAGCCCTCACACGACTGGGCCGCGAGCGAGCCGCAGACCGACTTCAGCGTCAACGCCAACGGCACCCTCAATCTGCTCGAGGCCGCCCGCGCCCACTGCCCGACGGCGCCGTTCATCTTCTGCTCGACCAACAAGGTCTACGGCGACACGCCCAACCGGCTGCCGTTGGAAGACCTCGAGAAGCGCCTCGAGCTGCCGGAGTCCCACCCCTACTTCAAGGGGATTGACACCTCGATGTCGATCGACAACTGCACCCACTCGCTGTTCGGCGTCTCCAAGGCGGCGGCGGACCTGCTGGTCCAGGAGTACGGCCGCTACTTCGACATGCCCACCGTCGCCTTCCGCGGCGGCTGCCTGACCGGGCCCCAGCACGCCGGCGCCAAGCTGCACGGCTTCCTCGCCTACCTGATGAAGTGCACCGTCACCGGCACGCCTTACACCGTCTTCGGCTACGAGGGCAAACAGGTTCGCGACAACATCCACAGCGCCGACCTGATCGCCGCCTTCGATGCCTTCCGCAGGGCTCCCCGTGCAGCGGCCATCTACAACATCGGCGGCGGCCGCTTCTCCAACTGCTCGATGCTCGAGGCGATCGAGGTCTGCGAGCGCGTCGCCGGCCGCGAGCTCGACTGGGAGATGGGCGAGGAGCCGCGGATCGGCGACCACCGCTGGTGGATCTCCGACCTGGCGCCGTTCGAGGCCGACTACCCGGACTGGAAGCTGCGCTACGGGGTCGAGGACATCCTGCGCGAGATGCACGAGCAGAACCTCGAGCGCTGGACGGCCGCGCCCGCATGAAGCTCTCGGTCGTGATGCCGGCCCAGAACGAGGAGGGGTCGGTCGGCGCCACGGTGGAAGGCGTCGTCGCCGCGCTGGAGGGCGAGGGGGTCGACTACGAGGTGGTGGTCGTCGACGACGGCAGCGAGGACGGCACCGCCGCCGCGGTCGAGGCGATCGGCGCCGGCAACGCGAACGTGCGCTGCCACCGCTCGCACTACGAAAAAGGCTTCGGGATGGCGATCCGCGCCGGCCTCGACGTCTTCGAGGGCGACGCCGTGGCGATCGTCATGGCCGACGCCTCCGACAACCCGGAGGACCTGGTCAAGTACCACCGCCTGCTCGAGGAAGGCTGGGACTGCGCCTTCGGCTCGCGCTTCATGCTCGGCGCCGAGGTCTACGACTACCCGCGCCTGAAGCTGATCATGAACCGGCTCACCAACTGGTTCATCCGGGTCCTCTTCCGCCACCGCTACAACGACACCACCAACGCCTTCAAGGCCTACCGGCGGGACGTGGTCGAAACGATCCAGCCGCTGCTCTCGAAGCACTTCAACCTGACCGTGGAGATGCCGCTGAAGGCGATCGTGCGCGGGCACAGCTACGCCGTGATCCCGACCGACTGGACCAACCGCACCAGCGGCGTGCCGAAGCTGGCGATGAAGGAGATGGGCAGCCGCTACCTCTTCATCGTCCTCTACGTCTGGCTCGAGAACGCGCTCAGCCGCGGCGACTACCAGGTGCGGAACCCGAAGCAGAGCAACGTCGCCCGGATGCCCGCGGGGCCGCGCTAGCGGCGCGGCCCGCCCGGCGATCCCGATACGCTGCTCCGATGGCGCGCCGCGCACTGATCACCGGCATCACCGGCCAGGACGGCAGCTACCTGGCCGAGCTGCTCCTCGAGAAGGGGTACGAGGTGCACGGCATGGTGCGGCGCCTCTCCAGCGAGAACCACCACCGCCTGGAGGGCTTCCGCGACCGGGTGACGATCCACACCGGCGACCTGCTCGACCAGCGCTCCCTGGGCGACGTCATGCGCGCCTGCGAACCGCAGGAGATCTACAACCTGGCGGCGATGTCCTTCGTCGGCGCCTCCTGGAACCAGCCGACGCTTACCGCGGAGTTCACCGGCCTGGGCGTGACGCGAATGCTCGAGGCGATGCGGGAAACCTGCCCGGATGCGCGCTTCTACCAAGCCTCTTCGAGTGAGATGTTCGGAAAAGTGCGGGAAACGCCGCAGAACGAGCTGACCCCGTTCTACCCGCGCAGCCCCTACGGGGTGGCCAAGGTCTACGCCCACTTCATCACCGTCAACTACCGCGAGAGCTACGGCCTCTATGCCTGCTCGGGGATCCTCTTCAACCACGAGAGCCCCCGCCGCAGCCTCGAGTTCGTCACCCGCAAGATCACCCACACCGCCGCGGCGATCAAACTCGGCCGGGCCACCGAGCTGGCCCTCGGCAACCTCGAGGCGCGCCGCGACTGGGGCTACGCGCCCGATTTCGTCGACGCGATGTGGCGCATGCTGCAGCGCGACGAGCCCGAGGACTACGTGGTTGGAACCGGCGCGGTCCACTCGGTCGGCGACCTGGTCAACATCGCTTTCGGCTACCTCGACCTCGACCCGAGCGAGTACGTGCGCGAAGACCCCGCCTTCATGCGCCCGGCCGAGGTCGACCTCCTGATCGCCGACCCGGCCAAGGCGCGCGAGGAGCTGGGCTGGACGCCGAGCGTCGACTTCGACCAGCTGGTGAAACTGATGATCGACGCCGACCTCGCCCTGCTGGGCGAAGGCAGCCCCGTCTCCACCGCTTAGCGGCGGCCGGTTCGCTCAGTCGTCGTCGCGCTCGCGCTCGCGGCTGACTTCGTCCGCCAGCCTGCGCAGCTGCTCGTTGGTCGCGGCGAGTTTGGCGTCGACCTTGGCTTCCATCTTCAGGCTCTCGACGAGCATCTCGCGCAGCTCGTCGAGCGATTGCGTCGTGCTGGCGTTGACCCGCTGCTGGTAGGCGGCGTAGGGGCGCAGCAGGCGGCGGTAGGCCCGCTTGCCGAAGTCGCCGGCGCCGCCGGCGCCGGTGGGGTGGGGCGCGACGCCGACCTTGAGCAGATGCTCGAGGTCGTCCCGGCCGCTGGGCGGCGCCCAGGGCCGCTCCGGGGCGACCGAGGGGTGCAGGAGGCGGTCGACCAGGCGCTCGCGCCGCACTTCCGCCACCCGCGCCTCGATCAGCTCGCAGGCCGCGTCGAGCGAGTGGGTGCGACGGATGTCCGCGGCGCCCCGCCGCCCGAGCCGGGCGGCAAGATCCGGCTCGGCGAAGACGCGCTGCATCATTCGGGTCGCGTACTCGAGGTCGGGCTCGGCCCACTCGCCGTGCGCCGGGTAGGGCGGCGCGTCGTCGCCGATCTCGGTCATCGCGTAGGGCACCAGGCAGCTGTTCTCCGCGGTCATGAAGTCGAGGTTGCCCGAGTACGCGGTGGCGATCACCGGCCGGCCGAAGTACATCGCCTCGGCCATCGTCAGCCCGAGGCCCTCGGATCGGTGCAGCGAGACGTAGCAGTCGCAGCTGGCGATCATCGCGTCCTTGACCTCGACCGGCAGCCGCTCCTCGACCAGGTGGATTTCGGGGCGCTCGGCGACCGCGGCGGCCAGTGCCTCTCGCTGCTCGGGGAATTCGTCGCCGCAGACCGACTTGATCACCAGCGAGGGGCCGGCGCCCGGCGGGAAGGCCTGACAGAACGCCTCGACGATCCCGAGCGGGTTCTTGCGCTTGAAGACGCTGCGGTAGTCGAAGACGAAGAGGAAGCAGAACCCCTCCGGCAGCCCGATCTCGGCCCGGCTCAGCTGTTTCGGCTCGGCGGGCGTCACCGGCACCCGGATCGTTCGCACCGGGACGGTGGAGAGCGGTCGCAGCGCCTCGGCGATGTGCTCGGAGGCGACCCAGACTTCGTCGAGGTGGTCGAAGGAGGGCTGCCACTGCTCGGGAAAACTGGTCACCTCCCAGAACCAGAGCCCGATCGAGTGGCGGTAGTCGAAGAAGCGGCTGCCGAGGCCGGCCGCGACCGCCGGCAGCATGTCGGCGTTGACGCAGATCAGGTTGGTGTCGTATGGGTAGTCGGCATCGGTCAGGCCTTCCATCGCCGGGGGGATTTCGTCGGGGGCGGCCGGAGTGTCGACCCTGGCCGTCGGCACCCCACCGTCCTCGAGCGCCGCCAGCACCTGCCGGGCGGCCTCGCCCACGCCCCGCGAGGAGCTGAGGTAGCCGACCACGTTGACGCCGGGGTCGACGTGGACCTGGGGTGCCGGCTCGCGCGGCGGTCCGGCCGGTCGCGGCGCGTGGGGCAGGAACTCGGCCACGATCCCGGTGTCGTAGGCGGTCACGTCCAACCAGTGGACGTACTCAGCGCCGTTGACCCCCTCGATGTCGGGGAAGATCCGGCGGAAGTCCGGCCGGGCGTCCCAGACCGCCTGCGCGTAGCGGTTGACCGAGACCTCGGTGCGGTCGCCGCCGGCCGGCTCGCGAAGGTAGGCGACGAAGCGCTCGGCCCCGCGCTCGGTGAAGACCGAGCCCTCGAACTCACCCGCTTCGGCCGCCTCCCGGTGGACCCGCCGCGCGGCCGGGTCGAGGCGGGCTCCGTTCGCCATCAGGTCCCAGCCGTAGGGCCAGCCATTGGCCTGCTCGAAGCCGTTGCGGAGCAGGTCCTCGGCGTACTCGGCGCAGATCCGGGTCAGCGCCGGGTCGGCGCCGGTGTCGATCCGGTCCTGGTGCTTGCTGAGGCGGTCGGGGTGGCGGGGGTCGAAGCCGCTGAAATGGAAGAAGCGCAGTGGCGAGCCGTCGACCCGGTAGCCTTCGCCGTCGATTTCGAGCTTGCGAGTCGGCAGGTTCCAGTAGGCGATGTTGAAGCCGGTGTCGCGCAGGACGTCGATCCCGGGCCACAGGCCGGGCGCCAGGTCGATCCAGCGCTGGTCCACGAACCAGCCCCGTTCGGGGTCGTTGATGCAGTGGTGCTCGAGCCGCTCGGCCCACCAGGAGAGCAGCTCTTCCGCGGTCTCGCCGCCGCCGAGCGCGATGAAGCCGAGGTTGTAGGTGCCGGCGATCAGGATGTCCTCTTCGCTCGGCTTGCGGTTGTCGCGCGGGAGCGGGTCGGTGAAGTGCGGGGTGAGGACGACGTTGTGCTGGAGTGCCCGTTCTTCGATCTCGGTCAACGAGCTGAAGACCTTGATGTCGGGGTCGAGGTACATCACCGAGTCGACCTGCGGCCGCTGCAGGAGGTGGCGCAGCAACCAGGGCTTGACCGCGGTCGACAGCTCCATCACGTCGTAGGAGGCGGCCATCCGGTCCGCGTCGGGGAGCCCGATCTGGTCGAGGGTGACCAGCTCGAACAGCTCCTTGTCGCCGTCGATGAAGCCGCTGGGGTCGTCGATGACGAGGACGCTGCAGGTGCCGTCGGGGTGGACCTCCTTCAGGGACTCGGCGAGCACGCGGGCGTGCGCGACGTAGTTCCTGGCGATGATCGTGCAGACGTTCACGCCGGCGGGCGGTTGCTCATGGACGTGGCCTTCTCGACCGTCCACGTGCTCATGTCCCAGCTCGCGGCCTCGTCGACAGCGCGCTCGCTGGCCGCCTCGAGCTGCCGG
Source organism: Solirubrobacterales bacterium (assembly GCA_035995325.1). Classification (GTDB taxonomy): domain Bacteria; phylum Actinomycetota; class Thermoleophilia; order Solirubrobacterales; family 70-9; genus VAYN01. The sequence continues at coordinate 31,129 of DASYKN010000058.1, forward strand.
CGCCGCGCCACCGCGCCACCGCGGAAGGCGTGCTGCCAGGAACTCACCGGATCGAAGCCGGAGCCGCGCAGCCAGCCCTCGAGGGCGACCCGGTTTGGCGCCCACTGCGAGGTCGGATCGCTGCCGAGCATGTCCTCGGGGTAGTACTGGACGATCGGCAGCGCCCGCAGCGCGGAATCGAAGTCGTCGAGGTTGCGCCAGTCGCCGGCCGCGTCGACGAGCCCTTCGTCGATCATGTGCGTCTCGACCAGCAGCAGGGCCTCGGGCGCGCAGACGTCGTGGATCCGGTCCAGGGCCAGCAGCGGGTGGCGCAGGTGGTAGATCACGCCGAGGAAGAGGACGAGGTCGAAGCGGCCGTAGGCCTCCGGGCTCAGCGAGTAGACGTTCTCGGTCACGTAGGTCGCTTTCGAGCCGAGCAGCTCGGCGGCGATCGCGAAACCGGTGTTGTGGGGCGACTCGTTGTCGAGCGCGACGACCTCGCGGGCGCCGCGCCGTTCGGCCTCGAAGGTGAAGAAGCCGTCGCGGGCGCCGATGTCGAGCACCCGCATGCCACTCAGGTCCTCGGGCATGCCGATCTGCGACAGCAGCGTCGGAGTGTCCTGCAGCCCCGGCGTCCAGACGCCCGGGGCGACTTCGATCCGGTGGTGCCACTTCGACTGCTTTGCGATCGCCTGCTCGGCGCGCTGACGGTCGTCTGCCTGCACCCGCACGAGTCTAGATCAGCGCCGCGGCGGCTCGCCGCCTGCCCGGGTCAGTCGAAGACGCGCTCGACCGCGATCGGCTGCTTGCGGCTCAGCGTCTCCTCGGCCAGGCGCCGGGCGTCGACACTGGCATGGGGCACGCGCGCGACGAAGCGCTCGGCGCCCTGGACCAGGACGGCCTCGGCGCCGACCGCGCGCACGTACTCGGCGTCCCAGCCGAACGGGACCCAGATGAAGTGGACCTCGCGGAAGACCTGCGCGAGGAACCAGGAGAGCCCCTGGTAGTAGGGCGCTCCGAAACCGAAGGAGTCGCCGAAGACGACCGCGACCCGCCGGTCCGGGGCGGCGTCGTTGCGGAACACCCGCCGGGTGCCGATATGGCCGGCGACGGCTTCGATCTCGGCGCGGTTGTCCTCGACGATCTCGGCCTGGAGGAGCGAGCCGGGCTCGCGGACGATCCCGACCAGCTGCGGGTCGAACTTGGCGCCGAGGTCGCCGGCGATCGGGTAGGCGTTGAGCGGGATCGCCGCCAGGGCGGAGGGCGCCTCGACTCCGAGCGCGGCGCTGACGGAAGCGAACAGCAGCGCGTTGCCGCGAAAGGTCAGGTGGGTGTCGGTCCTGAGGTAGACGTCGTCGCCGTCGGCGGCGGCGGCGCGCAGCTCGGCCAGCGGGTAATGGATCGGCAGCCCGGCGGCGAGCAGCCGCTCGACCGGGCGCGGGCCGCGCTTCGCGAGCGGCTCGGGATAGTGCTCCTCGTAGACGGCGAGCTTGTCGGGGATGACGAGCGCCGCCGTCGCGACGCCGAGCTGCCGCAGCTCCTCGGCCCGCTGGGCGAAGACGCTCTGCCATTCGTCGAGCCAGCTCGGGGCCATCTCGACCTCGCCGACGTACTGGCCGAGGTTGGCGTTGGTGCCGCCGCAGAGGAAGAGCCAGCCCTCGCGGCCGACGATCGCGACGTCGTCGGCCGACCGCGTCCCTGGCGGCAAGCTCCAGGCGGCGAGATCGGGATGGAAGACGTTGACCAGCGCCGGCGCATCGCGCTGCCGCCTGGCCTCCTGCTGGGCGCCGAACTCGTCGGAATCGAGGGCGAGCCGCAGCAAGGCGTCGAGCGTCGGCGCGGTGGCGAGCTGGTGGTCGATGTCCGCCTCGCTCGGCGTGCGCCCGAGAACCTCGCGATAGACGGAGATCACCTGCTCGCGGGTCAGCATCCCGTGCAGCCTACGGCCTGGGGCGATGGGGGATACTGGCGCTGTGAGCGCCGCTGATGTAGAGCTGGCCGCGGCTGAGGCAGACCCGCTGAGCGCGCTGCTGCGACCGGGGATGACGGCGGTGGCCGCTGGGCCGGAAGCCGAGCGGCTGGCGGCGCGGATGGCCAAGCTCGTCGGCCCCGCGGGGCGCTCGCTCGCGCTCGACCACGAGCCCGGCACCCGGCTCGAGGAGATGCTCCCCGCGGCGTTCGACCTGCTGCTCGTCGACTTCTGGCCGCAGGCGCTGCGCGAGGCCGAGACCGACCCGGTCGCGATGCTGGACGCCTACCGCGCGAGTGGGCTGATCGCCGCCGGCGCGACCCGGGAGCTGCCCGCCGACCCGAGCGAGCTGGTCCTCGCGGTCGACGCTCTGCAGCCGCCGCGGGCGCTGCTGCGGCTGACCCGAGTCGATCCGCCTGCCCGCGCGCGCGAGCGGCTCTTGACGCCCAAGCGCCGCCTCGGGCGGCGCTGGGCGCGGCGGTTTCCGGCAGCTGAGCCGGAAACGCTCGCCTACGACGCGACCCACCGCGCCCTGATCCGCGCCCTGCTCGGCAGCGAGGAGTGGCTCGACCTCTTCGCCGGCGGCGCGCAGCTTCCGCCTGGCCTCGGCGCCGGCTTCGACGAGCGCGTGGTCGAGTACCCCTGGCTGGCCTCGCGCGGGCTCTCCGGCCGGGCGCTCGACGCCGGCTCGGTGCTGAACCACCGCCACCTCGTCGAGGCGCTGCTGCCGCAGCTCGACGGCCTCGCGATCCTGACGCTCGCGCCCGAGCCGGTCGCCTTCACCTCCTACGGCGTCTCCTACCTCTACGAGGACATGCGCTCGCTGCCGTTCCGCGACGACTGGTTCGACGAGGTCGTCTGCCTCTCGACGCTGGAGCATGTCGGCATGGACAACTCCGTCTACGGCGCCGCCGAGCCGCGGGCCGAGGATCCCGACACCGAGGCCGCGCGGGCGCTGCGAGAGCTTTTGCGCGTCGTCCGTCCCGGCGGGCGCGTGCACCTCAGCGTCCCCTTCGGCCGCCGCGAGGACCACGGTTGGCTGCGCCAGCTCGACCGCGCCGACCTCGACCGGCTGCTCGCCGCCGCCGGCGCCGGCCGGCGAGAGGAGGCCCTCTTCCTGCGCACGCCCGCGGGTTGGCGCCGCGGCGATCCGCGCCAGGCGCCCGACGTCTCCTACCACGCGGGAGAGGGTCGGGCGGAGGACGGCGCGGTCGCCGCGCGGTCGGTCCTCTGCGCGACGCTCTTCGCCTGAGCTGGGAGGGCCTAGCGGGCCACGGCGCCGGCCAGGCGCTGGCGCAGCCGCAGCCGCCGCCGGGCCCAGAGGAAGGGAGAGCCGAGGTGCGGCATCCCCTCCTTCAGATTCGGGTTGGAGTAGGGATCGGGCGTGGTCACCGCCGCCCACCGCGCCAGCAGCTCCTCCTTCTCCCACTCGGCGACGTCGGAGGAACGGCTCGAGGACTCGAAGTGGTACATGACCAGGTCGGGGTCGTAGACGACGCGGGCGCCCTCCTCGCGCAGTCTCAGGCAGTAGTCGACGTCGTTGTAGTTGACCGGGAAGTCGAGGCTCAGCCCACCGACCTGCTCGAACAGCGCCTTCGGCGTCATCAGGCAGGCGCCGGTGACGGCGAGCAGGTTGCGGGCGATCTTCAACGCGTTCGCGTAGCCGGGCGCGTCGCCGGGCCAGCCGTAGTAGGGGTGGCCCGGCAGCCCGCCTTCGAAGCCGACGCCGCCGTGCTGGAGCCGGCCGTCTTCGAGCAGCAGCCGGCCGCCGACCGCGCCGATGCCGGGCTGCCGCGAGTACATGACCATGCGCTCGAGCCAGTTCGGGGTGGCGACCTCGATGTCGTCGTTGAGCAGCAGCAGGTGCTCCCCCTCGCCGCGCGCGGCGCCGGCGTTGATCTTCTCCGCGAAGTTGAAGGGCCGGTCGAACTCGACCAGGCGCAGGCGCTCGCCGGCGGCGGCCTCGACCTCCTCCAGCACCGCCGGCGGCGTCGAGCTGTCGGCGACGACGACGATCTCGTAGTTCTCGTAACTGGAGCTGGCGACGATGCTGCGCACGCAGTGGCCGACCAGGGCGACCTCCTGGTAGCGGACTTCGCGCCGCTGGCCGTTCGTCGGGATCACGATGCTGACCAGCGGCTCGTCGGTCAGCTCCGGCTCGAGGTGGTAGATGCCGGGGTCCTTCTCGTCGCGCTCGACCCGGGCCTGCAGGCCGATCCGCTCGCAGTGGGCCTGCACCGCTCGCCGGCCCGCCTCGAAGGCCCACGGTTTGACCTGCTCGCCGGCCGCGGCCGAGGTGGCGATGCCACGCCAGTGGTACAGCACCCGGGGCACGTGGGCGACGGCGCGCGCCCGCTCGGTCGCCTTTAGCACCAGGTCCCAGTCCTGGGAGCCCTCGAAATCCGCGTCGAAGCCCCCGACCTCCTCGACCAGCGAGCGGCGGAACACGCTCAGGTGGCAGGTGTACATCTGGGTTCGCATCCGCTCCGGCGACCAGTCCGGCTTCAGGAACGGGGAGAGGTGGTGGCCGCCTTCGTCGAGCTTGTCTTCGTCGCTGTAGACGTAGTCCGCCTCCGGGTTGGCCGCGATCGCCTCGTCGACGAGGGCAAGGGCGTCCGGGTGCAGCTTGTCGTCGTGGTCGACGAGGACGATGAACTCCCCGGAGGCGAGCCCGAGGGCGTCGTTGGAGGCGGCGACTATGCCGCCGTTCTCGGCCCGCACCGAGAGCCGCACGCGCGGGTCGCGCTGCCGCGCCCGCTCGAGGATCCGGCGTACCTGCGGCGACGACGAGGCGTCGTCGACGATGCACAGCTCCCAGTCCTCGAAGCCCTGCCCGCGAACCGAGTCGAGCATCTCCGTCAGCACGTCCGCCGGCGTTTCGTAGACCGGCGTGAGGATGGAGAAGCGGGGCGCGGCCAAGCTAACGGACGGCGCGCTGGACCAGGCGGATCAGGCCCTGCAGCAGGCGCGTGGCGCCGGGGATCGGGACCCGCGCCGCCGCCTCGCCGAGGCGGCGGGAGCTTTGCTCGATCATCGCCAGCTTGCCGCGGGCGGCGCCGAGTTCGGCGTCACGGGCGATCAGCAGATCGCGCAGGCGACCCACCTCCTCGCGCTCGCGCGCCAGCTCGGCGGCGAGGTCCGGCCGCTCGCCCGGCTGCGGCAGCTGGGAGACCTCGGCATGGGTAGGGTTATTCGCCATGGCAGGCGAGTCTACCCGGGCGCGTCCCTGCCTGGATAGGCGGCAGGGACGGTGAAAACCTCGCTCGAACTGGGGCTGATCCTGGCGCTGCACCTGGTTTTGACGGCGCTGCCGGGGGTCGCCGCGACGCTTTTCGCCGCCCGCCGCGGCGTGCGTCAGGTGCCGATCCTGCTGGCCGTCGGCCTCTGCGCCTCCGGCCTGATCGGGTTGCTTGGCTTCTGGGCCTTCTACGCCGACCGCCTGGTCGGCGACAGCTTCGCCTACTTCACCCTGCTCGGCTCGGCGTTGACGATCGCCTGGTGCCTCTGGGAAGGGGTCGACCGCAGCCTCCTGCGCAGGCTCGCGGTGCCGCTCGGCCTCTGGGTGCTGGGCACGGCCTTCATCGTCTTCTTCGGCTTCCTGCACGGAGGCAGCGAGGCCGCGCTCGGCACCTCGGCCAACCGCTTCACCGCTTCGTCGCTGCCGTCGGACAACGACATCCCGCTGTTCTTCGCGGAATGGTTCTTCGGCCACGGGCACGCCGGCACGCCGCCGGTCTTCCCGGGCGAATGGCTTGCCAGCGACCGGCCGCCGCTGCAGATCGGCTACGTGCTGCCGCAGATGTCGGTCGCCTGGGGCAAGGCCGAACTCCACTACCAGCTGCTCGGGGTGGCGCTGCAGCAGCTCTGGATCGTCGGCCTCTGGGCGCTGCTGGTGGCGGCGCGGATCGGCAGGACGACGCGCGCGCTGGCGATGCTGACGGTGCTGGTCAGCGACCTGGCGATCGTCAACGGGTTCTTCGTCTGGCCGAAGATGCTGCCGACGGCGATGCTGCTGGCGGTCGCCGCCCTGGTCCTGACCCCGCTCTGGGAGCAGGCGCGGCGCAGCCTCTGGACGGCGGCCCTGATCGCGGCGCTCTGCGGGCTGGCGATGATGGGGCACGGGTCGAGCGTGTTCGGGATCGTCGGCCTTGCCGCCGTCGCTGCTTTCCGTGGCCTGCCCGACTGGCGCTGGCTCGGCGTCGCCGCCTTGGTCGGGATCGCCGTGATGGCGCCCTGGTCGGCGTACCAGAGCTATGGCGACCCCCCCGGCAACCGGCTGACCAAGTGGTTCTTGGCGGGGGTCGTGGACGTCGACCAGCGTGGCGTCGGCGAGTCGATCGCCGACTCCTACCGCGAAGCCGGCCTCTCCGGCACGGCCGACAACAAGCTGAAGAACCTCGAACGCGAGCTTGGCGCCGGGGAACTCGTGACCAACACCGAAACCGGCGTCGAATTCGCCGACGAAGGGCGTTGGGCCGACGTCCTGCGCCAGGTGCGGACGATCCTCTTCCTCTACCTCCTGCCCTCGCTCGCGCTGCTCCTGCTCGGGCCGGTGGCGATGGCGCTCCGCTGGCGCCGCCGCGGCGAGCGCCCGCGCGAGTGGGACCTCGCCGTCAAATGCTGGGCCGCCTTCGGGCTCGGCGCGCTCGCCTGGGCGCTGATCCTCTTCGGCGGCGACAACGCGCCGACGGTGATCCACCAGGGCAGCTATCTGATCCCGGCGCTCGGCATCTGCGCCGCGGCAGTCGGCCTGCGCGCGGTGCTGCCGCGCTTCGCGATCTGGTGGCTGGCCTTCAACGCCGCCGTGATGCTGTTCCTCTACACGCCCTCGCTGCAACCGGCCGCAGGCAGCGTCTACTCGGTCACCGCCGCCACGCTCGCCGTGGTCAGCCTCGTCGGCTTCGGCCTGCTCGCGCTCGGCTGGCCGCTGCCCGGCCGTCGCCGGCCCGCCGAGCCCGAGCCCGCCGAGCCCGCCCTCCAGACCGCCGGCTAGACTCGGCCGCCGGCGGGGCCTCGGGGGCTCGTGCCGCCACGCATGCACGCCGCACGGGCACAGATCGAACGCAGGGGGCCGGTCCTCGTCCTGCTTGCGTCCCTCCTCCTCGCCACCGCGATGCTGGTCGCGCTCGGCTGGGGGATGACCTTCTTCCAGGACACCTGGGCCTTCCTGCTCGATCGCCAGAGCTTCTCCACCGACTCCTTCCTCGCTCCTCACAACGAGCACATCGTGGTCGTCCCGGTGGCGATCACGAAGCTGCTGCTCGCGGTCTTCGGGATGACCTCGAACACGCCGGAACAGGTGGCGATGGGAATCTCCCTGCTGGCTGCCGCGACGCTGCTCTTCGTCTACGTCCGCCGCCGCGTCGACCCCTGGCTGGCGGCGATGGCCGCGGCGCTGCTGCTCTTCCTCGGCGCCGCCTGGCCGATCATCCTCTGGCCGTTCGAGAACGAGTTCACGATCCCGATCGCGGCGGGCCTGGGGATGCTCGTCCTGCTCGACCGCGAAGACGAGCGCGGCGACGCCTGGGCCTGCGCGGCGCTGCTGCTCGCCGTCCTCTCCGGCAGCCTCGGCATCTCCTTCGTGATCGCCGCCGCGGTCGACGTCGCGCTGAAGCATCGCGAGCGCGGCTGGCGCCGCGCCTACGTCTTCCTCCTGCCGGGGCTGGTCTACCTCGGCTGGTACGCGGGCTGGGGCCACGACGCGGAAAACCACGTGACCCTGCGCAACATCATCGCCGCCCCCCACTACGTGATGGACGGCTTCGCCTCGGCCCTCGACTCGCTCGCGGGCCTCAGCACGATCCCCGTCAACAGCCCCGGCCAGCCGGACTGGGGACGGCCGCTGCTGATCGGCGCGATCGCCCTGGTGGCGCTTGGGCAGTGGCGCCGGCCCGGCTTTTCGCGCGGGTTCTGGGTGGCCGCCGCCGCCGCCCTCAGTTACTGGATGCTGGCCGCCTTCAACTACATCCCCGGCCGCGAAGCCGCGGCCAGCCGCTACGTCTACGCGGGTGCGGTCTTCGTCCTCCTGATCGCCGCGGAGCTGCTGCGCAACGTCCGTTTCGGCCGCCGTGGCCTGATCGTCGCCGCCGTGGTCACGCTCTGCGCGATCGGCCCCAACCTGGCGCAGATGAAGGACGGGCGCGACTGGCTGAAGGGGCAGACGACGTTCACCCGCTCCGACCTCGCCGCGTTGGAGATCGCCCGCGGCCACGTCGACCCCCGGCACCTCATGTACTCGGTCGAGGAAACCGGCACCGCCTCGCTGGGGATCGTCGAAGCCGGCAAGTACTTCGAAGCCGTCGACCGCTGGGGCTCGCCCGCCTACACGCCGGCCGAGCTGCTGGACGCCCCCGCGCCGGGCCCGCACTACGCCGACATCATCCTCGGGCAGCAGTTGCCGCTCGGGACCGAGACCCGGCTCGGCCTCTACGACTCCGGGCGCGCCGCCGAGAACTGCGTCGTGCTTCCTGCCGGCAGCGTCACGCCCGCCTCCGAGACCCGGCTCTCGCCCGGGGTCACCCGGATCGAACTGGCCCCCGGCCCGCACGCCGGCTTCTCGCTGCGCCGCTTCGCCAGCGGCGAATACCCGGTCGTCACCGAAGGCGCCGATGGCGAATCGACCACCTTCCTGCGGGTTCCGCGCGACCACGCCCCGCAGGTGCCCTGGTTCCTGCACGTCGAAGCGAGCCAGGAAGCCCGCGTCTGCCGGTGAGGCCGGCTACAGCTCCTCGGCGACGCGGGGCGCGTCGCGGTTGAAGATCCAAACCCCGAAGACGCAGACGCCGACGAAGATCGCGAAGGCCGGCAGCAGGCCGAGCCAGCCTCCCGCCGCCTCCACCGCCGTCGGCGCGTTCGGTTCCTCGAGGATCCAGATCCGCACCTGCTCGAAGATCACCGCCAGGGGGTTGACCATGAGCAGGTGTTCGAAGTCCCCTTCCGGTTTGAAGTTGACCGGGTAGAGGATCGGCGTCCCGTAGAAGAGAACCTGGGCGAGGACGGTCCAGATGATCGCGATGTCGCGGAAGCGGACGTAGAGGACAGAGAGCGCCATGCTGATCGCCGAGGCGAAGACGAGCAGGGCGACTATCGCGAAGGGGAAGAGCAGCCAGGTCCAGGTCGGGTCGACCCCGAAGGCGAAGATGAAGGCGAAGACGACGACCAGGTTGAGGCCGAGGTTGAAAAGCGCCGTGAGGCTGACCGCGAGCGGGATCACGAGGCGCGGGAACTGGGTCTTGCGAACCACCCCCTCCTGAGCGACCACCGAGGTGACCGAGTTCGTCGTCGCTTCCTGGAAGAAGGTGTAGAGGACGATCCCGAGCAGCAGGAAGACGGGGTAATGCTCGACCAGGTCGCTGCCGACTTTGAAGATCTGGGTGAAGACGAAGAGCAGCACGCCAAACAGCATCAGCGGCCGGATCAGCGACCAGACGTAGCCGAGTACCGTGCCGAAGTAGACCCGCTTGAACTCGGTCACCGACATCAGGCGGAGCAGGTCGAAGAAGCGCCGGCGGCCGCCGCCAAGGGCCGACGGGCCGGTGACGGTGCGCAGCTCCAGCTCGGGCGGTTTCGCGCTCATGGGCCCTCCACCGCGGTCTCCACCGTGTGCTCGATCGCGACCACGCCACGGGCCATCTCGCCGCCGTAGACGACGAAGTCGATCGCGTTGGCGACGTAGAGCAGGACCCGCGGGGTCTGCGCCTGGTTGATCCCGAGGTGGACGTGGTAGCGGCCGGCGGTCAGGGGGTTCTTCAGCTCGCAGTTGATCTCGACCCGCTGGCCCCGGCGCAGGGGCATCGGGTTGTAGTACTCGTCGGCTTTGAGGAAGGCGTCGAACTGGGAGACGCCGACGCCGTCGGCGTTGGCGATGATGAACCCGGCCGAGATTCCCGGCAGGTCCTCGAGGACGTCGAGCTTGAGCCGCAGCCGGATCGGTTCGCCGTGCTCGAAGGTCGTGGCGGTGGCGCCGGCGGGGTTCTCGGCGTGGGCGTCGAGGATCCGCACCGCGTCGGCGTCGGTCGAGACGCTGCCGTCGGCGGTATCGCTGCCGCGCTCGAAGTTCAGCTTCAGGTAGCGGCGGCCGACCGCTGCCGGGTCGCCGATCTGGCGGATCTTGCCGCCGTCGATCAACATCGCCCGGTTGCAGTACTCCTCGACCGTGTTCATGTCGTGGGTGACGAGGACGATCGTCTTGCCCTTCGCTTTCATCTCGTGAAAGGCGTCGTCGCATTTCTGCTGGAAGGAGGCGTCGCCGACCGCCAGCACCTCGTCGATCAGGAGGATGTCGGCGTCAGCCTGCATCATCACCGAGAAGGCGAGCCGGACCAGCATCCCCGACGAGTAGTTCTTCAGCTTCAGGTCGACGAACTCGCCCAGCTCGGCGAACTCGATCACGGTGTCGAGCCGGTCGCGGGTCTCCTTCGGGGTCAGTCCCATCATCACGCCGTTGAGGACGACGTTCTCGCGCGCGGTCAGCTCGACGTTGAAGCCGACCCCGAGCTCGATGAACGGCGCCAGCCGGCCGGCCATGCGAATCGTCCCCGCATCGGCGCGGTAGATGCTGGCGAGCAGCTTCAGCAGCGTGCTCTTGCCGGAGCCGTTGCGGCCGACGATGCCGAAGAACTCGCCCTGGCGGACGTCGAAGGAGACGCCGTCGAGGGCGCGCAGCTCGCGGAAGTCCTTGGCGGCGAAGGGGCGCGTGAAGCGCTCCTTCAGGGAGTCGACGCGGTGGGTCGGGATGCTGAAGGACTTGTGCAGATCCTCGACCTGGATCGCCAGCGGCGCGTCCTCGAAGGTCGTCCGGCCATCCGCGGGGCTCGGGCTTGTGGTCACGTTGTCGGTGGGCATCGGCGGGCGGCGGTCCGCGTGGCACCCCGGTGGGGTGGCGCGGAACGCTAGCGCCCCGCATCGTGTCAGGCTTGCGCGACGTGAGCGAGGCAAGGCCCGTAGCCGTCGTGATCCCCAGCTGGAACTCGCTGGAGCTGCTGCCGCGTTGCCTGCGGAGCTTGCGGGCCCAGGCGGTCGAGATCGAGCTGCTGGTGGTCGACAACGGATCGGTCGACGGCACCCCGGCCTTGCTCGAGCGGGAAGGGGTGGCGCGGTTGCGGCTGCCGCGCAACCTCGGCTTCGCTCCCGCGGTCAACCGCGGTGTGAGCGAGACGGCCGCGCCGGCGGTCCTCGTCCTCAACGCCGACACGGCTTTGGAGCCGGGCTGCCTGAAGCTACTGCTCGCGGCGCTGGATCGAGACCCGGGCCTCGCCGGCGTGCAGCCGCGCATCCTCCAACTCGAGGCCTCCGCCGGCGCCTCGGGCTCGGTCGCCGACGCGCGCCTCTACAGCGCCGGCCAGGCGCTGACCCGCGACGGGCGCGCCTACGAGGAAGGGGCGGGGGAGGCGCAGCCGGCGGCGGCTCTCGCCGGCCATGAGGTCTTCGGCGTCTGCGGCGCCGCCTGCCTCCTGCGGCGCGAGTGGTTCGAGCGGCTCGGCGGCTACGACGAGAGCTACTTCGCCTTCTACGAGGACGTCGACCTCAACGTCCGCGCCCGGATCGCCGGCGGTCGGTTCGCCTACGTCCCCGAGGCGGTCGTCTGGCACGTCGGCAACGCCTCCTGGAGCGCCGGCTTCGAGCGGCCGGGGGCGGAGAACGCCCGGCTCGTCGCCCGCAACCGGCTCGCCACCCAGGTCAAGTTCATGCCCGCCGCGGCCCTGCCGCGGATCGCCGCGGTCGAGCTCGGCGCCCTGGCCCGTGCGGCTCGGCAGCGGCGCCTGCTCGCCACCCTGCGCGGCAAGCTCGGCGTCCTTCCCTGGCTGCCGCGGCTCTGGCGCGAGCGGCGCCGGCTGCGCCGCGAGGGCGACCTCGGCGCGGCGCGCCGTTGGCTCGGAGCGCGGGCGCCGGGGGCCTGAGCGGCGCTCAGCGGGCCGGCGGCCGGAACTCGTCGAGCTGCTCGCAGGGCAGGCTCATGCCGAAGCCCGGCGGCGAGGTCTGGATCGTCGCGGCGCCGGCGCCGCCGGGCGGGCACTGGGCAGCGGCCGCGGTCAGCGCCGTGTCCCACGGCGGCGCCCCCCGAACCGAGATTTCGCGCACCCAGAACGAGCTGACCAGGGCCACCGCCAGCAGCGCGACCGAGGCGATCGCGACCCGGGCGGGGGCCTTGGCGCGTGGGTAGCGCTCGCGCGCCCCTTCGATCAGGACGAAGCCGGCGCTGACCAAGAGCAGCGCCGGCACGATCGCGTAGCGGCTGCCGCCGTTGTTGTAGAGGCCTTCCGCCCAGACCATCTGTTCGCCGAGCGCCCGCTGGTAGAGCGAGACGACGAACATGACCAGCGAGGTCGGGAGGGCGATCGCGGCGATCCAGCGGGCGGCCGGGGTCGTGCTGCGCCAGCCGACCGCGAGCAGGGCCAGCCCTGCCAGCACCAGGGCGATCAGCAGCGGCCAGCCGAGGTGCTCCCAGGCGTGGCCGCCGAGCCGCAGGCCAAAGGGCGTGCCGTCGACGACGCGCTGCAGGTACGTGGTCCAGATGTCGCTGCTCCAGATCGGGGTCACCGCGGTTTCGTCGGTGAGCGCAAGCACCGGCACCTGGGCGAGCGCGCCGGCTCCGTAGCCGGCGAGCAGGGCGAGGTCGCGGCGGTCGCGGGCGGCGAGCGCGCGCAGCCCCGCCAGCGGGGCGAAGAACCAGAGCCCTGGCGTGCTCAGCCCGGTGAGCAGGAGGAAGACGCCGCCGAGGATCGCGCCGCGCGTCGTCCGCGGCGGCCAGAGCAGCAGCCAGAAGCAGGCGAAGAGCATGTACCAGGGGACGTAGGCGGCCGAGTCGACCGACTCCAGCCCGGCGACGGGCGACAGCACCGTGAGCGCCACCAGGGTCCCACGCAGCCAGGGACTGCGGATGTGGGCGGCGCTCGCCTGCCAGACGACCAGGCCGCTGAGGCCGACGACCAGGCCGGAGAGGATCGAGACCGCGGCCGGCACGTCGCGCAGCGGCGCCAGGCTCGCCAGCTCGCCGATCAGCCGCGGGACCACGACCAGGTAGGTCGCGTAGGTGGAGACGATCGCGTGCCAGAAGCCCTGGGTCAGCGCTGCCTGCATGTAGATCGGCCCGTCCTCGGCCCAGAGCGAGTTGAGCGAAGCCGACCAGCCGAGCCGGGCGAGCTGCAGGACCACAGCGAGCGCCAGTAGGGCGGCAATCAGCAACCCGAGCTTCCACCCCCGCGGCTGTGAGTCCGCGCCGGGCTGGGCTGAGAACAGGGTCCGGTCGAGGTGCGCCCGTAGCGCCAGCAGCTTTGCCCGCATCGCCGGCGGCACGATAGCGGCGGCGCCCGTTGCTCCCGGGGCGGCGCCTCAGCGGTGTGGCAGCGGCCGCACCCTGACTCGGTAGAAGTCGAACTCGAAGGGCCCGGCGACGCCTTCGATCCGCATCGTCTTGATGTTCGGCAGCTGCACGAAGGGGCCAACCCCGTCGAGTCGCGGGTCGCGGGCGACGACCAGGCCGTCGCCGCTGGTCCCGGGCACGAGCCGGTAGGTGACGAGCCCGTCGTCGAGCACCGCGGTCCGCACGCGCGGGCGCCAGAGCGTGGAGCTAACCCGTTCCAGGCCTTCGACCTCGACCCCGTGCAGGCGCAGCAGCACGAGCTCGCCGCGACGGGCGCGCGGCACCGCGACGTCCTCGCCCGCCGCGGCGCTGAGCTGGGAGATCGGGCGCTCGGGGCCGCAGCGCTCGCGCCTGCGCAGGAGTACCTGCCAAGTGGGCGAGGAGGCGGCCGGGGCGAAGTTGCAGACGGTGGCGAAGTTCTGTTCCGGCGGATCCCAGGCCGGCAGGCGCCCTTCGATGCTGCGGGCGCCGCCCAGCGGCAGCACGCCGCCCGGGTTGGCGCGGAGGATCGCCTGCGGCCCGTCGGGGTCTTCGACCGCGGCGGCGTTGAGCCGGTCGAGGTCATGGGTGTAGGCGGTGTAGTTCTGGAAGACCGGGAGCGGCGACCAGTTGAGGTCGTAGGCCCAGGCCGCGCCGATCTCCCAGGGGTCGATCGAGACGCGGCGGTTGCCGAGCGCGGCGAGGATCGCCGGGTCGAGCGCGTAGGCGGTCCGCAGGTTCGCGCGGGCTTCGTTCACCCGCCCCTGCCGCAGCCCCGGCCGCACCAGCAGCTCGGCCGCGTCGCGGGCGGTTTTCAAGTTGGCGACGACATCGAGGCGGGGCTCGGTCGGGTAGGTGTGGATCGCGACCGCGCCGATCACGGCGCCGGCAACCAGCAGCGCCGCCGCGCGCCGTCGCGGCCAGGGCATCAGGAACCAGATCCCCAGCATCGCCGAGAGCCCGAGCGAGAGGTGGTAGGGCTCGAAACGGACGATCCCGTACTTGAAGCTGGCGAAGGCGGCGGCGGCCGTCAGCAGGGCCGCGCAGACGCGTGCCCGCGCGTCGCGGAAGCGGGCGCAGGCGGCCGCCACGACGATGCCGACCGCGGCGAGGATCAAGACCACGCCCTCCCAGCGTTCGGCGCCGCCGATCCCCATCGCTTCGTTGTAGCCTGAGGCGACCTGGGCGCCGTTGACGGCGTAGTCCCAGAGGTTGCCGAGCGCCTGGCCGGTCACGAGCCAGAGGACGATCAGCCCGCCGAGCGAGCTGGCGGCGAAAAGCGCCCACTGGCGGCGTTCGGCGCGCGCGCCCACCATCCCCAGCAGGCAGACCACCAGGATCATCGGGCCGACCGAGAGCTTGACCAGGATCTCGATCGCGCTGAGCAGGCCGCCTCCGGCCGCCAGCAGGGTCACGGCTCGGGCCGAGCGCTCCTCGCGCAGGGCGAGGAAGCAGAGCGCGACGGCGAGGACCAGCGGCAACTGCTCGGCGTCGGGCACGGTGACCAGGTAGAGGAAGGCGATCAGCCCAGCCGCCGCCAGGCCGAAGCCGCGCCGCAGCGAGCCGACGAAGGCGACGGCGAAGAGGATGTAGATCGTGGCGCTGAAGGCAAAGGCGATCGCGCCGAGCCAGCTGAACCAGAGCCCGGGCCAGACGAGGAATCCGAGCGGGCCGTAGGTGAAGACGATTTCGTCGCCGAACTGCTTGCCGTCGCGGACGGCCATGTAGAGCCCGCCCATCCAGCTCAGGTCGAGCCCGGGGGCGGGGACGATGAAGCTGGTCTGCCAGGTCAGCAGGGCGACCAGCAGCCCGCTGGCCCAGACCGGGACATTGCCACGCCAGTAGCGGTCGCGTAGGGCGACGGCGCGGGCCCGGCCGCTCTCGACGATGCTCGATTTCCTCCTGCCCTCGCTCACGCGGGGTCGCACAATAGCCCTGGCCCGGGTCTGACCGGGCCGGCTCGCTCAGCCGCGCCGGCGGCGGCGCAGCGCCAGCGCCTCGCGGGCGCTGAGGTCGAGCAGGCGGCCGCGGTCGAGTGGGCGCGGCTCGAGGCCGGCGCCGTCGCGCCAGCCGCGCAGGCGTCCCCTGAGGCCGGCGGCGCTGCGGTCGAGCAGCAGCTGCCCGGCGCTGAGCGCGCCCTCGACCGCGAGCGCGCGGACGGCGTCGCGCGGGCTCGCCATCACCCCGTAGCGGCGCAGCATGTAGCCGCGGCTCCAGCCGGTGTGGGCGAACTTCTGGCCGCTCTTGGCGCCGAGGCTGGCCGAGTAGGCGTGGACCGCCCTGGCCTCGCCGGCGAGGCGGCAGCTGGCGCCGGCGGCGGCCAGGCGCAGGGCCAGGTCGAGGTCCTCGTAGTAGAGGAAGATGCGCTCGTCGAAGCCGCCCACCGCCGCGAAGGCGGCGTGGGCGTAGAGGGCGGCCCCGCCGGTCGGCCCGAGCGGGGCCGGGGCGCCGGCGAGGGCGGCGAGCGGCTCCCCGTGCAGGTAGTCGAAGCCCATCAGGGTGCGGTCGGCGACGACGCCGGCGGAGTCGATCAGCCCGGGGTCGCGTTCCTGCAGCAGCACTCCGGCGACCGCCTGCACCCCCTCGGCGGCGGCGTCGAGCAGCGCCTCGACGAAGCGCGGCTCCGCCTCGGCGTCGTTGTTGAGCAGGATCAGCGGGTCGGCCGGGTGCTCACCCACGGCGCGGTTGATCGCCGGCCCGAAGCCGAGGTTTTGCTCCAGGGCCAGAACCGCGACCTCCGGGAACTCCTCGCGCAGCAGCTCCAGCGAGTCGTCGTGGGAGCCGTTGTCGACGACGACGACGTCGATCGGCCGGCTCTGCTCGCGCAGGCTGCGCAGGGTCCGGCCGAGACGGGCGGAGCCGTTGAAGTTGGGTATGTAGACGGCGGGTCGCACAACTCGGTGGGCTCAGTAGGGTTGCAGCCTCGCATGGAGCCTCTGAAGGGACTCATCCTCTCGGGCGGCGCCGGAACCCGGCTGCGTCCGATTACGCACACCTCGGCGAAGCAGCTCGTGCCCGTCGCCAACAAGCCCGTGCTTTTTTACGGGATCGAGGCGCTGGTCGAGGCCGGCGTCGAGGAGATCGGGATCATCATCGCGCCCGAGACCGGCGACGAGATCCGCGAGGCCGCCGGCGACGGCTCTCAGTTCGGCGCGAAGATCACCTACATCGTCCAGGACAAGCCGGCCGGGCTCGCCCACGCGGTGCTGACCGCCGCCGAGTTCATCGGCGACTCGCCCTTCGTCATGTATCTCGGCGACAACCTCCTGCGCGACGGCCTCAAGGGCCTCGTCGCCACCTTCCGCGCCGACCAGCCGCACGCGCTGATCCTGCTCACCCCGGTCGACGACCCGCAGTCCTACGGCGTCGCCGAGCTCGACGACAGCGGCCACATCGTGCGCCTGATCGAGAAGCCGAAAGACCCGCCCTCCAACCTGGCCCTGGTCGGCGTCTACCTCTTCACCTCGGCGATCTTCGACGCCGCCCGCAGCCTCGAGCCCTCCTGGCGCGGCGAGTACGAGATCACCGAGGCGATCCAGGCGCTGATCGACGACGGCCACAAGGTCCAGTCCGAGGTCGTGCGCGGCTGGTGGAAGGACACCGGCCAGCTCGCCGACATGCTCGAGGCCAACCGGCTCGTGCTGGAGGAGCTGGAGACGAA
>DASYKN010000059.1:0-2918 GCA_035995325.1 Solirubrobacterales bacterium
CGTCCACATGATCGACGGCAAGATGCAGGACGACGCCACCTGGAAGCAGTGCAAGGTGATGGTCGAGCTGGCGGAAATGCTGGCGGCGAAGGACCCGGAGCTGGCCGAGTCCTACGGGCTCTAGGCAGGCGCAGAGCCGGAAAGCGGCTCTGCAAGTGCTTTTGCGCATCTAGTACAAACGTCCAGAGAGCTTGCATGTAGCTACCGGCGCCCGGAGCGGGGGTCGAGACATCCTCCGTGGATGCCTCGACTCCCCCCAATCGCCTCCGTGGCCCGCTCCTCGCGATCGCGATCGGCCTGGCCGCGCTCGTGGGCCTGATGCCGAGCGCCGCCAAGGCCGCCCCGGTGGAAGCGAAGTCCGCCGCCTCCTTCATCGACTCGATCGGCGTCAACACCCACACCTACTACGACGACACCGTCTACGCCAGCCAGTTCGGGACGGTCGAGCAGCGCCTGCGCGAACTCGGCATCCACCACATCCGCGAGAACCTCGTGCCGAGCCGCCCCGACCAGTACGACCATCTCAACGACCTCGCCGCCGCCGGGATCAAGTCGACGCTGATCCTCGGCGCCCCCGAAGACGGCGCCGCCGGCCTCGGCAAGCTGACCTCGATCCTCAGCACCGACCTGCGCGGCTCGGTCGACGCGGTCGAGGGCCCCAACGAGTACGACCTGCACGGCGGCTCGAACTGGATGTCGCAGCTCGCCCCCTACCAGCAGCAGCTCTACACGGCGATCAAGTCGAACCCGGCGCTCGCCTCGCTGCCGGTCGTCGGCCCCTCGCTCGGCAACACCAACAGCGACGGCAGCGACGTCTCCGGCTCGCTCGACTACGGCAACATCCACTCCTACCCCAACGGCGAAGCCCCCGAGAGCAACGTCGAGCGGATGCTGACGATGGCCCGCGACATGTCGGGCTCCAAGCCGGTGATGGCGACCGAGACCGGCTACCACACCGCCGTCAACTGGAGCGGCGACCACAAGCCCGTCTCCGAAGCCGCTCAGGCCACCTACATGCCGCGGCTCTTCCTCGACTACTTCAGCGCCGGCGTCGCCCGCACCTTCTCCTACGAGCTGGTCGACGAGTTCCCCGACGCCGCCCACGACGAACCGGAGTCGAACTTCGGCCTGCTGCGCAACGACCTCTCCCCCAAGCCGGCCTTCACGGCGCTGCGCAACCTGACCTCGATCCTCGCCGACTCCGGCTCCCCGTCGGCCCCCGGCAGCCTCGACTACTCGCTCGCCGGCGACACCGCCGGCCTGCACCAGGTGCTGCTGCAGAAGAGCGACGGCAGCTACTACCTCGCCCTCTGGCGCGAGCAGAGCGTCTGGGACAACCAGAGCCGCACGCCGCTGACCGCCGCCTCCAGCAGCGTCCAGCTGAGCTTCGCCGAAACCCTCGCCAGCGCCGACGAATACCAGCCCAACAACTCCAGCCAACCGATCCGCTCGCTCGCCACCGGCGCGCCGATCTCAATCAAGGTCGGCCCCCAGGTGGTCATCGTCAGGGTCGCCTCGACCGGCGCCCGCGCGGTTAGCGCGATCAAGGTCTGGGTCTCCAAGCGCGCGGTCGAGTCCGGCGCCAAGGTCGCCGTCAAGGGCAAGCTGACCGGGCCGGCATCGGGGCAGCCGACTCCGGTCGCGATCCAGAGCTGGAACGGCGAGGACTGGCGCACCGTCGCCAAGGGCCGCGCCGACGGCAGCGGCCGCTTCCAGAAGCTGGTGCGGATGGTCGCCAAGCCCGACGCCGCGACCTCGCGCATCCGCGTCGTCGCCCGTCTGGCGAAGCCTTCCAACCAGGTCCGCGTGCGTGTCCTCGCCCGCCAGGGCCAGGACGCCGCTCCCGCCGCCGCGGTCGCCGCCAGGACCCAGGTCCCGGCGGCGTAGCGCAGCGTCGGTTAAGAACTAAGAGCCGGCAGTCAGGCGGAGAGGCGCTGCTCCAGCGCCTCGAGCTGGGCGTTCAGCTCGGCCGGCAGCTTGTCGCCGAACTTGGCCAGATGCTCCTTGACCTGCGGCAGCTGCGCCTTGACCAGCTCGGTGTCGACGCTGAGCAGCTCCTGCATCGCCTCGGGCGAGACGTTGAGGCCCTCGGTGTTGATCGCGCCCTCGGTCGGCAGCAGGCCGATCGGGGTCTCGACCGCGTCGGCGCTGCCCTCGCAGCGACGGAACACCCACTCGAGGACGCGGCTGTTCTCGCCGAAGCCGGGCCAGAGGAACTTGCCGTCGGCGTCTTTGCGGAACCAGTTGACGTAGAAGACCCGCGGCAGCTGCGCGCCCTCGCGCTTGGCGACCTCGAGCCAGTGGCCGAAGTAGTCGGCCATGTTGTAGCCGCAGAAGGGCAGCATCGCCATCGGGTCGAAGCGCAGCTGGCCGACGGCGCCGGCCGCGGCAGCGGTCGTCTCCGAGGACATCGTCGCCCCCATGAAGACCGCGTGCTCCCAGTCGAACGCTTCCTGGACCAGCGGTACCACGGTGGCGCGGCGGCCGCCGAAGAGGAAGGCGTCGATCGGCACGCCGGCCGGGTCCTCCCACTCGGGGGCGATCGACGGGCACTGCGAGGCCGGCGTCGTGAAGCGCGCGTTGGGGTGCGCGGCCGGGGTCTCGGAGTCGGGCGTCCAGTCGTTGCCGTGCCAGTCGATCGCATGCGCCGGCGCCTCGCCGGTCATGCCCTCCCACCAGATGTCGCCGTCGTCGGTTTTGGCGCAGTTGGTGAAGATCGAGTTGCGCTCGATCGTGTCCATCGCGTTGGGGTTGGTCTGGTGGCTGGTGTTGGGGGCGACGCCGAAGAAGCCGGCCTCGGGGTTGACCGCGTAGAGGCGGCCGTCCTCGCCGAACTTCATCCAGGCGATGTCGTCGCCGACCGTCTCGACCTTCCAGTCGGGCAGGGTCGGGACCAGCATCGCCAGGTTGGTCTTGCC
>DASYKN010000060.1:0-22846 GCA_035995325.1 Solirubrobacterales bacterium
CGGCCTGTTCGAGGTCAACGAGGCGGCGCAGCTGGTCCAGGCCGAGGCCGACGACAACGCCAACATCATCTTCGGCTCCGTCGTCGACCAGTCGATGAAAGACGAGGTCCGGGTCACCGTGATCGCCACCGGCTTCGAGGGCTTCGAGCTGCTGGCTCGCTCGCCGCAGCGGGTCCGGCGTCGCTACGAGGCGAAGCCGCGGGTCGCGGCCGACGACACTGACATTCGCAAATTGCGGGTCAGTGACGATGACATCGACGTGCCGGGGTTCCTTAAAGACTGAGCGTTGGGGAGGTCGGGCACCCCTCTCCCGGAGACCGTCGCGCAGCTGATCGAGTCCCGAGGGTTCGGACGCGGTTCCTTGAGCCTCCGGGAGAGGGGTGCCCGACCTCCCTCGTAGCTCGGTCGTCAATAGCCTGGAGATGTGAGCGAGCTTCGACGCACCCCTTTGTACGAGCAGCATGTGGACCTTGGGGCCAAGATTGTTCCGTTCGCCGGGTGGGAGATGCCGGTGACTTATGAGGGGATTCGGGAGGAGCATTCGGCGGTGCGGACGCACGTGGGGATGTTCGACGTCTCGCATATGGGCGAGGTTGAGGTGGAGGGGCCCGGCGCGCTTGCCTTCCTGCAACTGGTCCTCTCCAACGACGTCGCCAGGATCGCGATCGGCGACGCTCAGTACTCGTGCCTCTGCGACGAGCAGGGCGGCGTCCTCGACGACCTCTTCGTCTACCGGCTCGGCGGCGACCGCTACCTGATCGTCACCAACGCCGCCAACCACGCGGCCGACCTCGCCTGGCTCGGCCGCTGGAGCCGCGACCAGGACGTCAGCGTCCGCGACGTCGCCGACCGCTACGCGATGCTCGCCGTCCAGGGGCCGCACGCCCGCGCCGTCCTCGGCCGCGCCCTCGGGATCGAGCTGCCGCCGCGGATGCACGTCGCCCACGGCCGGGTCGGCCGCCGCCCGGCGCTCGTCTGCGGCACCGGCTACACCGGCGAGGACGGGGTCGAGCTGCTGCTCGATCCCGAGGTGGCGGCGCCGATCTGGGCCGAGTTGCTCGACGCCGGCGTCGTCCCCTGCGGGCTCGGCGCCCGCGACACCCTGCGGCTCGAGGTCTGCTTCCCGCTGCACGGCCACGAGCTGAGCCCCGAGCGCAACCCGATCGAGGCCGGCCTCGGCTGGTGTTGTGTCGAGGCGACCGGCTTCCTCGGCTCCCAGGCGGTGGCCCAGGCGCGTGCCGCGGGCACCGCCGAGCAGCTCGCTCCCTTCCTGATCGAGGGCGCCGGGATCCCCCGCGACGGCAACCCGGTCCTCGCCGGCGGCGAGCCCGCCGGGGTCGTCAGCAGCGGCACCTTCTCGCCCTCGCTCGAAGTCGGCGCCGGCATGGCCTACGTCCGCAGCGACCTGGCCGAGCCCGGCACCGCGCTGGAGATCGACGTGCGCGGCAAGCATCGCCCCGCCCGGGTAGCGTCCAAGCCCCTCTACCGGAAAGCGAGCTGAGCCTTGTCCGAAGCGAACTACCCCGACGACCTCCGCTACCACGACCAGCACGACTGGGTCCGCCTCGAGGGCGAGGAGCATGCTGTCTTCGGGGTCACCTGGTACGCCCAGGACTCGCTTGGCGAGGTCGTCTTCTACGACCCGCCGGAGGTCGGCTCGACGACGCAGAAAGACTCCTCCTATGCCGAGGTCGAGTCGGTCAAGGCGGTCTCCGACGTGATCGCGCCGATGTCGGGGGAGATCGTCGAGGTCAACGACTCGCTCGAGGACTCCCCGGAGCAGATCAACGAGGACCCCTACGGCGAGGGCTGGCTGGTCAAGGTCCGCCTGACCGCGCCGCAGGAGGCGGAAGCGCTGCTCTCCGCCTCGGAGTACCGCAAATTGCTGGAGGGATAGCGCCCGGGGCCGCCCTGCGGCTTGCGTAGCCTTAGCCCGGTGACCCGCTACACCTCAGCGACGCCCGATGACCGGGCCGAGATGCTCGCCGCGATCGGCGTCGACTCGGTCAACGAGCTGTTCGCCCAGATCCCCGAGCCGCTGCGGCTCGGCCGCTCGCTGGCGCTGGCGGACGGGCTCAGCGAGGCCGAGGTCTACGAGCTAATGGCCGGGCTGGCGGCGCGCAACGCCGACGCCGAAGAGCAGGTCTGCTTCGTCGGCGCCGGGATGTACGACCACTACGTGCCGGCGATCGTCGACGCGATCACCTCGCGCTCGGAGTTCCTCACCCCCTACACGCCCTACCAGCCGGAGATCTCCCAGGGCGGCCTGCAGGTGATGTTCGAGTTCCAGACGGCGATGTCGGAGCTGACCGGGCTGCCGGTCTCCAATGCCGGCCTCTATGAGGGACCGTCCTCGGTCGCCTCCGCCGGCTATCTGGCGATGGGGGCGACCAAGCGCCGCCGCTTCGTCGTCTCCCGCGGCCTGCACCCGCACAGCCGCGAGACGCTCGCCACCTACTCCAAGGGCTACGGCGCCGAGCTGGTCGAGGTCGGGCTCGAGAACGGCCTCACCGACGCCGCGGCGCTGGCCGCGGCTGTCGACGGCGAGACCGCGGCGGTCTTCCTCCAGAGCCCCAACTTCCTCGGCGCCGTCGAGGACGTCGAGGCGCTCGGCGCCGCCGCCAAGGAGCATGGCGCTCTGCTGGTCGTCGCCTGCGACCCGATCACGCTGAGCATCTTGAAGCCGCCCGGCGAGTGCGGCGCCGACATCGCCCTCGGCGAGGGCCAGCCGCTCGGCAACCGCTTGGATTTCGGCGGCCCCTCGTTTGGCTTCTTCTGCGCCACGCAGGAGCAGATCCGGCGCATGCCGGGGCGGATCGCCGGCGAGACCGAGGACGTCGACGGCCGCCGCGGCTTCGTCCTCGCCCTGCAGACCCGCGAGCAGCACATCCGCCGCGAGAAGGCGACCAACAACATCTGCACCGCGCAGGCGCTGAACGCGCTTGGGGCGATGGTTCACCTCGCCTGGCTCGGCCGCGAGGGCTTCCGCGAGCTGGGCGAGCTGCTGGTCCGTCGCACCGCCTACGCGCGCCAGCGCCTGGCCGCGGTCGAGGGGGTCGAGCTGCTGCACGAGGCGCCGGTCGCGCGCGAGTTCGCGCTGCGGCTGGACGCGCCGGTCGGGGCCGTGCTGGACCACTGCGCCGAGCGCGGCATCGCCGCCGGTTACCCGCTGGGCCGCGAGTACCCCGAGTACGAGGACGGGCTGCTGGTCGCGATCACCGAGCGGCGCAGCCGCGAGCAGATCGACGACCTAGCCGAGGCCATCGGCGGCGCGATCGCCGGATTCCACGCGCACGGTGACTTCCTCGCCGCTGGGGCGGCAAAGTCGCCAGTCTCGGGAGGCGTGGCGTGAGCCCGGCAACCGAGACGCCGATGCAGCGCGAACGGGCGCGGACGATCTACGAGAAGTCGAAGGCTGGGCGGCGTGCCGCGGTGCTGCCCGAGGCCGGCGTGCCGGAGCCGCCGTTGGAGGAGCTGATCCCGGCCAAGCTGCTGCGGGCCGAGCCGCCGCGGTTGCCGGAGATCGCCGAGCCGGAGATCGTCCGCCACTACAACCGGCTCTCGCGCCGCAACTTCGACCTCGACTCGGGCTTCTACCCGCTCGGCTCCTGCACGATGAAGCACAACCCGCGCCTCAACGAGCGCGTGGCGGCGCTGCCGGGCCATGCCCGCCTGCACCCGGCTCAGGACCCGCGCCGGGCCCAGGGGGCGCTGGAGTTGATGTGGCGGCTGCAGCGGTCGCTGAGCGTGATCTGCGGCCTGCCGCACGTCAGCCTGCAGCCCTCCGCCGGCTCCCACGGCGAGCTTGCCGGGCTGCTGCTGACCCGCGCCTTCCACGCCGACCGCGGCGAAACGCGGACCAAGGTGCTTGCCCCCGACACCTCGCACGGGACCAACCCGGCCTCGGTGACGATGGCCGGCTACGAGGTGGTCAAGGTCGCGACGAACGAGCAGGGCGGGGTGGAGATGGACGATCTGCGGGCCAAGATCGACGCCGACCCGGACCAGGTCGCCTGCCTGATGCTGACCAACCCC
The DNA here is from genome assembly GCA_035995325.1 of Solirubrobacterales bacterium. Taxonomy (GTDB): domain Bacteria; phylum Actinomycetota; class Thermoleophilia; order Solirubrobacterales; family 70-9; genus VAYN01. Next base: position 4,036 of record DASYKN010000060.1, read on the forward strand.
AACACGCTCGGCCTGTTCGACGAAAACATCGCCGAGATCGCCTCGCTGATCCACGCGGCGGGGGGCACGCTCTACTACGACGGCGCCAACCTCAACGCGGTGATGGGCCAGTCGTGCCCCGGCGACATGGGCTTCGACATCGTCCACCTCAATCTGCACAAGTCCTTCAGCCAGCCGCACGGCGGCGGCGGCCCCGGCGCCGGCCCGATCGCCGTCTCCGACCGCATCGAGCCCTTCCTGCCGCGGCCCCTGGTGGTGCGGCGCGAGGGCGGCTACGGCAACGGTCCGAGCTTCGACCTCGACTTCGAGCGGCCGAAGTCGATCGGGCGCCTGCGCGGCTTTCAGGGCAACTTCGGCGTCTTCGTCCGCTCCTACGCCTACATCCTCAGCCTCGGCGCCGACGGCCTCGCCGAGGCCTCGGAGACCGCGGTCCTCAACGCCAACTACCTGAAGGCGCGGCTCGCCGCCGGCCGTGCCGGCGAGCGGCTGCCGATCGCCTTCGACCGCCACTGCATGCACGAGTTCGTCCTCTCCGGCAAGCCGATGAAGCGGGAGCTGGGGCTGGCCACGCTCGACCTCGCCAAGCGCTTGCTCGACTTCGGCTTCCATCCCCCAACCGTCTACTTCCCGCTGCTGGTCGAGGAGGCGCTGATGGTCGAGCCGACCGAGACCGAGACCAAGGAGAGCCTCGACGCCTTCGCCGACGCCGTCGAGCAGATCCTCGCCGAGGCCGAGTCCGACCCCGAGGTCGCCAAGAGCGCCCCCTACTCAACCCCCGTCCGCCGCCTCGACGAGGTCAGGGCCACCCGCCACCCCGTCGTCCGCCAGCCGCTCTGAAAGCCTGGCGACGTCGGGGTTCATATGGTGTTGCCGATGGAGGCGCCGCCAGGCTGGAAGCAACGCCTTAAGCTTCGAGGTCACGAGGGGCCAATTGGGCGCCTCGCTTGGTCCCCAGATGGGTCCCTGCTTGCTACGCCCGGCCTAGACGGTCTGCTGATTGTCTGGGACGCCGTCACGGGTAAGCCGATGCGAGCTATCCGCCATGGTGGACCTGTGACGTGTACGGCGTTCTCACCCGACTCAAGGCGACTCGCCTGTGGATTTGAGCTTCCCATAGGCCCCGATGTCGCACCGGGATACGTTTCGCCGGAAGAATTCGGGGACGATCCGCTCCCCAGCGAGCTGGATGAGCTTTTCGGTGACTATGACGCTGCCACTGAGTGGAGTGTCGAGGAGGATCTGGACATGCCCTCGGGTGCGGCTATATCGATGGGCATAGCCGACATCGAGTCCGGCGAGTGGGTCGCGTCGTTCTCCGCTGGTCAAATCAGGGCGCCGATCGTCGACCTTGTCTGGCCAGGCGATGGAAGGGCCATTCTCACCGCCTCTCAAGACGGGCGCGCAACCTGGCAAACGAGGACCGGACAGCTGCTCAAGCTGAATGACAACGGTAGTAAGACCTCGATTGACATCGCTCCCGATCAGGCCACCTCGGCCGCGGTGGGTCCAATCAGCTGGGAAAGGATCGGTGCCGACGATGGCGCCCTGCTTCAAAGGGGTTGGATCTACTCCAGCGAGGATGGGTATTGGGTCGAAGGCGATGATCATTACACCGAGGTCGCCTGTGGGTCGAAGGATCTGGCGTTGGGGATTTCCACGGGCACGATCCAGATCGTTCGAGCAGATGGCCAGGAGCGTTACCTAGAGGGACATACGCGAGCGATCACTAGCCTGTCCTTTTCGGCCGACGAGCGTCTCTTGTCCTCCAAGTCTCTGGATGGAACGGTGCGTCTCTGGGATTGCAGCACTTGGGAGGCGCTCTCGGTCCTTCGGGAGCCTGCTCGGGGACAGTCCTCGAATGCCGGGATCGCGTTTTCTCCCAGTGGCCACACGCTGGCGACCCTTGGGCCCGCCGGAAAGGTTGCGCAGATCTGGGATCTGGATCTGCCGACCATCGCCACGAGGCGGGAGATCGCGCCTACGGTTCACTACTCCAACGCCAAGGTAGTTCTACTCGGCGACAGCGGCGTTGGCAAGACGGGACTCGGACTTGTCCTCGCCGGAGAGGAATTCCGCCCGACCGAGTCTTCCCATCGAAGGAACGTGTGGCTGCTTGAGAGCCAGGACTTCGAAGGAGAGCAGCCGCAACGTCGCGAGACCTATCTGTGGGATCTCGCCGGTCAGCCGGGCTACCGGCTCTTGCATCAGCTTCACCTTGCGGACGCGGCGGTTGCCATCGTTCTCTTCGACGCCAAGAGTGAGAGCGATCCATTTGCGGGGGTGCGTCATTGGGTCCGGGCGCTTCGCCAGGCCGAGCGTCAGGGACGCGTGGGCTCCCCTCGCCTCCTCGTCGCGGCGCGGATGGACCGGGGGGGTCCTCAGGTCAGCGATGAGCGTTTGGATGAGGCCGTCGCCGAGTTGGGCTTCGAGAGGTATCTGGAGACCAGCGCCAAGGGGGGCAGGGGGATCGAAGAATTGCAGGATCTGATCTCTTCCTTGATCGACTGGGAGGCGATGCCCAAGGTCAGCTCAACTGGGCTGTTCGATTCAATTAAGTCCTTCTTGGTGGCTGAACGCGATCGCGACAGGCTGCTGGTTAATGCCCGAGATTTACGTGATGCTTACGCTGGGATCCAAGATGGCAAGGTAGACGCCAACGACTTAGTCGAGGAGTTCGACACCTGCATCGGCCGAGTTGCCGCCAGAGGCCTAATTCGCAGGCTGAGCTTCGGCGGTCTCGTCCTACTGAGGCCGGAGGTACTGGATGCATACGCTGCCTCCCTGACCATGGCGGCGAGAGAGCAGCCGGACGGCATGGGGTCTATCAGTGAAGAGGCCGCCCGAAAAGGCGAGTTCCCGATTCCAGAGGAGGAACGGCTTGCAGACTCGGAGCTGGAGAGACTGTTGTTGACGGCAACGGTTGAGGAGGTACTCCGCCATGAGGTCGCGTTGCGTGAGCATTCAGACCACGGCCCGTATTTGGTTTTCCCCACCCAATCTCGGCGCGAGGCACCGAACCTTACCGGTGCCCATCGGACGTGGCTGTCGATTCAATTTGAGGGACAGGTCCAGACGGTTTACGCGACCCTTGTTGTCCGACTCGCGCACAGCGGACTTTTCATCCGGGAGGAAAACTTTCGCAACGCGACTACTTTCAAGATCGATGGTGCGGTGCTTGGAGTCAGCATTGAGGAGGTCAAGGAGGGGGCGGGGCTGCTCAGGCTGTTTTCCTCCGGCGAGGTCGACAATCGCGCCTCTGGTTGGTTCGCCGACTACGTGGTGGCCCATGTGCGCCGACGAGCAGTCGAGGACAGCGTTCAGGTAGACGACGCTGTGCGCTGCAGTGATTGTGGTCTGGAGTTCCCATCGGAGATACTTCGGGCAGTTCGGGCTCGCGGTCGCACCGAAACGACTTGTCCGGTATGCGATTCGACTGTGCAGGTTGGCCTACCCCCAGAGGGGGATGTCAACGAGCTGGTCGTAAAGAAGATGGATGACCAAGCCGACCTGGAGCGCGTGCGGGCGGCGGCGACCGCGGCGCTGCACGGTAAGGAGGAGGTCGGTGAGTTTGACGTTTTCCTTGCCCACAACTCCGGTGACAAGGAAGTGGTCAAGCGGATAGCCGAGAACTTGCGCTCATACGGGGTCAACCCGTCGATTGATGACGAGCAGGTGCCACCCGGGAGGTGGTTTCAGGACTACATCGAGCGTGCCATCGGCATGGTTAGTTCCGCGGCGATCATCATCGGCCGAGAGGGCCTCGGTCCTTGGGAGGCGGTCGAGCTGAAAAGCTTCATTGCGGAGTGCGTGGAGAATGGCCTGCCCGTTATCCCGGTGCTTCTTCCCGACGGCGAGATCCCGGACGAGCTGAAATTCCTAAAGCAGCTTTCTTGGGTGCAGTTCGAGGAGTCCGTGGACGATGAACCTGCATTGCAGCGTTTGCTTTGGGGGATTACCGGCGAGCGGCAGGTAGTGCATAAGTCATTTACGTCGGGGTAGCGTCGGTCCCTCGCCCAGGCTTCGCTCTAGAGCTCCGGCAGCTCCTGCTCCAGCTCCAGCACCGGGGCGAAGAGGTCGCCGTGCTGCTCGATCCGCTCGAGGACGTCGCCGGCCTCGAAGACCAGCTTCGAGCCGTCGCCGGAGTCCGCCGCCGCCTCGACCTCGTCCCACTGCAGCGGCGTCGAGGCGGTCGGCCGTTCGCGCGCCCGCAGCGAGTAGACGGCGATCGTCGTTTTGCTCTGGTGGTTCTGGGACCAGTCGACGAAGATCTTGCCCTCGCGTTCGACCTTTTTCATCTTCGATATGACCAGGTCCGGGGTCTGCTTTTCCAGCAGCTGGGCGATCGCTTTGGCGAACGGTTTGGTCGAGTCGTAGCTGACCTTTTTGGAGTTGAGCGGGACGTAGACCTGCATCCCCTTCGAGCCCGAGGTCTTCGGGAACGACTGCACCCCGAAGTGGCCGAACATGTCGCGCAGGCGCAGCGCCACCCGGCAGCAGTCGACGATGTCGGCCGGGGCCCCGGGGTCGAGGTCGAAGGCCAGCACCGTCGGCCGTTTCGGCGCCCGTCCGAGCGAGAGCGAGGGATGCAGCTCGATCGCCGCCAGCTGCGCCATCCAGATCAGCGTCGGGCGGCCGTCGCAGACGCAGAAGTCGATCTTGCCCGCGTCGGGCCCGGCGACGACGGCCGTCGTCTTCACCCATTTCGGCCGGTGTTTGGGGCAGCGCTTCTCGAAGAAAGCGGAGTCGAGGTCGTCGACGCCTTCGGGGAAGCGGCGCAGGGTGACGGCGCGGCCGCTGAGGTGGGGCACCATCGCCGCCGCTGCCTTGGCGTAGTAGTCGACCATCTCGCCCTTGGTGAAGCCGGCCTCCGGGTAGAGGACCTTGTCGAGGTTGGTGAGCTTCAGCTCACGGCCGTCGACCTCGACCTGCTGGCTCGAGGCCATCGTCTATTTCGAGGCTTTGGCTTTGGACCGCGACGATTTCGACTTCGACTTCGATTTCGTCGCTTTGCTCTTTTTGGGAGCGGCTTTGGGCTTCGCTGCCGGTTTCTTCTTCTTGCCGGCTTTGTCCTCGCCCTTGACCGCGGCGATGCTCTGCTCCAGCGCCGCCATCAGGTCGGGCGCCTTGGTCGCCTTTGGCGCCTCGACTTCGGAGGCGACGATCTCCTTGCCTTCGGCCTTCTGTTCGATCAGCGACATCAGCTGCTCGCGGTACTCGTCGCGATAGGCGTCGGGGTCGAAGTCGGTGCTGAGCGAGTCGATCAGCTGCTGCGCCATCTCCTGCTCTTTCTTCGCGACCTTCGGCGCCTTGTCGGGCAGCACGTCCTCGAGCTCCCCGGGGGAGACGACCTCGTCGGCGAAGCGCATCGTGGTCAGGGTCAGCGTCCCTCCCGAAGTCCGGATCGCGGCCAGATGCTCCTTGTTGCGGAAGACGAAGCGGGCGATCGCCACCTTGCCTGAGGCCTCCATCGCCTTGGCCAGCAGCGAGTAGGCCTTCTCGGCGCCGTCGGCGGGGCCGAGGTAATAGGGGCTGTCGAAGTAGATCGGGTCGATCTGGTCGAGGTCGACGAAGTCCTGGACGTCGATCGCGCGCGTCTTCTCCGGCGCCAGCGCCGACATCTCGTCTTTGCTGATCGGCACGTACTGGCCGGGGGTGATCTCGAAGGCCTTGACGATGTTGTCGAAGGGGACCTCTTCATCGGTCCCCTCGGCGACGCGCCGGTGTTTGATCCGGGCGCTGTCGGAGTCACGGATCTCGCGCAGGGAGATGCTGCGGCGCGAGACCGCGCTGTAGAGCTTCACGGGCACGTTGAGGAGCCCGAAGCTGATCGAACCGCTCCAAATCGCTCTAGCCATGGCAGGTCACTACCCGGATTGTTCCAAGCAAACGCCGCGGCCGCCGGCGATCGGGCGCCCGCGGGAGCGGTCTTGCGCCTGCCAGACTCGGCCCGGTGTCCCGGCAGCAGCGATTGACCCTGGTCGCGACGATCCTCGGCTCGACCGTCGTCTTCCTCGACGGCACCGTGGTCAACGTCGCCCTGCCGGCGATCGGCGACGACCTCCGCGCCGGGCTCGCCGGCCAGCAGTGGGTGGTCGAGGCCTACATGCTGACGATGGTCTCGCTGCTCCTGGTCGGCGGCAGCCTCGGCGACCAGTTCGGGCGGCGGCGGATGTACGTCGCCGGGCTGATCGGCTTCGGCGCGACCTCGGCGCTCTGCGCCGTCTCGCCCTCGGACGAGTTCCTGGTCGGCGCCCGCGCCCTGCAAGGGATCGCCGGGGCGCTGCTGGTCCCGGGCTCGCTGGCGATCGTCGCCGCCACCTTCGAGGGCGCCGAGCGCGGCAAGGCGGTCGGCACCTGGACCGCCTGGACCGGGATCGCCACCGTCCTCGGGCCGGCCGGCGGCGGCGCCCTGATCGGCCTGCTCTCCTGGCGGGCGATCTTCTGGGTCAACCTGCCGCTGATCGCCGCGACCGTGGTCCTGACCCTGCGGTCGGTCGAGGAGAGCAGCGACCCCGACGCCTTCCGCGGCATCGACTGGCCCGGGATCGGGCTCTCGGCGGCCGGGCTCGGCGGCCCGGTATTCGCCCTGATCGAGCAGCCGACCCACGGCTGGAGCGACCCCCTGGTCTGGGTGCCGCTGCTCGCCGGCCTCGCCTGCTTCGCCCTCTTCCTGCTCTACGAGGCCCGCGCCCGCCACCCGATGCTCGACCTCGCCCTCTTCCGCATCCGCAACTTCGCCATCGCCAACCTGACCACGCTCTCGGCCTACGCGGGGCTGATCGGCGGCCTCTTCTTCGTCGCCCTCTTCCTCCAGCAGGTGGCCGGCTACTCGGCCTTCGAGGCCGGGCTGGCGACGACGCCGATCTCGATCCTGCTCTTCCTGCTCTCGCCGCGCTTCGGCCGGCTCGCCTCCGGGACCGGGCCACGGCTGCCGATGACCGCCGGCCCGATTGTCGGCGGGCTCGGGCTGCTCTTGATGCTGCGGGTCGGCGCCGACGCCGACTACGTCAGCGAGGTGCTGCCGGCGATCGTCGTCTTCGGGCTCGGCCTCTCGGCGACGGTGGCGCCGCTGACCGCGACCGTCCTCGACTCGGTCGAGGAACGGCAGGTGGGGATCGCCTCCGGCGTCAACAACGGCGTCTCGCGGGTGGCGGGCCTGCTGGCGATCGCCGTCCTCGGCGCCGTGATCTCGGCCCACTTCGGCGCCAGCCTCGGCCAGCGTCCGCTTACCCCGGCCGCGAGCCGGGTCGTCGCCGATGCCAAGGCGCAGCCGCTGGCCGTGCCCGGGGTCGAGCGGCTTGCCCCGGCCGAAGCGCGCCGGGTCGAGGCCGCCTCGGTCGACGCCTCGACCTCCGCCTTCCACCTCGGCGTCCTGATCGCCGGCCTGCTGATGATCGCCGGCGGCGCTGCCGCCGGCTTCGGGATCGTGGACCCGAAGAACCGGGCGCGTTCGTCGCTTGTCACCCAGAGGGATACAAGCGACGAACGCGTGGACGGGGGAGACGCCGAGGAGGCGCCCGCCTCCGAGCCTGCATAGGCTGCCGCCGATGGCCAAACCGATCGTCTTCTCAGGCATCCAGCCGACCGGGCGCAAGCACCTCGGCAACTACATCGGCGCGATCCGCCAGTACGTCGAGGGCCAGGACCGCGGCGAGCCGGCGATCTTCTGCATCGTCGACCTGCACGCGATCTCGGTCCCCTACGACCCGGCCGAGCTGCGCGAGCGCGTCCACGAGACGGTGGCGATCCTGCTCGCCGCCGGCCTCGACCCCGACCGCTGCATCCTCTTCCGCCAGTCCGACGTGCGTGAGCACGCGGAGCTGACCTGGCTGCTCTCCGCCGTCACCTCGCACGGCGACCTCAACCGCATGCACCAGTTCAAGGAGAAGTCGGCGCGCCAGCGCGAGCTGGTCTCGGCGGCGCTCTTCTACTACCCGGTGCTGATGGCGGCCGACGTCCTCCTCTACCGCGCCACCGAGGTCCCGGTCGGCGACGACCAGCGCCAGCACGTCGAGCTGATGCGGGAGATCGCCCGCCGCTTCAACGAGCGCTTCGGCGAGACCCTGGTCGTGCCGGACCTGCGCCTCCCCGAGGTCGGCGCCCGGATCATGGACCTGCAGGAGCCGGAGCGGAAGATGTCGACGACCGGCGGCACCGAGAATGGCACCGTCCTCGTCCTCGACGAGCCCGCGGTCATCCGCAAGAAGCTCGGCAGCGCCGTCACCGACTCCGGGCGCGAGGTCCGCCGCGGGCCCGACAAGGCCGGGATCGCCAACCTGATCGACATCCTCGCCGTCGCCCGCGGGATCGACCAGGAGACGGTCGAGCGCGAGTTCGAGGGCTCCGGCTACGGCGACTTCAAGCAAGCCGTTGCCGAGGCAGTCGTCGGGCTGCTCTCGCCGGTGCAGGAGCGATACGCCGAGCTGCGCCCCGACGAGGCGGCGCTGGAGGCGACGCTGGCCGCCGGCGCCGGGAAGGCGCGGGCGCTGGCCGCGCCGACGCTGGCCGACGTGCGCGAGCGCATGGGCTACGGGTCGGCGCCCTAGCCCGGGCGGGGCGGCGGCTCTCAAACCCCCCAAATAAGGGGAAAGCGGACCGGCTGCGTCCCGCCCCGGCACTAGTCTGCTCGGGATGCCGATCGCCGAGCTGGACCTCGACCTCGACATCTTCGCCGGGCCGTTCGACCTGCTGATGGCGGTCGTGCTGCGCGAGGAGGTGAGCCTGCTGGATTTGCAGCTGGGCGAGGTCGTCGTCGCCTACATCGAGCACCTCGAGCGCGAGGGCGAGCTGGAGCTGGAGGTGGCGACCGAGTTCCTGGTCCTGATCGCCGCCCTGCTGGAGCTGAAGTCGCGGCTGATGCTGCCGGGCCCGGAGGACGAGCTCGACGACCTCAGCCCGGAAGAGGCGATCGAGGAGCTGCTGGCGCGGATGCTCGAGTACCGCCGCTACCGCGACGCCTCGACGGTGCTGTCGGACCGCTTCGAGAGCCAGCGCGGCTACCTCTACCGCTCGGCGCCGCTGCCGACCGAGCTGCGCCGGGTGGCGGTCGAGGCCGCCACCGCCGTCTATGACCCCGACCGGCTCGGCGCCGCCCTCGGCGACCTGCTGACCGAGCCGCCCGACGTCGACATCAGCCACATCCGCCCGACCGTCTCGCTCGAGCGGCGCCTGCGCGCCCTGCGCGACGTCCTCCGCCGCCGCACCAGCTTCGACTTCGACGAGGAGTTCGGCGGCGAGGACCGGCTGACCCAGGCGGTGACGATCTTCGGCCTGCTGGAGCTGTACCGCAAGGGCGAGATCACCTGGGAGCAGGGCGAGCCGTTCGGCCCGATCTCCGTGCGCAAGGCGGTCCCGGCGCCATGAGCGACCTCTCCAGCACCCTGGAAGCGCTGCTCTTCCTCTCCGCCCAGCCGGTCAGCGCCGCCGACCTGGCGATGGCGACCGAGGCGACCGAGGGCCAGGTCTCCGAGGCGCTGGAGCTGCTGCGCGAGGACCTCGCCGTCGGCAAGCGCGGGATCGTCCTGCGCGACGTCGCCGGCGGCTTCGCCCTCGCCAGTGACCCGGCCAGCGAGGAAGCGGCGCGGCGGCTGCTGGCGAAGCCGCGGACGCCGCCGCTGACCCAGGCGCAGGCGGAGACGCTGGCGATCGTCGCCTACCTGCAGCCGGTCTCCCGGCCCGAGGTCGCCCGCATCCGCGGCGTCTCCTCGGAGTCGGCGGTGACCAGCCTGGCCGAGCGCGGGCTGATCGAGGAGTCCGGGCGCTCGCAGTTCGGCGCCGCGATCTTCAAGACCTCGGAGCTGTTCGAGCGCCTCTTCGGCCTCTCCGGGCTGGACCAGCTGCCCGACCCCTCGCGCTTCGACCCCAGCCCCGAGGACGCGCGCGAGCTGCGCGAGCGCCTCTTGAAGGCCGGGGAACAGCGCGCGGAGTGAGGCTGGTCAAGTACCTCGCGCACGGCGGCGTCGCCTCGAGGAGAAAAGCCGAGGTGATCATCGCCAACGGGCGGATCACGGTCGACGGCGAGGTCGTCACCGACCCGGCCCGTGACGTTGACGAGGAGAGTGACGTGCGCGTCGACGGCAGCCCGGTCGGGGTCGAGGCGCACGAGGTCTGGGCGGTCAACAAGCCCGCGGGCGTCGTCTCGACCGCGCGTGAGCCGGGGGCGCGGCCGGCGGTGGTTTCGCTGGTCGACTCCGCGGGGCGCCTCTATCCCGTCGGCCGCCTCGACGCCGACTCGACCGGCCTGCTGCTGCTGACCAACGACGGCGCCCTCGCGAACCGGCTCACGCACCCGCGCTACGGCGTCGCCAAGACCTATCTGGCGCGCCTCGGCCACCCGCCCGCCGACCGCGACATCGAACGGCTGCGGCGCGGGGTCAAGCTCGAGGACGGCCCGACGGCGCCGACCCAGGTCGACCGCGTCGCCCGCCAGGAAATCGAGATCGTCCTGCGCGAAGGGCGCAACCGCCAGGTGCGGCGCATGGTCGAAGCGGTGGGCAACCGCGTCGTCTCCCTGCGGCGGATCCGCTTCGGCTCGCTGGCTCTGGGCCGGCTTGCATCCGGCGGCTCGCGCCGGCTCAGTTCGGAGGAGATCGCCCAGCTCTGGAAAGATGCGGAGCTGTGAACGCCGGCTCCTCTGAAGCTTCGCGGCAACGGCTCTTCGCCGTGCGGGGAGCCACACAGGTCGACGTCAACGACGCCGAGACGATCGTCGTCGCGACCGAGGAGCTGATGCGCGAGCTGATCGAGCGCAACCAGCTCGAGCCGGAGGCGATGGTCAGCTGCCTCTTCACCACCACCGAGGACCTCGACGCCGAGTTCCCGGCGGTCGCCGCCCGCAAGGTCGGGCTCGACTCGGTGCCGTTGCTCTGCTGCCGCGAGATCCCGGTGCCGGGCTCGATGCCGCGGGTGATCCGGGTGATGGCGCACTACTACGCCCCCGAGAGCCACGTGCCGGCGCACGTCTACCTCGGCGGCGCCAAGGCCCTGCGCGCCGATCTCCAGTCCGCCCAGTAGCCGGGCTGCGTCACAATCTCCGTTCGATGACCGTCACCTTTGCCGAGAAGCTGGCCCGGATGCCGGGCTACCAGGCCGGTGTGCCGACCGGGCAGGCGCCCGAGGCGATCGCCGCCGGCGGCATCGCCCAGCTCGCCTCGAACGAGTCGCCCTTGCCACCGCACCCACGGGTGGTCGAGGAGATCGCGCGGACGGCGGCGGCGATGAACCGCTATCCGGACCCCGACGCGACCCTGCTGCGCCGCCGTCTCGCCGATCGCTACGAGACCGACCCCAGCCGCGTCGCCGTCGGCAACGGCTCCTGCGAGATCCTGCTCGCCGCCGCCGAGGCGCTCTGCGAGCCCGGGGCCGAGATCCTCTACTCCTGGCCGGCCTTCTCGATGTACCCCTATCTCTCGGCGCTGACCGGCGCCCGCGAGATCCGCGTGCCGCTTGGCGACGGCGACGTCCACGACCTCGAGGCGATGGCGGCCGAGGTCACCGCCGCGACCCAGCTGCTGCTCGTCTGCAACCCGAACAACCCGACCGCGACCCACATCCCGGCCGCCGAGGTCGGCGCCTTCTGCGAGCGGGTCCCCGCCCACGTGACCGTGATCCTCGACGAGGCCTACGTCGAGTTCCAGACCGACGACGACCCCGACGCCGCCGTCGACCTGCTCGCCGACTTCCCCAACCTGGTCGTCCTCCGCACCTTCAGCAAGTGCTACGGCCTCGCCGGCCTGCGGGTCGGCTACGCGCTCGGCTCGCCCAGCTTCCGCGCCGCGGTCGACGCGGTGCGCCAGCCGTTCAGCGTCAACGCCCTCGCGCAGGCGGCCGGGGCGGAGGCGATCCTGCACCAGGACGACGTCCGCAGCCGGGTCGAGGTCACGATCGCCGAGCGCCTGCGGGTCGAGGAGGGGCTGCACGATCTCGGCCTCTCCACCTCCGAGACGGAGGCCAATTTCTCCTGGGTCGACCTCGGCGACGCCGACGAGGCCGAGGTCGTCGCCGGGCTCGCCGAGCAGCTGATCGCCGTGCGTCCGGGCGCGGCCCTCGGCGGGCCCGGGCACATCCGCGCCAGCTACGGGATGGCAGCGGAGAACGACCGCTTCCTCGGCGCCCTGTCGAATTTACTCGACTAATAGCGCTACGAGTGGTACAACGTTTCACCAAGGTGAAGCAGCAGGCCACAGCAGCGAGTAGTCAGCGCGCCCCCGGCGCCGCGCTCGTGCATGGCCGCTTTTCCTATTGGTGGCGATTTAGCTAGGCGTCCGGCCTGGCGGCCTTTTCCGCCGTCACCAATCTCCATTTCGGCCGGGCGCCGATTCCAGTTTCCGCGTGGGCGCTCCTGCCCCGGCGCGGCAGCGAGCGACCAGAAAGTACGATTTCGACGGTTTGGAGAAAGGCGAAGGCAAAATGATCATTGGGATGGAGGGCGCCAAACGAGATGGGGTGCGGGACCAGCGGATCGCGAAAGTGGTCGAGCTGGCGCCGCCCGAAAAGCTGCTCGAGGAGCTGCCGCTCGGCAAGGACCTAGTGCAGGCGGTGAAGAAGGCCCGCAACGAAGTCGTCGACGTCCTCCACGGCAAGGACTCGCGGTTGCTGGTCGTGGTCGGCCCCTGCAGCGTCCACGACCCGAAGGCGGCGCTTGAGTATGCGCGGCGCCTGGCCAAAACCGCCGACGAGCTGAGCGACAGGCTGCTGGTCGTGATGCGGGTCTACTTCGAGAAGCCGCGGACGACGACCGGCTGGAAGGGCCTGATCAACGACCCCCACCTGGACGGCTCCGGCGACGTCAACGCCGGCCTGCGGATGGCCCGCAAACTTCTGCTCGAGGTCGTCGACCTGGGGCTGCCGGTCGGCTGCGAGTTCCTCGATCCGATCACGCCGCAGTACATCTCCGACACGGTCGCCTGGGGGGCGATCGGCGCCCGCACCTCGGAGAGCCAGACCCATCGCCAGCTCGGCTCCGGGCTCTCGATGCCGATCGGCTTCAAGAACCGCACCGACGGCAATATCCAGGTTGCGGTAGATGCCGTCCGTGCGGCGGCCGTGTCCCACGCCTTCGCCGGCATCGACGACGCCGGCATGCCGGCGATCCTGCACACCACCGGCAACCCCGACTGCCACATCATCCTCCGCGGCGGCCACGGGATGCCGAACTACCACGTGCCCGACGTCGAGGACGCGCTGGTCACGCTCGGGATCTCCGGCCTGCCTGAGCGACTGGTGATCGACGCCTCGCACGACAACAGCGGCAAGGACCCCGAAAAACAGTTCTTCGCCGCCGGCGAAATCGCCGACCAGATCGCCGACGGCAACAAGGCGATCGTCGGGGTGATGCTGGAGTCGTTCCTGGTCGCCGGCCGCCAGGACCTGGTGCCGGGCGAGAAGCTGACCTTTGGCCAGTCGATCACCGACGCCTGCCTCGACTGGGACGACACCGTCAGCGTGCTCGAGCGCTTTGCCTCGGCGATCGAGGCCCGCCGCAATTGAGCAGCGACCCGGCGCCGAAGGTAGCCGTTCTCGGGGTGGGCCTGATCGGCGGCTCGATCGGGCTCGCCGCCCGCCGCCTCGGCTCCGAGGTCACGGGCTTCAGCCGCCGTCCGGAGACTGCCGCGCGCGCGGTCGAGATCGGCGCGATTGATCGCGGCGCCGGCTCGATCGCCGAGGCCTGTGAGGGGGCCGAGGTGGTCTTCTGCGCGGGCCCGGTGGCGGTGCTGGAGTCCCAGGCGCAGGAGGCTCTCGGCGCCAGCGGCGCGGACACGGTGGTCACCGACGTCGGCTCGACCAAGGGCGAGCTGGTCGACGCCCTCGGCGGCGACGAGCGTTTCATCGGCGGCCATCCGCTGGCCGGTGCCGAGACCGCCGGTGTCGACAACGCCCGCGCCGACCTCTTCGAGGGCGCGCGCTGGTACCTGACGCCGACAGAGAGGTCCAGCGGCCTGCTCTACGACCGCCTGCAGCGCACGGTCGCCGCTCTCGGCGCCCGCCCGCTGGCGATCGCCCCGGGGGCGCACGACCGCCTGATGGCGACGGTCAGCCACCTGCCGCACGCGCTCGCCAACATCCTCGTCGCCGAGGCGGCCCAGGAGCTGACTCGGGACTCCGAGCGGCTGCCCGAGGTCGGGCCGAGCTTCCGCGCCGCGACCCGCGTCGCCGGCTCCAACCCTGAGGTCTGGGCCGACATCTTCGCCAGCAACGCCGAGGCCGTCGCCGACTCGGTCGAGTCCGCGGCCCGGCGGCTCGACCAGGCGGCGAAGCTGATCCGCTCCGGCGACCGCGCCGCGATCCGCGCCTGGCAGGCGGCCGCGGGCGATGACCGCCGCCGTCTGATCGAGTCCCAGTCCGAGGCCGGGCCGCTGCGCGAGCTGCGGATCGTCGTCGCCAACCGCCCCGGCATCGTCGCCGAGCTGGCGCTGGCGCTGGGCGAGGCCGGCGTCAACATCGAGGACATGGCGCTGCACCCGGCGCCCGACATGACCTCGGGCGCGGTCTCGGTCTGGGTCGCGGGCGAGAAGCAGGCCGAGCGCGCCGAGCAACTGGTCCGCGGCCTCGGCCACGCGGTCACGGTTCTCGACCGCGGCGAGTAGGGTCGCGCCGATGGCCACCCGCTTCGCTCCCTCGGGGCCGCTGCGCGGCGCCCTGCGCCCCCCGTCCGACAAGTCGATCTCCCACCGCGCGGCGTTGATCGCGGCGATCAGCGAGGGGGAGACGCGGATCGAGGGCTTCCTCGACGCCGCCGACACGAACTCGACCCTGGATGCCGTGGCGGAATTGGGCGCGGAAACGGGGACGGTCCAAACGACTGTGTCCGTCCCGGCCGGAGCCGCGCCCGTGCCCCCGACCAGGGAGGCCCTGCTCATCCGCGGCGTCGGCCTGCGCGGCCCGCGCCCGGCGGCGATCGACGTCGGCAACGCCGGCACCTTGCTGCGTTTGCTGCCCGGCTGGCTGGCCGGGCAGGAAGGGGGAAAGTGGACGCTCGACGGCGACGACTCGATCCGCCGCCGCCCGGTCGACCGCGTCGCCGCGCCGTTGCGGGAGATGGGCGCCGACCTCAGCTGCGAGGACGATCGCCTGCCACCGCTGGTGGTCCGCGGCGTCCCCCTGCGCGGCATCGAGTACGAGCTGCCGGTCGCCAGCGCCCAGGTCAAGTCCTGCCTGCTCTTCGCCGGCCTCTTGGCCGAGGGCGAGACGCGGGTGGTCGAGCCGCTGCCGACCCGCGACCACAGCGAGCGCATGCTGGCCGCCGCCGGAGCCGAGGTGCGGCGCGAGAAGGGCGCGGACGGCCTCGGCGGCAGCGTCGTGATCCAGCCCGCCACCCGGCTCGAGGTCGAGCGCATCGTCGTCCCCGCCGACCTCTCCTCGGCCGCCTTCTTCGTCGTCGCCGGCCTGCTCGTCGCCGGCAGCGAGCTGCAGATCCGCGAGGTCGGCCTCAATCCCACCCGGATCGGCCTGCTCTCGATCCTCGAGCGGATGGGAGCCGAGATCGAGGCGACGCCGATCGGCGAGCAGGGCGGCGAGCCGACCGGCGACCTCCGCGTCGTCGCATCCGCCCTGCAGGGCACCGAGGTCGGCGGCGCCGAGGTGCCGCTGGCGATCGACGAGCTGCCGCTGGTCGCCCTCGCCGCCTGCTTCGCCGAGGGCACGACGACGATCCGCGATGCGGCCGAGCTGCGGCGCAAGGAGTCGGACCGGATCGAGACCGTGACCGCCGCCCTGAGCGCGCTCGGCGGCAGGGTCGAGCCGACCGCCGACGGCCTGGTCGTCGAGGGGACCGGGGGCCTGCGCGGCGGCACGATCGACTCCCACGGCGACCACCGCATCGCGATGCTCGGCGCCGTCGCCGGCCTGGCCTCCCGCGAGGGGGTCGAGGTGCGGGGGATGGACGCTGCGGCGGTCAGCTACCCCGGCTTCGAGGCCGACCTGGCTTCGCTGCTCGGCTAGTCACCTCTACGCTGCCGCCGGATGGTTATCGCGATCGATGGTCCCGCCGGGGCCGGCAAGTCCTCCGTCGCCCGCGCCGTGGCGGAGGAGCTCGGCTTCACCTACCTCGACTCCGGGGCGATGTACCGCTGCGTGGCGCTGGCCGCGATCGAGGCGAACGTCGACCTCGACGACGGTGAGGCCCTGGGCACGCTGGCTGGCGGCCTGATGATCGAGCTGGAGGGACGGCGGGTTCTGCTCGACGGGCGCGACGTCAGCGCCAGGGTCCGGGAGCCGGGCGTCACCGCCGCCGCCTCCGGCGTCTCGGTCCACCCGCAGGTGCGCGAGGCGCTGGTCGCCCGCCAGCGCCAGCTGATCGCCGCCGGCGACTACGTCGCCGAGGGGCGCGACATCGGCACCGTGGTCAGCCCCGAGTCGCCGCTGAAGATCTTCCTCACCGCCACCGACGAGGAGCGGGCGCGGCGTCGCGCGGCGCAAACCGGGGAGGACTTCGAGTCCGTCCTCGACGCCCAGCGCCGCCGCGACGCCCGCGACACCGAGCGCGAGCATGGCGCCCTGCGCGCCGCCGAGGACGCGGTCGCGCTGGACACGACGGGGCTCGGCCTCGAAGAGGTCGTCGGCCGCGTCGTCGCCCTCGCCCGCGAGCGGGGCCTGGCATGAACCGCGTGCCCCTGGTCGCCGTCGTCGGCTTCCCCAACGTCGGCAAGAGCACCCTGGTCAACCGCCTAGTCGGCGGCAGCGAGGCCGTGACCTCGCCCGAGCCCGGGGTCACCCGCGACCGCAAGCGGCTCGCCTGCGAGTGGAACGGGCTCGCCTTCGAGCTGGTCGACACCGGCGGCATCGACCTCGAGGACGAGGCCGAGCTGGCCCGCGACGTGCAGGCGCAGGCGCGGCTGGCGATCGGCG
This sequence comes from Solirubrobacterales bacterium, assembly GCA_035995325.1. Classification (GTDB taxonomy): domain Bacteria; phylum Actinomycetota; class Thermoleophilia; order Solirubrobacterales; family 70-9; genus VAYN01. The sequence continues at coordinate 20,881 of DASYKN010000060.1, forward strand.
AGGCCGACGCGGTGCTGCTGGTCGTCGACGGCCGCGCCGGGCTGCGGGTCGGCGACGCCGAGCTGGCGAAGACGCTGCGCGGCGGCGATGTCCCGGTCCTGGTCGTCGTCAACAAAGCCGACCGTCCCAACGACTTCGGCGTCACCGCCGAGTTCCACGGGCTCGGGCTCGGCGAGCCGCTGGCGGTCTCGGCCTCGCACGGGCTCGGCACCGGCGACCTGCTCGACGCGATCGTCACCGCGCTCGGCGACCGGCCGCCGCGCCTCGAGGACGACGATGCCGTCCGCGTCGCCGTGATCGGGCGGCCCAACGTCGGCAAGTCCTCGCTGGTCAACGCCTTCCTCGGCTCCGACCGGGTGATCGTCTCCGACCTCGCCGGCACCACCCGCGACGCGATCGACAGTGAGCTCGAGGTCGACGGGCGGCGCGTGATCCTGGTCGACACCGCCGGCCTGCGGCGTCGCTCCAAGGTCGCCGGCACGGTCGACTACTACGCCCAGCTGCGCTCCGAACGGGCGGTCGAGCGGGCCGACGTCGCGATCGTCGTCTGCGACGCCGCCGAGGGCGTCACCTCCGAGGACCTGCGGGTGACGGAGATGGCGATGAAAGCGAGTTGCGCGACGCTGCTCGTCCTCAACAAGTGGGACATCGGCGCGACCGACATCGACGACGCCCGCGCCCGGGTCGAGCGCAAGCTGCGCCTGCGGCCGGCGGTCGTCACCTGCTCGGCGACCCGGGGCCGCAACGTGCAGGCGCTGCTGCCGCGGGCGCTGCAGCTCGCCGACCGCGCCGCCGAGCGGGTGCCGACGCCGGAGCTGAACCGCTTCGTCGCCGACGCCGTCGCCAAAAACCCGCCGCCGTCGCGGCGCGGGCGCCGGCTCAAGACCTACTACGCCGCGCAGGTCGGCGAGCGGCCGGTGCGGGTGGCGATCCAGGTCAACGACCGCAAGCTGATCGCCCGCGACTGGGCCTATTACCTGGAGAACCGGATGCGCGAGGCCTACGGGCTCGAGGGCGTGCCCCTGGTCATCGACTTCGTCCCGCGCAGCGGCCGGCGAAGCAAATCTTCCTGAGTCATTTAGGCTTTCGCGCATGCCTATGAAGCCGCTAGCCGAGAACGAGCATCTGTTCACCTCCGAGTCCGTCACCGAGGGCCACCCGGACAAGGTCAGCGACCAGATCTCCGACGGGGTCCTGGACGCGATCATGGCCGAGGATCCCGAGGGCCGCGTCGCCTGCGAGACCCTGGTCAACACCGGCATGGCGGTCGTCTCCGGCGAGATCTCGACCGATGTCCACCTCGACATCCCCGAGATCGTCCGCGAGACGGTCCGCGAGATCGGCTACGACCACGGCGACTACGGCTACAACTGCGACCACATCTCGATCCTCGTCTCGCTCGACAAGCAGTCGCCCGACATCGCCCAGGGCGTCGACGTCGCCTACGAGACCCGGGTCGACCCGGGCGACGACGACGAGTTCGACATCGCCGGCGCGGGCGACCAGGGAATGATGTTCGGCTACGCCAGCGACGAGACCGCGGTGCTGATGCCGATGCCGATCCACATCGCCCACCGCCTGGCCGAGCGCCTCGCCGCGGTGCGCAAGGACGAGACGCTCGCCTACCTCGGCCCCGACGGCAAGACCCAGGTCAGCATCCGCTACCGCGAGGGCCGCCCGGTCGGGATCGACAAGCTGCTGATCTCCACCCAGCACGCCGAGGGCGTCGACTCGCAGCAGACGATCAAGCCCGACCTCTGGCAGCACGTGGTGATGCCGGTGCTGGAAGCCGAGGCCCCCGGGATGTTCGACGAGGGCGACCTGCAGGAGGGCTTCCTGGTCAACCCGACCGGCAAGTTCGTGATCGGCGGCCCGGTCGGCGACGCCGGCCTCACCGGCCGCAAGATCATCGTCGACACCTACGGCGGCATGGCCCGCCACGGCGGCGGCGCCTTCTCCGGCAAGG
>DASYKN010000061.1:0-3480 GCA_035995325.1 Solirubrobacterales bacterium
CTGCGTCTATCTCTGATGGAGAGAGGCCGGCGTTTGCAAGTGCTTGGCGGATCACCCTTTCCTGGGATGGGCCGTTGGGGGCGGTTAGGCCGTTTGAGGCACCGTCTTGGTTGGTGGCCGAGCCGCGGATCGTGGCGAGGATCTGGTGGTTGTTTTGCCTTGCCTTGGAGAGGGGCTCCAGCAGCAGCAGGCCGACGCCCTCTGAGAAGCCGGTGCCGTCGGCATCTGCCGAGAAGGACTTACAACGCCCATCTGGGGCGAGTCCGCGTTGGCGGGAGAACTCGACCAGGAGGGCCGGAGTCGACATCACCGTCACCCCTCCGGCAAGTGCCAGCTCGCACTCCCCTGAGCGCAATGCCTGGGCTGCGAGGTGCATCGCGACCAGCGAGGAGGAGCAGGCGGTGTCGATCGTGACTGCTGGTCCCTCGAGGCCGAAGGCGTAGGCGAGGCGGCCGGTACTGACGCTAGAGGAGCCCCCGGTCAGGCAGAGACCCTCCACCTCCGGCGGCGCGAAGCCCTGTACGGAGACGTAGTCCTGACCACCGACACCGACGAAGGCGCCGGTCTGGCTGCCCCGCACCACGGCGGGGTCGATGCCCGCGTCCTCCAACGTTTCCCAGGTTGCTTCGAGGAGCAGGCGCTGCTGGGGGTCCATCGCCAGCGCCTCGCGCGGGCTGATCCCGAAGAACTCAGCGTCGAACTCGCCGGCGGCGGCGAGGAAGCCGGCTTCGCGCGCGTAGCTGGTGCCGGGACGATCCGGGTCTGGGTCATAGAGACGCTCCAGGTCCCAGCCACGGTCCTTCGGGAGCTCGCCGATCGCGTCGCCACCGTTCGCCACCAGTTCCCACAGCCCCTGCGGCGAGGAGGCCCCGCCGGGATAGCGGCAGGCCATGCCGACGATCGCGATCGGCTCGTCGAGGCCGCGGGTGTGAGCGGCGACGACCGCCTTCGGCCCCACCTCCCCCACCTGCGCGCGCAGGTACCCGGCGAGGGCGACCGGGCTCGGGTGCTCGAAGACGAGAGTCGGGTGCAGACGCAGCCCGGTGACCGCGCCGAGCCTGTTGCGCAGCTCGACTGCGGCCAGCGAGTCGAAGCCGAGGTCCTTGAAGGCCCGCACCGGATCGACCTCCTCGCCGGAGCGGTGGCCGAGCACGGTGGCGACCTCGGCGACGACTAGATCCAGCAGCGCCTCCTCCCAGGCACTCTCGGGCACGTCCGCCAGGCGCTCCGCCAGAGCTCCGGGGCCGGCCCCGGCACCGCCGGCCCGCCGCGGCGCCAGCCCGTCGAAGAGCGGCGGCAGCAGGCCCGAGTCGGCGTGCCTGCGCAGCGTTCCCAGCCTGAGCCCGACCGGCGCCAGGAAGGGGGCGTCGAGCTCAAGGGCGAGGTCGAAGAGAGCCAGTCCCTGCGCCTCGGTCAGGAAGGAGATGCCCGCCTCGGCGGCCCGCAGGGCATCCGCCTCGCGGGTGCGACTGGTCATGCCCCTGGCGTGACTCCACGGCCCCCACGCCAGCGCCTGCGCCGGCAGGCCTTCCGCCCGGCGGCGCTGGGCGAGGGCATCGAGGAAGGAGCTGGCGGCGGCGTAGTTGCCTTGGCCCGGCGACCCGATCGTCGCCGCGACGGAGGAGTAGAGGACGAAGTGGGTGAGGTCGAGGTCGCGGGTCAGCTCGTGCAGATGCCAGGCGGCGTCGGCCTTGGGGCCCATGACCGTCTCGATCCGCTCGGGCGAGAGCGAGCTGAGGACGCCGTCGTCGACTGCGCCGGCGGTGTGGATGACAGCTCGCAACGGCACCTCTGGCGGGATCGAGTCGAGCAGTTGCACCACGGCCTCGCGGTCGCCCGCGTCAAGCGCCTCGGCCCGCGCCGTGCAGCCGAGCGCGCCGAGCTCCTCGAGCAGCTCGGCGGCGCCATCGGCCTCCGCGCCCCGCCGGCTCACCAGGACGATGTTCGCGACGCCGTGACGCTCGGCCAGGTGGCGAGCGATCAGCGAGCCGAGGCCACCAGTGCCGCCGGTGATCAGCACGGTCCCGCTCGCGTCGAAGCCATCCGGCCCCACGGGTTCGGCGGGCCGGACGGCGCTGCGCAGGCGAGGCACGAGGAGCCGGCCGGCGCGGATCGCGACCTGCGGCTCCTCGCCGTTCGCGGCGAGCGCGAGCGCCGCGGCCGAGTCCCCGCCATCGAGGTCGGCGAGGACGAGGCGGCCGGGGTGCTCGGACTGCGCCGAGCGGACCAAGCCCCAGAGGGCCGCGGCAGCCGGGCTGGGTGCCTCACCGTCGGTCGTCGCGACGGCGCCTTCGGTCACCACTACCAGCCGGGTGCTCGCCGAGCGCTCGTCCTCCAGCCAGGCCTGCAACAGCTCGAGCAGGTCGGCGAGGCCAGCGCGCGCCGCCAGGGTCGGGTCGGCGTCGCCGACGCTCACCCGGACGATCGCAGCAGCGGGACGAGCATCGCCGTCGATGGCCGCCAGCAACCGCCGCGGGTCGAGGCCACGAGTCCGATCCGGATCCAGCTCGAGGACCTCCGCCGAGGACTCGCCCGGATCGTCGACCTCCACCCACTCGACGTCGAAGAGGGAATCGCGCACGGGCCGCGCCGCCCGCTCGAGCTGGCGGGCGTCGGTGACCTGCGCGACCACGGCATCGGCGGTGAGGACGACCTCCCCCCGCTCGTCGGCGGCGGTCAGCGTCAACGCTTCGCCCCCGGCGCGCTCCAGCCGCACCCGCAGTGACGCGGCGCCGCGCTTGCGCAGGCGGACGCCCCTCCAGGCGAAGAGGACCCGCAGCTCGACCTCCTCTCCCTCGGCCTCGACCCCGCCGACCTGCAGGGCGGCGTCGTGCAGGGCCGGGTGCAGCTCGAAGCGGTCGGCTTCCCCCCGCCAGGGCTCGTCCAGGGCGACCTCGGCGAAGACCTCGCCGCCGCGCCGCCAGGCGGCGCGCAAGCCGCGGAACGAGGGGCCGTAGACGAAGCCGAAGTCGGCGACCTGGTTGTAGACGTCGTCGACGTCGAGCGACTCTGCGCCGGGTGGCGGCCACTCGGCCAGGCTCGGTACGGGAGGCGGCTCCTCTTCTTGATCGTTGGCGAGCAGCCCGCTCGCATGCTGGACCCAATCCTCGGCCGCAACAGGGTCCTCGCTTTGTCGGCGCGAGAAGATCTCGACCTCGCGGCGGCCGGCGCCATCGGGCTCGCGCACCGCCACCTGGACCTGGACGGCGTCGTCCTCGCCCAGAACCAGCGGGGAGTGCAGGGTCAGCTCCTCGACGGTCTCACAGCCCACCTCGCGAGCGGCGCGCAGCGCCATCTCGACATAGGCGGTGCCCGGGACCAGGACGCGACCGAGCGCCACGTGATCCCCCAGCCACGGCTGCTCGCGCAGCGAGAGCCGCGAGGTGAAGAGCATCCCCTCCTCCCCGGCGAGGGAGAGGGAGGCACCGAGCAGCGGGTGATCTGCGCCGCAGAGCCCGGCGGCGGCAAGGTCAGCTGAGC
>DASYKN010000062.1:0-6429 GCA_035995325.1 Solirubrobacterales bacterium
CTTCACGATCGGCGGCATCAGCGGCGTCATGCTGGGCATGGTGCCGATCGACATCCACGTCTCCGACACCTACTTCATCGTCGCCCACATCCACTTCGTCCTCTTCGGCGGCTCGGTCTTCACGATCTTCGCCGGGATCTATCACTGGTTCCCGAAGATGACCGGGCGCATGTACGACGAGAAACTGGGCCGCGTCCACTTCTGGGGCACCCTGGTCGGCACCTGGGGCACCTTCATCCCGATGCACTGGGTGGGGATGGACGGGATGCCGCGCCGCGTCGCCGACTACGCCGCCCAGTTCGGCAACTGGAACCTGCTGATCAGCTGCTTCGCCTTCATGCTCGGCGCCGTGCAGCTGGTCTTCCTCTACAACATGATCGTCAGCTGGCGCTTCGGGCCGCGGGCCGAAGCCAACCCCTGGCGCGCCAACTCGATCGAGTGGCAGGTCTCCTCGCCGCCGCCGATCTACAACTTCCCCGAGATCCCGCGCGTCGTCGGCGGCCCCTACGAGTTCGGGGTCCCCGGCGCCAAACACGCGATCATGCCCGGCGAAGGGACCGTCGAGGCTCCGGTCAAAGAGCCGACCGTGGTGGGCTCGACGTGAGCGGCGAGAACGAGCAACGGCCGCTGCTGGTCTTCCTCAATGAGGTCGCCGGCGGTCGCAAGCTGCTGCAGGCGGTGCGCGAGCGCGCCGACCGGGTCTCCGGCGTGGTCGTCGCGGCGCCGCAGAACCAGCCCTCGGTCGGCCAGCTGATCGACGCCGGCGAGCTGCGCGAGGCGGCCCGGGCGCGGGTCGAGGTGACGATGTCGGTGTTGGCCGAGTTCGGCATCGACTCGGTCGGCGAGGTGATGGATCCCGAGCCCTCGTTGGCGCTGTACGACGCCGTCCGCGCCCACGAGCCCGGCGAGGTGCTGCTCTCCTGCCTCTCCGACACCCGCTTCGGCTTCACCCGCAAGGACCTGGTCGAGTGGGCCCGGGCGCGGGTCGAACCAGAGACGAAGCTGACCCACATCCCGGTGCGGATCGAAGACGACGCGATCCGCTGGGACCTGATCCACACGCTTGTCGTCGCCACCCAGACCGTCGCGGCCCCCGACCTGGTCAACCGGCTCAAAGAGCGCGCCGCCGACCGGCCGCACCGCTACACGATCATCTGCCCCCGGGCCGATGGCGTCAGCGAGGCCGAGATCGTCCGCGACCTCGCCGCCACCCTGGCCGAGCTGTACCGCGCCGACGTCGACGCCACCGGCCAGCCGATGAGCCCCGACCCCTTCCTTGCCGTCAAAAACGCGATCGAGCATTACCGCATCGACGAGGTGCTGATCTCGACCTTCGCCGGTGAGGGCTCGCGTTGGCTCGAGGAGGACCTGATCGGCCGCGTTCGTGAGATCACCGAGAAGCAGGTCGAGCACATCGAGGTGGGCCGGCCGGCCAGCGCCGTCGCCGCCGCCGTGGCAGAGGGAGGAGAGGCCTGATGGAGAGCGCGACCGTAGCCCTCGGAAATGCCGAGGAGCACGACCATCACGGCCCGCCCGAGGCCAACGAAAGCTCGCGGATCGACAAACAGACCCTCGGGATCCTTCTCTTCATCGTCTCCGAGATCATGCTGTTCGGGGCCTTCTTCGCGTCCTATTTCTTCCTCCGCGTGGTCGTCGACCCGTCGAGCTGGCCGCCGCATCCGTACGAACTGCCCGTCGCCGTCGCCGGTGTCAACACGGCGATCCTGGTCTCCTCGAGCTTCACGGTCCACTACGCGCTGGAGGCGATCCGCCGCGGCAACCGCGCCGGGATGAAGCTGGGCCTGTTCCTCACCTGGATGCTGGGGGCGACCTTCCTCTTCATCCAGGTCAACGAGTACGTGCACCTCGGCTTCAGCGCCCGCGACCTCTCCTTCGGCTCGATCTTCTACAGCCTCACCGGCCTCCACGGCGCCCACGTCTTCGTCGGCCTGCTGCTGCTCAGCTTCGCCACGATTCGCGCCTTCCGCGGTCATTTCGGCCCCGAGGAGAAAGACCACCTCGGCGTCGAGGTGCCAGGGATCTACTGGCATTTCGTCGACATCATGTGGATCGTCGTGTTCGTCACGGTCTACATTCTCTGAGGCGGCTGCGAATCGGCCTCTCCCGCCTTGCGTCTGGGGCTAGATGAGGATTTCGGAGGAGGCGGTGTTCCGCTGGGTCGTGATCGTCGGGATCGCGGGCGCTTCGGTGGTTGCGCTGACGCTGCTGACGCGGCCGCTGGTGGGGGCGCTCTGGGGCCTGGTGTTGGTGATCGCGGCGCTCTGGCGCGGATATCGCTGGGCGGTCGATAGGTGGCGCAAAGCCGGCCCGAAGGCTTGACAGTTTGCAGACAATAGATTGCGTCCGGAGAGCTAGTCTGCCAGCATGGCCGTCATGCGAGAGAGCTGGACCGATGAGAGGCTCGACGACTTCAGGGGACGTGTCGAGCATCGTTTCGACGAAGTGGATCGCCGGTTTGACGAGGTCGACAGGCGCTTTGACCGCCTGGAAGCCAGGTCCGATCGCTTGGAGTCGAAAGTAGACCACGGCTTCGCACGCATCGACGGCCGGATCGATTCGCTCTGCCGAGCGATTATGTTCGGGTCGGTGGCTCTCTCAAGCGCGATGGTTGCTGGCTTCGTCGCGATCCTCACGCAGATTTGAGGCCGCGCAGCTCAAGGGCCGCCAGCGTCAGGGCGATCGGCACCGTCGCCGGCAGCTGGTCGACGGCGAAGAAGAGCAGGTCGAAGCCGAGGCAGAGGACGGTGGCAAGCGCGGCGCCGGTCAGCTGCAGGCGCCGGTCGGCGGCGAGCAGGGCGCCGAGAGTGGCGGCGATGAAGATGTCGCCGAAGCCCATCACCGCGGAGCCATAGGAGACCAGCTGCAGGCGCGGCAGGCTGCCGGGCGAGGCGGCGTTGAGGACGGCGTTGGGCTCCTGCAGGAGGCTGGAGCCGACCAGGTAGGCGTCGATCGCCGCCATCGCGTAGATCCCCAGCTTCAGCCAGCGCGCCGGGACCACGGCGACGAGCAGCCAGCCGAGGCTGACGCAGGCCAGGGCGGAGAGGGCCAGGGCCGCCGTCTGGGCGCCGAGCGAGCCGCGCGCGGCCCAGGCGAGGGCGAAGAGGGGGAGCGTCAGCAGGGCGAGTGGGGGCCGGGAGCCGCGGAGCAAGGCGGCCAGGGCGAGGGCGGCCAGAGGCGGGACTGCGATCAGGGCCAGATAGGTGAGAAAGCTCGCCACGGTCGAGTCGAGCGCGATCGCCCCGACTACGACGACGATCGAGAGCGGCAGCACCAGCGCCCAGGAGCGGTTGCGGAGGCCAGCGAGGAGCGGGTTGGAGGCGGGCTTCGGCGCGGCGACGAGCGCGGCCTGGATGAGGCTCAGGACGGCGATCGAGAGCCAGAAGGGCAGCACGCCGGGACGCGGTTAGACGGCGCTGGCCGTGGTCTGCCGCGGCTCGCCGGGGGGTCGATCGACCTCGACCTCGCCCCGGGGCTGCAGCCGGCCCGCGGCGGCGACCGTCCAGAGCATCGCCAGCCAGTTCAGGGTGGCGAGCCCGACGTGGACCCAGACGATCTCGCTCGGGAGTTCCAGAGCCCACTGGACGCCGCCTACGAGGCCCTGCAGGGCGAGGAGGCCCAGGACCACCGTCAGCGGCTTCGCAGCCCGCCTGTCGCCTCCTGGGCGCCTCAGGAGGAACCAGACGCCGATCGCGGCCAAGCCGTAGACGGTGGCCAGCACCGCATGGCGCTGCACCACCCATTCCAGCGTTTTCCCGCCCTCGAAGGTGAAGCGATGCACCAGTTGGCCAGCGTGGGCCCCGGCGTGGGGGCCGGAAGCCGTGGCGATCGTGCCGGCGACGATCGTCAGCTGCCCCAGCGGGATCAGCGCCCGCACCGACCAGACGCCGAGCCGGTCGCTGGAGCGGCGCCGCTCCCATGGTTCGTAGCGGGAGCACCAGGCCAGCGCGAAGGACGCGTCCAGCAGCATCATCGAGAGGATGAAGTGGGACATCACCAGGCCCGGCGCCAGGTGGTACTTGACGACGAGGGCGCCGAGGATCGCCTGGCCGATCACCCCCAGTGGCAGCAGGGCGCCGAACAGCGCCAGGTGCCAGCGGTAGGGCCGGCGGAAGAAGGCAAGGACGCTGGCGGCGATCACGGCGAAGCCGACGAACCCGGTCAGCAGCCGGTTGCCGTACTCGATCACCGCGTGCGATTCCAGCGGCGGGGTGGTGCCGCCGTAGCACTTGGGCCAGTCGGGGCAGCCGAGGCCGGAGCCGGTCAGGCGCACGCCGGCGCCGGTGAGGACGATCAGCGCCAGGGCGCCGAGGGCGATGGCGGTGACCTGCGCGTAGCGCTGGGGGGAGATCTCGAGGCGGTCTCGGAGGCGTTGCCGCATCGTCGGGTGATGATCGCAGCGGCCGCTCGCCGCCGGCGCTTAGCCTTTGGAGTTGGAGCCGCCGGCTGCGCCTTTGCCGCCGGAGGTTTCTTCGAGCAGGTACTGGACGAGGTCGTCGAGTTCTTTCGAAGTCAGCGTTTCCTCGTAGTTCTGCGGCATCACGTTGGGCGGGTAGCCCTTGGCGATGTCCTTGTTCGGGTCGGCGACGTCCTCGTGGACCATCGCCAGCGTCTGCCCGGGCAGGACTTCGTCGAGGTTGGGGCCGGTGACGCCGCCGGATTTGGCGGCGGCGAGGGTGTGGCAGCCACCGCAGCCGTTGTTGGCGAAGACCTGAGCCCCGGGGCCGCCCGGAACCTGCGGCGGCGCCGCGCCGGGAACCCCGGCATATTTGGCCACATAAGCGGAGACGTCGTCGAGATCCTGCCCCTCGACGATGTCCGCGGGCATCGAGACCGCCGGATTGCCGTTGACCGGCCGCGGGCTCTCGATCTGGGCGGCGACGATTCCTTCGACGGTGTCGCTGTTCTGGCCGACCGCCCTGGCGGAGGCGAAGGCGTCGTCGAGGTTGGGGCCGATTTCGGCCGTCGTTCCCGCCTGGGCCAGCTGGTGGCAGACGCCGCACTTCTGGACGAAGAGGACGCGGCCACGAGCCTCGTCGGCGCTGGTCGTGCCACAGCCCGAGGCGGCCACGACGACGCCTGCGAGGGCGGCGAGGGCGAGCAGCGGGCGGATGAGTTGCGAAGGGCTTTTCATACGGCTGGCGGGGGCCGGAGTCTATATGTCGCGGCCCCGGGTAAGCGTCCCGTCAGGCGTCGCGGTGGAGTAAACTTGCGGCGATTCGCACAATCTTGGAGCTGGTCGGAGGAGGCTGGTATGCAGGTGAAGGATGGGATGTCGGATGTGTCGCTGACGGTCGGCCCGTCGCACACGCTGCGCGAGGCGGCGGCGAAGATGGTCGAGAAGGGAACCGGGGCGGCGCTGGTCAGCGACGGCGAGTCGCCGACGCCGGGGATCGTCACCGAGCGCGACCTGCTGATCTCGATCGGGGCCGGCGAGGATCCCGACGTCGAGCTGGTCGGCGACCACATGAGCGAGGGGGTCATCGCCGCCGCTCCGGACTGGAGCCTGGAGCGCGCCGCGGCGGAGATGTCGCGCCGGGGCATCCGCCACCTCGTCGTCTTCGACGAGGCCGAGCCGGTGGGAGTTCTCTCGATGCGCGACATCGTCCGCGTCTGGACCTCGGACGGGGCGACCTCGGAAATGACGCTCCCCTAGCTCGGGGAGGCTTCCAGCCCGCTAGGGCTTGGGCGGCGCCGAGATCGTTTCAACCGGAAGCGCGGCGCCGCGGACGCGCTGCTTGCGCGGCAGCTGGAAGTAGCCGCGGATCGCGCCGCGGGCGAGGCTGCGGAAGGCGGCGAGGACGAGGACGGCGCCGACGATCGCGTAGATGAAGGGCGAGAAGATGAAGCCGCCCGCGTAGATGCCGCAGACCAGGCCGATCGCGCCGATCGCGAAGAAGACCGGGGCCCAGGAGGGCTTTGGCGAATAGACCATCTCGCCCGGCTCGGTGATCTGTCGATGCTCGCTCATCTCGGCTTACTGGGCGATGTAGAGGAAGGCGACGACGAAGCAGAGCGCGAAGATCGCCGCGGCGAAGCCGCCGGCGATCAGGCCGGCGCCCATGTTCTTGCGTGCGGTCTCGCGGTCCATCAGACGGATTTCTATCAACTGGCGGGGAGGGTGGGGGTGTTCCGGTGGGGCCCAGGGTCCGGTGCCACTCTCCCGGAGACCGTCGCGCAGCTGGGCGAGTCCCGGTGGCGCCGATGCCTGCGCTTGAGCCTCCGTGAGAGTGGCACCGGACCCTGGGCCTCGCAGGCGCCCGCGCCGCTCCCCGCAGAAGGTGCCTCCCTCAAGCTTCTGAAGCGCGTTCCCCGGCGTTCCGTGAGGAGGGGCTTGGGTGTCCCTGAAGCGCGCGGCGTCCTGATTTTCGCCCCGCCCCGGTCGGCGAGAGAGTCAGGGTTCCCGGCGAA
>DASYKN010000063.1:0-5181 GCA_035995325.1 Solirubrobacterales bacterium
TGGAGCTAGCTACTGGTACCGCTCCCTGCGTGAGCCGGTGCGCTTCCACGAGGCAGCCACGGCTCTACTGGCGGAGGGGATCGACCTCTTTGTTGAGGTGAGTCCGCATCCGGTGCTCGTGCCGGCAATCGAGGAAGCAGCTGATGCCCACGGCGGGGAGGCAGTGGCGGCGATTGGCTCGCTGCGACGGGAGGAGGACGGCGCCCGCAGGTTCGTCCGTTCCCTCGCCGAGGCCTTCGCCGCCGGCGCAGCGGTGAGCTGGGAGACGCTGCTTGAGGCGCCGGCGGAGGGACGGATCGAGCTGCCGACCTACCCGTTCGAGCGCCGGCGCTTCTGGCTCGCGTCGGGCGCCGGTGGCGCCGGCGACATGGCCGCCGCCGGACAGGCCTCCTCCGATCACCCGCTGCTGGGCGCCGCGGTGACGCTGGCCGGCGGCGAGCTGCTCTTCACCGGCCGCGTCTCCACCGATACTCAGCCGTGGCTGCGCGATCACGTCGCTTTCGACTCGGTCCTCCTGCCCGGCACCGCCTTCGTCGACCTCGCTCTGACCGCGGGCCGCGAGTGCGGTCTCGATCGGGTCGAGGAGCTGACGCTGGAGGCGCCCCTGGTACTCGAGGAGGGCGCCGCGGTCCAGATCCAGGTCCTGGTCGGCGTCGCGGAAACGGAGGGGCGGCGGACGGTTGAAATCCACTCCCGCCGGGAGCGCGACTCCGCGCCGTGGACTCGCCACGCCAACGGCGCCCTCGCAGCCGCGCGGGAGGCCGCGCCGATCGAGCCGGAGCCGGTATGGCCACCGCCCGGCGCCGAGCCGGTCGAGGTCGGCGACTTCTATGCCGCGCTGGGCGAGATCGGCCTCGGCTACGGCCCGTCCTTCCGTGGCGTTCGCGCTGCCTGGCGCCGGGGGGAGGAGCTCTTCGCCGAAGTCGCCCTGGACGAGGAGGCGAGCGGACAGGCGGGTTCCTTCGCGATCCACCCGGCGCTACTCGACTCCGCCTTCCACACCGCGCTGGCCCTCTCGCAGCGCTCGCCTGACGGCGAGTCGGTGACCGTCCCACTGCCCTTCGCCTGGTCTGACGTCCGCCTCTTCGAACCGGGGGCGCCGACCCTGCGCGCTCATCTCCTCAGCGACGCCTCCGGCTCGAGCCTGCGGGCCTTCGATCTGGCTGGCAACCCGGTGATCGAGGTCGGTCGCGTCGCCGTCCGTGCCGCGGAGCGCCGCCAACTCGAGGCCGCTGCCGGGGACAGCGGCGATCGCGACCTCTTCCGCGTCGGTTGGGTGCCGCTCACGGCGCGGGATGCGGCTGAGGATGCCGTCGACGCCGTCGCGATCGGGGGGATCGCGGATCGCGTCCCCGAGCTGCCGGGCTTCGCCGACCTCGACCGCTTCCTCGCAGCCGACGGCGAGGGTGACGCGCGGGCGTCAGTCGCGCTGGTCGGCCTGCCGCTGGAGTCCGAGGAGGCGGAGGAGGAAGACGGCGGTGAGCGCGCGACCGGGCAGCTGCTCGCATTCCTGCGGCGCTGGCTGGAGGAGCCCGCCCTGTTCTCGGTCCGACTGGCGCTGGTCAGCGCCGGCGCCGTCGACACCGGGGGCGGTGAGGCGCCGGATCCGGTCCTCGCCGCACAGTGGGGCCTGGTCCGCTCGGCGCAGTCCGAGCACCCCGGCCGCCTGCTGCTGGTCGACCTCGATGGCGCCGAGGAGTCGCGGGCGAGGCTGCTCGAGACCGTCGCCAGCGCCGGGGTTGAGACACAGGTGGCCCTGCGCGAGGGCCGCTCGCTGGTGCCGCGACTGCGGCGCCTCGCCGGCGACCCCGGCCTGCTGGCCTTGCCGGCGGCGCCGTCGTGGCACCTCGGCATCGAGCGCCCCGGCACGCTCGAGAGCCTCGCGCTGCTGCCCGACTCGGCTGCCGAGGCGCCGCTGCAGCCGGGGCAGGTCCGGATCGAGGTCCGCGCTGTCGGACTCAACTTCCGCGACGTCCTCATCGCCCTCGACATGTACCCAGGCCGGGCGCCGGTCGGCGGCGAGTGCGCCGGTGTCGTCGCCGAGTTGGGCGAGGAGGTCGAGGGCCTCGCCGTCGGCGATCGCGTGATGGGCCTGATCTCCGACGGCTGCGGTCCGGTCGGCATCGCCGACGCGCGGATGCTCTGCCGCTTCCCCGACGGCTGGTCCTTTGCCCAGGCGGCCTCGGTGCCCGTCACCTTCCTCACCGCCTACCGCGGCCTCGTCGACCTGGCGGGGTTGCGGCAGGGCGAGCGACTCCTCGTCCACGCCGCGGCCGGCGGGGTCGGCATGGCCGCGACCCAGATCGCCCGTCATCTCGGCGCCGAGGTCTGGGCCACGGCGAGCCCGCGCAAGTGGGAGGCGGTTCGCGATGGGGGCGTCGCGGAGGAGCGGATCGCCTCCTCGCGGACGCTCGAGTTCCGCGGTCGCTTCCTCGAGCGCAGCGGCGGCGAGGGCATGGACGTAGTCCTCAACTCGCTCGCCCGCGAGTTCGTCCACGCCTCGCTCGAGCTGCTGCCCCGCGGCGGCCGCTTCCTCGAGATGGGCAAGACCGACATTCGCGATGCCGCCGAGGTGGCCTCGGCGCACCCCGGGGTCGAGTACGAGGCATTCGACCTGCTCGATGCCGGGCCCGAGCGGATCGAGGAGATGCTGGCGGAGCTCGGCGAGCTCTTCGAGCGCGGCGTGCTGGAGCCGCTGCCGACCGAGGCCTGGGACGTGCGTCGCGCGCCCGAGGCCTTCCGCTACCTCAGCCGCGGCGCCAACGTCGGCAAGGTCGTGCTGACGCTGCCGCGAGCGGCGGACCCGGCGGGAACCGCGCTGATCACCGGCGGCACCGGTGTCCTCGGCAGGCTGCTGGGGCTGCACCTGGCGCGCGAGCAGCGCTACGGCCGGCTGCTCCTGGTCAGCCGCCAGGGCGCCGACGCGGCCGGCGCCGCGGACCTGGTGGCCGAGCTGGCGGAGCTGGACTGCGAGGCGCGGGTCGAGGCCTGCGACGTCGCCGACCGGCGAGCGGTGGAGGAGCTGATCGCCGCCGTGCCCGCCGAGGCGCCGCTGACCGCGGTCTTCCATACCGCCGGTGTTCTTGCCGACGCCGTCGTCGAGTCGCTCGATGAGGAGCGCCTGCGGTTGGTGATGACGCCGAAGACGAGCGGCGCCCGGAACCTGCACGAGTGCACCGCCGGGCTCGAGTTGTCCGAGTTCGTCATGTACTCCTCGATCGCCTCGGCCTTCGGCAGCCCAGGCCAGGGCAACTACGCCGCCGCCAACTCCTACCTCGAGGCGCTCGCCCGGCGCCGCGAGGCGCAGGGGCTGCCCGCGCAGGCGATCGGTTGGGGGCTTTGGGAGCGGGGCACCGGCATGACCGGCGAGCTGAGCGATGCCGACCGCACCAGGCTGGGACGGCTCGGCGTCACCACCCTCTCCGACGATCGCGGGATGCGCCTCTTCGAGGCCGCGCGCCGCAGCGGCGAGGCAGCGCTGGTCGCGGCGCCGCTCGACACGGTCGCGATCGGTGCGGCGGCCTCGGACGCGACCCTGCCGCCTCTGCTGAGCGGCCTGGTCCGCGCCGGTGCGGCCGCCGGCTCTCGGCAGAGCGCCGCGTCGCTACGCGCCAGGCTGGCGGGGCTCGCGCCGGAGGAGGCGGAGGCGCTCGTCCTCGGCATCGTCCGCGAGCAGGTCGCGGGGGTGCTGGGTCACGACGACGGCGAAGCGATCGACGTCGAGGCCCCCTTCAAGGACCTGGGCTTCGACTCGCTCGGGGCGGTCGAGCTGCGCAACCGGCTCAGCGCCGAGACCGGGCTGCGACTGCCGTCGACGCTCGCCTTCGACCAGCCGAACGTGAGCGCCGTGGCCGGCTACCTGGGCTCGCAGCTCGGCGGCGGCGACGCGGCCGAGCCGCGCTCGCCGATCCACGGCGCCCTCGACCAGCTCGAGTCGATGCTGGCGGAGGTTCCGGCGCAGGGCGAGGATCGCGAGGAGGTCGAGGCGCGCCTACGCGCCCTCAGCCGGCGGATGCGGGCCTTCCTCGTCGAGGCCCGCAACGGCGACGGCGAGAACGGCGCGACCGCGGCGGGCGAGAAGGACGACGACCTCGGCTCGCTTGCCGACGAGGAGCTGTTCGCGATGATCGACAAGGAGTCCTCGTGAGCCGCGACGCGGACCGGGGGAGGGCCTGATGGCCGGCGCCGACGAACTGCGCAGCTACCTGCGGCGGGTCACCGCCGACCTGCGCGTGGCGCAGCGGCGCATCGACGAGCTGGAGGCCGCCGAGGTCGAGCCGATCGCGATTGTCGGGATGGCCTGCCGCTACCCCGGCGGGGCGTCCTCGCCGCAGGAGCTCTGGGAGCTGGTCGCCGCGGGGACCGACGCGGTTGGCGAGTTCCCCCGCGATCGGGGCTGGGACCTGGATGGCCTCTACGACCCCGACCCCGACCGGCCCGGGGCGAGCTACGCGCGCGAGGGCGGCTTCCTCGCTGATGCGGCCGGATTCGACGCCGACTTCTTCGCGATCAGCCCGCGTGAGGCGCTGGCGATGGACCCCCAGCAGCGGCTGCTGCTGGAAGCGGCCTGGGAGACGCTCGAGGACGCGGGCATCGATCCGGCCTCGCTGCGGGGCCGGCAGGGCGGCGTCTTCGCGGGAGTCAGCTCCTCCGACTACGGCGCCAGCGTCGAGGCTGTGCGCGAGGTCGAGGGCCACATCAGCACCGGCACTCTCGGCAGCGCCGTCTCCGGCCGCGTCGCCTACACCTTCGGCCTCGAGGGCCCCGCGGTGACCGTCGACACCGCCTGCTCTTCCTCGCTGGTCGCACTTCACCTCGCCTGCCAGGCGCTGCGGGGCCGGGAGTGCGAGCTGGCCTTTGCCGGCGGCGTCACCGTCCTCTCGACGCCGACGATCTTCGCCGAGTTCTCACGCCAGCGTGGCCTGGCGCCGAACGGGCGCAGCAAGTCCTTCGCCGCTGCTGCCGACGGGGCGGGATTCTCCGAGGGCGTAGGCCTGCTCCTCCTCGAGCCCCTCTCCAAGGCCCGACATAACAACCACCAGATCCTCGCCACGATCCGCGGCTCTGCCACCAACCAAGACGGCGCCTCAAACGGACTGACCGCCCCCAACGGCCCATCCCAAGAAAGGGTGATCCGCCAAGCACTTGCAAACGCCGGCCTCTCTCCATCAGAGGTAGACG
>DASYKN010000064.1:0-26645 GCA_035995325.1 Solirubrobacterales bacterium
GGTCACCGTCTTGATCACTTCCGGGCCGGTGATGAACATGTGCGAGGTCTCTTTGACCATGAAGATGAAGTCGGTCATCGCCGGCGAGTAGACGGCGCCGCCGGCGCAGGGGCCCATGATCAGGCTGATCTGCGGGATCACGCCGGAGCATTGGACGTTGCGGACGAAGACGTCGCCGTAGGCGCCGAGCGAGACGACGCCCTCCTGGATCCGGGCGCCGCCAGAGTCGTTGATGCCGATCACCGGCGCCCCGACCTGGGCGGCGAGGTCCATCACCTTGCACATCTTCTCCGCCATCACCTCGCCGAGGCTGCCGCCGAAGACGGTGAAGTCCTGGGAGAAGACGAAGACGGTGCGCCCGTCGATCGTCCCGTGGCCGGTGACGACGGCGTCGCCCCAGGGCCGTTTCTTCTGCATCTCGAAGTCGTAGGTGCGGTGGCGGACGAAGGTGTCCAGCTCCTCGAAGGAGC
The DNA here is from genome assembly GCA_035995325.1 of Solirubrobacterales bacterium. GTDB lineage: Bacteria > Actinomycetota > Thermoleophilia > Solirubrobacterales > 70-9 > VAYN01. The sequence continues at coordinate 471 of DASYKN010000064.1, forward strand.
CGGGGTCGAGCAGCTTCTCGACCCGCTCGCGGGCGGTCATCTTGCCCTTCGCGTGCTGCTTCTCGACCGCCTCCTCGGAGGCGGAGTTGATCGCGGCCTCGCGCAGCTCGCGCAGGTAGGCGAGCTTCTCGTCGTGGGTGACGGGGTTCTTCTCGCGCATCAGCAGTTGGGGAACTGGTGGCTCAAGGGCGGCGCGGGATTCTATTTGGGCCGGGCGCGCGGTGCCCTGAGAGGTCGGTCTAGACGCCGCTGAACGGCCGTCGCTGCGGCTCCGCCAGGCGGTCGAGGAACGCCTCCAGGTCGGCGATTTCGAGGCCGGTCGCCTCATCGGCCCGGACCTGGACCCGGGTCCCAAAGCCCTTCTCGGCCATCGTCACGTCGACGCCCTCGACGCTGACGATCAGCTCTGCCAGCTCCGGCTCCGACTTCATCAACGTCCGCGATGCCTCGATCATGGGGCCGCTTTCCACCAGAGGTGAGCGGTTCCTGCCTGCATTCGTGCCTGGGAGAGACCGTTCAGGGCGCCGTCTGGCCTAGAAGAAAGCGCCGCCCTTGTATTCGCCGAAGACGTCGCGCATGGCGCCGCAGACCTCGCCGATCGAGGCGTCGGCGGCGAGCGCGGTGCGGATCGGGTGCAGGAGGTTGCCATCGCCGCGGGCGACGTCGCGCACCGCGTCGAGCTTGGCGGTGACGTCGGCCTGGTCGCGATTCTCCTTGAAGGCCTTGAGCCGGGCCAGCTGGCGCTGCTCGGCCTCGGGGTCGACCCTGAGGATGTCGACGTCGTCGACCTGGTCGGTGACGAACTTGTTGACGCCGACGATCACGTCCTGGCCGCTCTTGTAGCGCTCGTGGTAGCTGTGCGCGGACTCCTCGATCTCGCGCTGCATGAACTCCAGCGCCTCGACCGAGCCGCCCAGCTCTTCGACCTTCTCCATCAGCTCCTTGGCCCGCAGTTCGACCTCGTCGGTCAGCGACTCGACGAAGTAGGAGCCGGCGAAGGGGTCGACGGTCTCGGCGGCGCCGGACTCGTACGCCAGCACCTGCTGGGTGCGCAGGGCGATCCGGGCCGAGCGCTCGGTCGGCAGCGCCAGCGCCTCGTCGAAGCCGTTGGTGTGCAGCGACTGGGTGCCGCCGCAGACGGCGGCGAAGCCCTGCAGAGCGACGCGGATGATGTTGACCTCGGGCTGCTGCGCCTGCAGGGTGACGCCGCCGGTCTGGGTGTGGAAGCGGATCTTCATCGAGTTCGGGTTCTCGGCCCCGAAGCGCTCCTTGACGATCTCCGCCCACATCCGCCGCACCGCGCGGAACTTGGCGATCTCCTGGAAGACGTTGTTGTGGCCGTTGAAGAAGAAGGCAAGACGAGGGGCGAACTCATCGATCTTCAGCCCCCGGTCGAGCGCCGCCTCGACGTAGGCGATCGCATTGGAGAGGGTGAAGGCCACCTCCTGCACGGCCGAGCAGCCCTTCTCGCGGATGTGGTACCCGGAGATCGAGATCGTGTTCCATTTCGGCACCTTCGCGTGGCAGTACTCGAAGATGTCCGTGGTCAGCCGCATCGTCGGCTCCGCCGGGTAGATGTAGTTGCCGCGCGCCATGTACTCCTTCAGCACGTCGTTCTGGACGGTGCCGCGCAGCTTCTCGGAGGGCACGCCCTGTTCCTCGCCGACCAGCTCGTAGAGCAGCAGCAGGATCGCCGCCGGGGCGTTGATCGTCATCGAGGTGGAGACGCTGTCGAGCGGGATCTGGTCGAAGCAGATCCGCATGTCCTCGATCGTGTCGATCGGGACGCCGGTGCGGCCGACCTCGCCGTTGCAGAGCGGGTCGTCGGAGTCGCGGCCGAGCTGAGTCGGCAGGTCGAAGGCCATCGAGAGCCCGGTCGAGCCATGCTCGATCAGGTAGCGGTAGCGCTCGTTGGTGTCCTCGGGCGAGGCGAAGCCGGCGTACTGTCGCATCGTCCAGAGCCGGTCGCGGTACATGCCGTCGTGGATGCCGCGCGTGAACGGCGGCTCCCCCGGCTCCCCGAGCCGCTCCTGCAGGCCCGGCGCCACGTCCTCCTCCGTGTAAAGGCGATCGATCTCGATCCCCGAGTCGGTGAAGACGCGGGGGTCGTCGGGCCCGACCAGGGGCGCGATCGTGCGGTTGGGGTCGCCGGCTACGGGCTTTCCGTTGCTTGCCATCGGGGCGCAGGATATTGACAACCGTTCCGCGGTTCCTTAGCCCCCATATACGTGGGTAGCGAACCGTGGAGATCTGAGGCCGGGTTCAGGCGGGGGCGGAGGGGCCGGCTCGCCACGAGTCGAGCAGGTCGGCGAGGCTCTGCGCCAGCGGCGTCGCCGCCGCAAACCCGGCCTGCTCGCGCAGGCGCCGTGGGTCGCCGACCAGCGCCGGCGGGTCGGCGGGCCGCTGCAGCGTGGGCTCAGTGCGGGCGGTGACCGGCACCCGCGCCTGCCGTCCCAGCTCCTCGACCAGCGCCGCGATCGTCGTACCTCGGCCGGAGCAGAGGTTGTAGGTGCCGCAGAGCTGCCGGCGCGATAGCTCGACCAGCGCGCTCGCGCCCTCGCGGACGTCGACGAAGTCGCGCACGGCGGCGGGGTTGCCGAGGGCGAGCTCGACCCCGGCCTCCCCGTCCAGCTCTGCGGCGGCGATGCGGCGGGCGAACCCTGGCAGGGCGAACTCGGCCGACTGCCCCGGGCCGACGAGGTTGAAGATGCGGGCGACCGCGATCCGCAGTCCACGACCGCGCGCGTACTGGCCGCAGAGCGCCTCCATCGCCGCCTTGCCGGCGCCGTAGGGGGTGAGCGGCCGCGGCTGCAGCTCCTCGCCGAGCGGCAGCTCCTCCGGCTCGCGGCCGCCGTAGACGTCGGCCGAGGAGAGGCAGAGGACGTGCGCCGTCGGGGCCTCGGCGGCGACCGCCTCGAGCAGGTTGAGGACCGCGGTCGCGTTCGCGGCGAAGGCCTGCGCCGGCCGCTGCCAGCTGCTCCCGACCGAGGCCGAGCCGGCGGCGTTGACCACGAGGTCGGGCTGGACGGCCCGCAGGCAGGCCGCGATCGAAGCCGGGTCGAGCAGATCGCAGGCGGGCGCGTCCTCGCTGCCACGGCGGCTCGTCGCGGCAACCCGCAGGCCCGCCTCGCGCGCGGCGGTGGCCAGGTGGGCGCCGGCGAAGCCGTTGGCGCCGAGGACCAGCATCGTCAGCTGCTCAGCCATCGAGGGATTCTCCACCCCGGTGCGGCCCCGAGGTCAGGGGGAGCCGGTGAGTCTTAGTCGCCGGCGCCGACCAGGCGCTCGACGCCGGTCTGGTCGATCGTCCGGCGCAGGCCCTCGTTCAGCTCGACCGTCGGTTCCCAGCTGAGCAGGTCGCGGGCGCGGCCGATGTCGGGGCGGCGCTGCTGCGGGTCGTCGGTGGGCAGCGCCTCGTAGACGATCTCCGAGCGCGACTCGGTCACCTCGATCACGTTCTTGGCCAGCTCCAGCAGCGTGAACTCGTTCGGGTTGCCGATGTTGACCGGGGTGTGGACGTCGGACTCGGCCAAACCGACGATGCCGCGGATCAGGTCGTCGACGTAACAGAAGCTGCGGGTCTGGCTGCCGTCGCCGAAGACGGTCAGCGGCCGGTCCTGCAGCGCCTGGCGCAGGAAGGTCGGGATCGCGCGGCCGTCGTGCGGCCGCATGCGCGGGCCGTAGGTGTTGAAGATGCGGACGATCGCGGTGTCGACGCCCTGGTAGCGGTGGTAGGCCATCGTCAGCGCCTCGGCGTAGCGCTTCGCCTCGTCGTAGACCCCGCGTGGGCCGATCGGGTTGACGTGGCCCCAGTAGTCCTCTTTCTGCGGATGGACCTGGGGGTCGCCGTAGACCTCGCTGGTCGAGGCGATGAGGAAGCGGGCGCGCTTGTACTTGGCGACGCCGAGCATGTGGTGGGTGCCCTGGGAGCCGACCTTGAGCGTGTGCAGGGGCAGCCGCAGGTAGTCGATCGGGCTCGCCGGCGAGGCCAGGTGGTAGACGAAGTCGACGTCCTCGGCGATGTCGACGTAGCTGGTGATGTCGACGTGACGAAACTCGAACGCGTCGTCGCGGATGTGGTCGATGTTCTCCAGCGACCCGGTCTCGAGGTTGTCGAGGCAGATCACCCGGTGCCCCTTGCCCAGCAGGTGCTCACAGAGATGGGATCCGAGGAAGCCGGCGCCGCCGGTGACTATGCAAGTGGTCATGGGCCCGATGCTATCGGGGTGAGCGACGGCGCCGCCGCCGGGACATTCCTGCAATTTGCGTAAATCGCGACCCGAAAAATCGTCCAAGAGGGGGGAGAGAAGCGTCCGTAACCCTGCTTTGGCTGACATGTTCGGTGCAGCAAATTGAAGCGGCCAGGGGGAGCTGAGCCGGTGCCTGCAGGGGAAAACCAGAGTGACGAAACTGTGCTGGACCGCGCACTCGACGGCGCCCGCAAGCGTGCCGCAATCGAGACCTACTCACGCCACGAGGCGGCGCTGCGCAGCACCGCCAGGCGCTACTCGATCTGCGCTGCCGACGCCGACGACGCGTTGCAGCGAGCGTTGGAGATCCTCCTGCGCAAAGCACCGAGCGAGGACCCACGCGAACTGATCCGCTGGACCCAGACCGTCGTCAAGCATGAGGCGCTGGCGGTCCGGCGCGAACGCGAGCGGATCCTCAGCGGGCCCGCCGCGAAGACGCCCGAGCCCGGCCGCGAGGACTGGGTGGCGCTGCTTCCGGCCGCTGGCGACGGCCCGCCGGAGCAAGCCGAGCGCCACGAGGCGATCGCCCGCAGCCGCGAGGCTCTGCAAACGCTGAAGCCGCAGGAGCTACGCGCCCTCACCCTGCTCGCCGAGGGCTACTCCTACGCGGAGATCGGCGAGATCACCGGCTACTCGCAGACGAAAATCAACCGCTGCCTGGCCGAGGGCCGCGAGCGCTATCGCAAGCTGATCGCACGCAGCGAGGACGGCAGCCGCTGCGAGGAGATGCGGCCGCTGCTCTCGGCCTTCTGCGACGGCGAGAGCAGCCCCGAGCAGGCGGCGGCGCTGCGTGGGCATCTGCGGGCCTGCCCGAGCTGCCGGGCGGCGATGCGCGCCTACCGGGCGGCGCCCGGCGCCGCTGCCGCCCTGGCGCCGGCGCTGCCGTTGACCCGCTCGTTGCTCGACCGCGCCCACGACGCGTTTGCGAGTTTGGGGGCTCGCTTCGGGGGCGGCGGGGCCGACTCGACGCTGTCGCAACTGGCGACCTCGGGCGGGTCCAGGGGCGCCGGCGTGGCGGCCCTGGCCAAGCTGGCCGCGATCTGCGTCGGCACCGCCGGCGGCGCGGCTGCCTGCGTCGCCAGCGGCGTCGTCCCGGCGCCGCTGGCGCTCGACCAAAAGCACGTCAGGGCACCCGTCTTGGAGCGCAAGCTCAATCCCGTGATCGCGGCCGAGTGGGCGCCCGAAGAAAGCGGCGCCGAGTACGAACCGGCGCCTCTCCCACACTCAGCGCCTGCGGCCGCCGCCGAGGAGGAGGCGGCGCCGGTGGCCGAGCCCGCGCGGGAACCCGCTGCCATTCCCTCCAGCGGCGCCGTCGAATACACGCCGCCGCCGCAACCCGCGGTGGTCGAACCCAGCCCCGGCCCAAGCGGGGCGAGCAGTGGCAGCCCGGCAGGGGAGTTCGGGCCGTGAAGCCCGCGCTCGCCCTGCTTGCCGTCATCGCCACGGGCCTGTTCGCAAGCGCCTCCTCCGCTCAGTCCCAGAATCAACTTCGCCCGACCAACCTGCGGGTCTTCGGTGAAACCGCGTGGCACGCAGAGAACGACTTCCAGCTCGACTGGGATCAGCCGGCGCTGCCCGACGGTGACTTCGTGACCGCGGTCGACTACAGGCTCAGCGATGCGAGCGGGAACCCGCTGCCGGCCACCACGCTGCCCTGGTACACGACCCACATCGAGCATCTCCACGTCGCCCCGCAGCCCGGCTCCTACACGGTCGAGGTCCGGCTCGAGGTCGGTGGCCAGTACGGGCCGTGGACGAGCGCCGCGCTTCGCTTCGACGACGTCCGGCCGGGACCGGCGCCGCCATTGGCGCGGGCGGGATGGTTCGCCGGCGACGAGGCTGTCGCCGTCAGCCTCGGGCACCCACCGGGGCCGGCGCCGGTCTCCGGGATCCGCGGCTACGCCGTCTCGGTGGGCCCGGGGAGCGGCGTCCCGCCCTGCGCCAAGACGACTCGCTGCAGCGTCGCCGAGACCGACCTGCGCGGCGGCATCGAGGCCGACACGATCAAGTTCGGGACCCTGCCGGAGGGAGCCAGCGTGGTCCGCGCCGTCGCGGTCTCGGGCTCGGGGGTCGCCGCGGCCGAGGTCGGCAGCGCGATCGTCCACGTCGACGCCACCCGCCCCGAGGTCGGCATCGGCGGGCTCGCCGCAGGGTGGTCGCAGGGGCCGGTGCCGGTGACCGTACAGGCGCGCGACGCGCTCTCGGGAATGGCGGCGGCTGGGCCCAGCGGGCCGTTCACCGCGATCGCCGTCGACGGCGGCGTGCCGCGAGCCGAGCCAGGAGCCGCGGCGACGGCGGTGGTCAGCGGCGAGGGCACGCACAGCGTCGCCTTCTACGCTCGCGACGCGGCCGGAAACAGCGGCGAGAAGGACCCTTCGCGGGCCAGTGTGCGCATCGACGAAAGCCGGCCGACGGTGGCCTTCTCCCGTGTCCAGGACCCGGCCGAGCCAGAGCGGATCGAAGCGCGGGTCGAGGACCGGCTGTCCGGGCCCGATCCCCGTCGCGGATCGATCGCGGTCCGCCGCGCCGGCTCGCGCCAGCGCTTCGAGCCGCTGCCCACGACCAGCTCCGGCGGGCGCCTGCTCGCTCGCTGGAACTCCGACGCCTATCCGCCCGGCAGCTACGAGTTCCAGGCGACGGCCTACGACAACGCCGGCAACTCGGCCAGCAGCGATCGTCGCGACGGCGGCGTCCGCATGGTCCTGACCAACCCGCTGAAGACGACGACGGCGATCGTCGCCGGCTTTGGCGGGCAACAGCTGGTCCTGCCGCGTTGCAAAAAGGAGAACGGCCAGCGGCGCTGCCGGCAGCAAGAGATCGAGTCCTTCGAAGGGCGCCCGACGACCCGGAGGGTGCCCTACGGACACGCGGTCGCCTACAGCGGGCGGCTGACCGCGGGGTCCCAGCCCCTGGGCCGGCTACCCGTCGAGGTCGTCGAGACCTTCGCCCCAGGCAGCGAGATCCCGATGCGCAGGACGACGGTCGAGACCGCCGCCGACGGGACCTTCGCGACGCGTCTGGAACCGGGGCCGAGCCGCCAGGTCGAGGTCGTCTTCGCGGGCAACCGGGTCCTCTGCCGCAGCGGTGGAGGCAAGGTCAGCCTCGATGTCCTCGGCGGGGTGCTGCTGCGCGCTTCGGCCGCGTCGGCGCGGATCGGTGGCGCGCCGGTCGTCTTCAGCGGCCGGCTCGAGCATCTGGCCGCGCCGATCCCCCGCGCCGGCAGGCCGATCGAGTTGCAGTTCCGCCTCCCTGGGGGCGAGTGGTCGGAGTTCCGAACGGTGCGAACCGACGCCCACGGCCGCTTCGGCTACTCCTACGCCTTCAGCGACGACGACAGCCGCGGCGTCCGTTTCCAGTTCCGCGCCGTCGCCCCGGCCGAGGACGACTGGCCTTATGAGCCCGCCGCCTCCAGGCCGGTCTTCGTCACCGGCCGCTGAACAAAGCCAAGAGTGTCCAGGACCAAGCGATGCGTTCACGAAAAAAGACCCCGTGTGGTGGTTCCACACGGGGTCTTTTGAGGGGGCGCAGCGCGCCGCGTCCTGGGCGCTCTCTTAACGGAGAGCGGTGAGTTGATCAGTGACCTGATCAACGAGCCCTTGCGCCCTAGAGGTCTGCTCGTCGATAGCGCGGCGGACGCGCTGCTCGACCTCGTTGCGGTTGCGCTTCAGCGTGGTCTCAACCGTGCGCTGGTGCTTGCGGGCTTCGCGCTCGACCCGGTTACGGGTCTTGCGGGCCTCGGTGGTTGCTTTGCGGCGGGCGCTGCTGCCGCGGCGCTCGGTCCTTTTCAGGCTTTTGCGAGCCTGGGTCCGGTAGGATTTGAGCTGTTTCTCGGCGGTGCTGCGGCCGGTCCACGGCTCGACCAGGTCGGAGACGCGGTCGCTGACGCTGAGGACGATGCCGACCGGGAAGTCGACGGCGGCCTCGGCGACGGTCTGGACCTGGTTCTTCTGGGCGACGGCCGTCTTGGTCGCAGCCCTTTTGGTGGCTTTCGCGGTCGCGGAAGCGGATTTTTTCGCTTCGGTGGTCGCGCGTTTAGCCTGGGTTTTGGATTTGCTGCCGTTTTTACTCTCAGCCATAGGGGTGAATCCCTTCAAATCTCGGGGGTTGCCACATCGGGGGGGAAGTTCGCGAGTGTAACGAACATATGTTCTTTTGCGAACACACGTTCTTAAACTGCCTCAGGCCAGTGGTTACAGGGCGGTTATCGGGCTCGGCGGCCCGCTAGGCGGGATCGCCGGCACTCTGGGCGGCGCGAACCGTCTCCAGCCCGGCGGCGCTGCTGGCGGCGGCGATCGGGTAGCGCGCATCGAGGTCGAGCGGGGCGTCCTCGAGCCCGCCGGCCCCGAAGGCGACGGCGCCGCCCGCCTCGCGGACGATCAGCTGCGCGGCGGCGGCGTCGACCGAGCGGCAGGAGCGCAGGCTGAGCATGGCGTCGAAGCGGCCAGCGGCGACGTAGGCGGCGGTGATCGCGATCGAGCCGACCACGCGCAGCCGGTGGGCCCGGCCAGCCAGCGCCTCGAGGGCCGGCAGCGACCATTCCGGCTCGGCCGACTCGAGGCCGACCACCTCGAGCTTGTCGGCCGCGGCGGCGACCGCGATCGGGGTCGTCCCGAGCAGCGCGCCGGCGCCGCGGCGGGCGCTGAACTCCTCGCCCGCGCCGAAGTCGTGGACGAAGCCGAACTCGACGTCGGCCATCGAGTCGCCGGAGGCGACGGCGATGCTGAGGCTGTGCGAGGGGATCGTGCGGCGGGCGTTGAGCGAGCCGTCGATCGGGTCGATCACCACCCGCGCCGTGCCGCCGGAGCCGAAGCAGACCTCGCCGCGCTCCTCCGAGACGGCGACGAAGGAGGCTCCCGCCGCGGCCAGCTCGTCGAGCTCGGCGAAGACGACGTCCTCGCAGCGGCGGTCGATCGCCAGGGTGTGGTCGCCGCCCTCGCCGACCCCCTCGTAGACGGTGCGCTCGGCGCTGCTGGGAGCGGCGGCGAAGATCGCCTCCTGCGCGGCCACGGCGCGGCGGCAGATTCCCAGCCAGTCTGCGGAGAAAACGTCCATCGCCCGGATGCTAGTGGTCCGCCCGGCAGGCCCGGTGTCGATTTGGCGAGCGAAAACTAAGCACGCCGCGGACGCAGGGAGGCCGAATAGTGGTGCTATTCGGCCTCCCGAGGACAAAGGCGTGCGACGGTTTGCAGCCGCAAAATCGGCGCCTGGGCTTGCCGGGCGGACCACCGGGCGCGCTAGCGTTGGGCGATGCGCGAGGAGCAGCCAACGGCGGCACTGGAGGCGGACGGCCGCGAGCTTGCCGTCGCCCACGATGCCGGGCCGCTGCTGGTGGTCGGTGCCGCCGGCACCGGCAAGACCGAGCTGCTGGCGCGGCGGCTGGTGCGGTTGGCGGGAAACGGCGTCGCGGTCGAGCGAGTCCTCGTCATCGGCTCCACCCGGGCTACCGCGCAGCGGCTGCGCGAGCGCGCGGAGGCGCTGCTCAAGGGCCCGTTCGAGGAGCTTTGGATCGGCAGCTGGGACACGATCGGCGAGCGCCTGCTGCGGGAGCACGCCGAGGCGGCCGGGCTCGATCCTTTCTTCGACGTCCTCGGCCCGGCGGAGCGGCTGGCGATGCTGCTCGACCGGCTCGACCAGCTGCCGCTGCGCCGCCACGAGATTCGCGGCAACCCCGCCGGCCTGCTGGCCCGGCTGCTGGCCCGGATCGACGCGCTCAAGGCCGATGCCGTCGGGCCGACCAAGCTGGAGGCGCGAGCGCGCGAGCAGGAGGGGGCGGCGAAGGACGAGGCCGGGCGCGAGGAGGCGCGGCGGGCGCTCGAGTTCGCCGAGTTCTTCACAGCCCACGACCGCATCCTCGCGAGCGCCGGCAGCCTCGACCGCGGCGACGTCTTCCTCGCCCTCGACTGCGCCCTCGCCGAACGCCCCGATGTCCGCCGTCAGATCGCCGAGCGCTTCGAGCATCTGATGGTCGACGAGCTGGAGGAGGCGACGGCCGGCCAGCGGGCGATCCTCGAAGCGCTGGCGGGCGACAACCCGAACCATCTATATGCGCTGGAGGAGGCGGACGCCGGCGCGGCCTGGTTCCGCGGCGTCCATCCCGACGGCGACGTGGTCGCGCTCGAGCGCCGATTCCGCGAGCCGGCCCTGCGCTTCTGGAAGTGCACGAACGAGCGCGCCCAGGCCCAGGCCGCCGCCCGCGAGGTCGAGCATCTGCTCGCCGGCGGCGCCGATCCGGAGCGGATCTGCGTGCTGGTCGCCGACCCGGCGCAGCAGGGCGGCTCCGTGGCGGCGGCGATGGAGGAGCGCGGCATCCCCTTCCACCTCTCCGGCCCGGCGGCCCTCTTCCAACGGCCGGAGGTGCGCGACGCGATCGCCTGGCTGCGGGTGATCGCCGACCCCGGCGACTCGCCGGCGGCGGCGCGGGCGCTGACGCGGCCGCCGATCGAGCTGCGCTCCGGCGACCTGGCGCGGCTGACGACGATCGCCCGGCGGCGCAAGCAGGACATGGTCGCCGCCTGTGAGGCGGCGCTCGACAGCCCCCAGTTCCAACCCGAGGCGCGAGAGCGGATCCAGTCCTTCCTCAGGCTCTACAACGCCGCCTCAGCGGCGTTGGAGGAGCGCCGCGCCGACGTCTTCGTGCGGCGCCTGATCGAGAACGTCGGGCTGCGGCGCCAGCGCCTCTTCGCCGCCCAGCCGGAGGTGGCCGAGCGGCTGCTGGGGCTCTCGCGGCTGGCCGAGCTGGCCACCGCCTGGGCGCGGCGCGAGCCCCACGGCTCGACCCGCGGCTTCGTCGCCTACCTCAGCGCCGTCGCCGAGGCCGGAGTCGAGCCCGGCGGCGGGGCCGAGCCGCCCGCTCCGGCCTCGGTGCAGGGGATGGCGGCCGACGCCGTCAAGGGGATCGGCTTCGACCACGTCTTCGTCCTCGGGCTCGAGGGCGAGGCCGACTGGGCGCGGATCGGCTGGCCGGCGCGCACCACCCTGGTCCTCTCGCGGCTCGAGCGCGGCGCCGAAGGCGAGGGCCGGCCCGCGCGCTTCTACGCCGAGGCTTTGGCGGCGGCCGAGGCGAGCGAGGAGGAGCACGGCGAGGAGCTGTTCGGCCCGGCCGAGGGGCTGCACGCGACCTACCGGACCCTGCGCGAGCAGGTTCTCGAGGCCTCCTGGCGGGCCGGCCGCGAGCTTTCCGAGCCTCGCCTCGACACCGCGATCGACGTCAACCGGGCGATCGCCCGCTACCTCGAGCTGCTGAAGCTGGCGGCGCTGGCCCAGCGGCCCGGCGACGAGCCCACGGCGGAGGCGATCGAGGCGGTGAACGGCCTCCTGCGCCAGGTCTCCACCCCCGAGCAGCAGGCCGAGCTGGACGCCTCCTCGCTCGACTCCTACCTGCTCGACTCCGAAGACGAGCGCGGCCGCCGCCGCGAGCTGATCGCCGCCCGCGAGGAGCCGTCGCTGGCCGCCTTCCTGCCGCGCCGCGGCGACGGCCACCTCAGCCTCTCCGCCTCCGACCTCGGCCTCTACCTGACCTGCCCGCTGAAGTACAAGTTCGCCCGCGTCTTCGGGATCCCGCAGGAGCCGACGATCAACCAGCGCTTCGGCATCCTCATCCACAACGTCCTCGAGCGCTTCCACAAAGAGCCGCCGGAGAACGAAGAGGAAGGGCTGGGGCAGCTCAACTACCTGTTCGAGACCGGCTGGCGCCGCACCGGCTTCGGCTCGACCGACGACGAGCTGCAGTTCCGCGACCGCGCCCGCGAGGCCCTGCGGCGCTACTGGGAACGCGAGCGGGTTGCCGAGGGGGAACCGGTCTGGCTGGAGAAAAAGTTCGACTTCAAAGTCGGCGAACACCACGTGCGTGGGCGGGTCGACCGGGTCGACCGGCTGCCGGACGGCGACTACGAGCTGATCGACTACAAGACCGGCGAACGCAAGAGCGCGGCCGAGCTGGAGAACGACCTGCAGCTGGCGCTCTACCGGCTCGCCGCCCGCGAGGCCTGGGAGATCGAGGCCAGCGCCGGCAGCTACTACTACGTCCTCGACGCCGACAAGGTCGCCGCCCCGACCAAGCCCGACGATGCCGAGCGGGTGGAGCGGACGGTCCTGCAGGTCGGCGAGGGCATCCTCGGCCAGGACTTCGAGCCGCGCCCCTCCCCCACCGTCTGCGGCTGGTGCGACTACCGCCTGGTCTGCCCCGCCGCCGAGTCCTAGAGACGCTGAGGGCCGGCCCTCAGCGTTGGTCGCCGCGTTGCCTGAGGAAGCGTTGAAACTCGCTGGCGATCGAGTCGGCCGACGGGACCTCCTCGCCCTCGGCGGCCAACAGGTCGACCTGTTCGGCTTCGATCCGCGAGACCAGCTCCTCGATCTCCGGGTTGGCGGCGACGGCGCGGCCGATCTGCTCCTCGTAGTCGGTCGTTTCCTCCTCCAGCTCCGAGGCCTCGACCGCGATCCCGGTCAGGCCCTCGAGCCGGCGCAGCAGCGCCAGCGCCGCCTTCGGGTTGGGCACGGCGGCGACGTAATGCGGGACCGCCGCCCAGAGCGAGGCGGAGTTGATCCCGGCCTGCCGGCAGAGGTCGTGGACGACGCCGGTGATCCCAGTCGGGCCCTCGTAGTTGGAGCGCTCGAGTTCCAGCTCTTCGACCATCTGCTGGTCGGAGGCAAGCCCCGTGATCGGCACCGGCAGGGTGTGGGAGACCTCGGCGATCAGGGCCCCGAGGGTGATCATCAACTCGACCCCGAGCGCGTCGGCGGCGGTGGCGATCGTCTCCGAGAAGGTGCGCCAGCGCAGGTTCGGCTCGGTCCCGTCGAGCAGGACGAGGTCGCGGTCGGCGGTCGGCACCTGGACCGCGAAGAGGTTGTTCTCGGGCCAATCGATGCGGCGGGTCTGGCCTTCGGTGAGGCTGATCGTCGGCCGGGTCGACTGGAAGTCGAAGTAGTCCTCGGGGTCGATCCTGGCGATCAGCTGCGCGTCGAGCGAGGAGGCGACGGTCCCCAGCGCCGTCGAGGCGGCCGAGGCCGCGTCGTTCCAGCCGCGGAAGGCACAGACCAACACGGGAGATCGCAGATGCGGCAGGTCGCCTTCCCATATGAGCGAGTCCACGCTCTGAGCGTAGACGATGGGGTAGCTCGCGCTGCCGGGTTTGGGCCTAAAGCGACAGTGGCGGCGGCTGCCGCTCGTGCCAGAGCTGCGTCGCCTCCAGCTGCCCGGCGAGCGAGAGCAGCCGCGCCTCGCCGGCCGCGGGGGCGACGAGCTGGGCGCCGATCGGCAGGCCGTCGGCGGTGAACCCGGCCGGGACGCTGAGCGCCGGCCAGCCGACCACGTTCCAGGGCCAGGCGAACGGGCAGGCGGCGCTGGCCGCGGTGCTGGTCGCCCAGTAGCCGCTGCCCTTGAAGCGATCGACCCGCGGCGGCGCCTGCGCCGTGGTCGGGGTGAGGACGACGTCGGCGTGGTCGAAGATCGCCCCCATGCGGCGACGCAGCGGCAGCTCGGCGGCGCGGGCGGCCTGCAGCGGGACGCCGCTGAGCAGCCGGCCCATGCGGGCGTGGGTGCGGGTGCGGGGTTCGAGCTGGGCGCGGTCGACCCCGCGCTCGCCCAGCCAGGCATTGACCGCAGACATCCCGCGCGGAATCAGAGCGGCGCCGACCAAGCCGTAGTCGGGGTCGCGTTCCTCGACCTCGTGGCCACTGGCTTCGAGCGCGACGGCGATGGCTTCAGCCGCCGCCCGGTGCTGGGGGTCGAGCTTGCCGGGGGCGCCGATCGGCGTCGCGAAGGAGAGGGCGACGCGCAGCGGCCGCGGTGGCTCGGCGGCAGCCTGGGCAAAGGGCTCGGGCGGCGCCGCGACCTGGTGGCGGTCGGCCGGGACGTTGCCGGCGAGGACGTCGAGCAGGAGCGCGGTGTCGGCGACGGTGCGGGCCAGCGGGCCGTAACAACTGAGGCCGTTGAAGGCCTCGGCGTCGGGCCAGGTCGAGACCCGGCCGCGCTGTGGCTTGAGGCCGACCAGGTTGGTCCAGGCGGCGGGGATCCGGATCGAGCCGGCGCCGTCGGAGCCCATCGCCCCGGCGACGATCCCGGCCGCGACAGCCGCGGCGGCGCCGCCGCTGGAGCCTCCCGGCGTGTGCCCGAGGTGCCAGGGGTTGCGGGTGATGCCGTGGACGCGGCTCTCAGAGAAGTGCCACTGGCCGACCTCCGGCGCGTTGGTCTTGCCGACCACGATCGCCCCCGCGGCGCGCAGGCGGCGGACCGCCTCGGCGTCCCACTCCGCCTCGCGATGCTCGCCCGCGCAGCCAAACGGGGTGTCGTGGCCGGCAAGGTCGACGTCGTCCTTGATCGCCACCGGCACGCCCAGCAGCGGCGCCCGCTCCCCCTCGCCAAGGCGGCGGTCGGCCGCCGCGGCATCGGCCAGAGCCTGCTCGGCGCAGACGACCCGGAAGGCGTTCAAGATCGGCTGGGTCTGCTCGATCCGCTGCAGCGAACGCTCGGTCAGCTCGCGTGAGCTGACCTCGCCGGCGGCGAGCGCCCCCGCCTGCCCGACCAGGCCGTCGGCGCGGTCGAGGATCGTGCTCATGCCGCCTCCACGGCGATCCGGGCGCCGCGCTTGGGGACCAGGGTGACGGCGCGGCGGCCGACGCCCTCGCCGGGCGCGCTCTCGGGGCGCAGCGCGACCCGGTCGAGGATCGCCTGCAGGACGATCCGCATCTCGAAGAGGGCGAAGCTGGCGCCGAGGCAGCGGCGCGTGCCGCCGCCGAAGGGGATCCACTCGTAGGTGCCGGCCGGCCGCTCGAGGAAGCGCTCGGGGCGGAAGGCGTCGGGGTCCGGGTAGAGGTCCGGGCGGCGGTGCAGGAGGTAGATCGAGAGGTTGAGGTGGATGTCGGCGGGCAGGGTGCGACCGCCGATCTCCAGCGGGGCGGTCAGGTAACGGCCGACCGCGGGGACGACCGGGCGCAGCCGCAGCGACTCCTTGATCGTCGCGTCGAGGAAGTCGGTCTCGCCGGCGCGGTGCTCGGCGCGCAGGCGCGCGAGCGTCGCGGGGTGGCGGACGAGGCGCTCCAGCGTCCAGCTCAGCGCCGTCGCGGTCGTCTCGTGGCCGGCCAGCAACAGGGTCATCAGCTCGTCGCGCAGCTCGAGGTCGGTCAGCGGCTGGCCCTCCTCGTCGCGGGCGGCGAGCAGCAGCGAGAGGACGTCGTCGTGCTCCCCCGGTTCGGCCCGGCGCGCCTCGATCTCGTCGTAGACGACCCGGTCGGCGGCGGCGACGAGCGTGTTGAAGCGGCCCCAGGGGCTGAGGCGGTGGGGGTCCTCGGAGCTGGTCATCTGCAGAGCGAGCAGCCGCGGCTGGCTGGCGGTGGCGTCGAGCACGCGCCGCAGGGGAGTGCCGACGCGCTCGACCCGCTCGGCGTCGCGCAGGCCGAAGACGGTGCGCAGGATCACCTCCAGGGTGATCGCCTGCATCGAGGGCTGGACCGCGAACAGTTCTTCCTGCGGCCACTTGGCGACCTCGCGCTCGGCCACCTCGCGCATCGTCTCGGCGTAGGCCTGCATGCGCTCGCCGTGGAAGGGCGGCAGCATCAGGCGGCGATGGCGCAGATGCTCGCGGCCGTCGAGCAGCAGGACCGAGTGATCGCCGAGGATCGGCCGCAGGATGACGTTGTTGCGGCCGGCCAGGAGATGGTCCGGGTCGGCGGTGAAGACCGTTTTTACCGCGCCGGGATCGGAGCTGATCACCGTGGTGCGGTTGGGCAAGCTGACCGTGAAGTAGTCGCCGTAGCGGCGCTGGCAGCCGTCGAGGAAGGAGGTCGGCTGCAGCAGGAAGCGGCCGACCTGCCAGGCCTTCGGGCCGGAGGGGCCGGGGGGCAGCGCCAGCGCCTGGGCGGACGCTGAGGTTGGCGGTTTGTTGACCGTCAGTTCAATAGTGCCGGCGATTTAAGCAGCTATTGAACTCACGGTCAATAACAACTAGCCTGCCGCCCCGTGCCGCTAACCGAGAAACGCCGGCTCAGCACCGACGCGCGGCGTGAGCAGCTGCTCGACTCCGGCGCCCGCCTACTCGCCGAACGCCCCTTCGACGAGGTTTCGATCGAGCAGATCGCCCGCGCGGCCGGCGTCTCCAAGGGCCTGCTCTACCACTACTTCCCGACCAAGAAGGACTTCATCGTCGCCGCGATCGAGCGCGGCCAGGAGGAGCTGGCGGAGCTGACCGCGCCGGACCCCGACCTCCCCCCCACCGCGCAGCTCGACGCCAGCCTCGACCGCTTCCTCGACTTCGTCGAAGGGCACGAAGCCGCCTACTCGGTGATCTTCCGCAGCCGCGGCGGCGGCGACCCCGAGATCCAGGCGGCGCTCGACGCCGGCCGCGAGCTGCGGATGGAGGCGGTGATCGAGTCGCTCGCCAGCTGGGAGGCGGCGCCGGCCAGTGTCACCCGCACCGCGGCGCTCGAGACCGCCGTTCAAGGCTGGTTCTTCTTCATCGAAGGCGCGGTGCTGCGCTGGCTCGACCGGCGCGAGATCGGGCGGGCGGAGCTGCGCGAGCTGCTGGGACTGGCCCTGATCGGCTCGCTGCGGGCGGCCGAGGCGGTCGACCCCGGTGGCGCCGCTCCCTAAGAGCCGAGCGGGCGCGGCGAGCTATCCCCTTAAGGCGCGGAGCGGGCGCGGCGAACCAGCTGCACGGCCATGAACAGGGCCAGTGCGGCGAAGGAGAGCTGCAGGGCCCGTTCGGAGACGTTGTTGGAGACGGCGACGCCGATCAGGACGCCGAGCGGCGAGAGGATGCCGATGATCAGCGCCTCGCGCAGGCGGACGTTGCCGTAGCCGTTCTGGCGGTAGGCGCCGACCAGGGCGACGATCACGATCATCAGCAGCGAGGTCGACTCGGCCTCGACCTGGGTGAGGCCGATGAAGATCGTCAGCGCCGGCACGAAGAGGACGCCGCCGCCGACCCCGACCAGCCCGCCGGCGAGGCCGCCGGCGATCGCGATCAGGACAGCCAGGACCTCGTTCATTCGATCCTCCCCGCGCTCATTTGAGGATCAACTCGATCGCGATCGCGACCAGCAGCAGGGCGAAGAGGTAGGAGACGGCACGCTGCGGGATCCGCTGCTGGATCGCCGTGCCCATGACCACGCCGAGGATCGCCGGGATCGCCAGCAGCAGGCCGGTGCCGACGTGGACGTTGCCGTAGATGCCGCCCTGGGCGAGCGCCCCGAGCAGGCCGATGAGGACGATCGCGGCCAGGCTGGTGCCGGTGGCGAGGCGCTCGCCGTAGCCGAACCAGAAGATCAGCAGCGGCACGATCACGGTGCCGCCGCCGACGCCGAAGAGGCCGCTGAAGATGCCGGCGAGGGTGCCGATCGCCGCCAGCTTCAGGATCGGGTCCGCGGGCATCGGCCCGGACGAGGGCGGCATGCGGCGATACTAGATGCCGTGCCTCGCGAAATTGAGACGGGGGAAGGCGGCTGGGCCGCGCTGCTGGAGCCACTGCGTTCCGACCCCCGGCGGGCGGCGATCCTCACCGACGTCGACGGGACCCTGGCGCCGATCGTCGCGCGGGCCGAGGAAGCGGCCGTGCCGGCGCCGGCACGAGAGACGCTGGCGCGGCTGAGCGAGCGTTACGGCCTGGTCGGCTGCGTCTCCGGCCGGCGGGCCGAGGAGGCGCGGCGGCTGGTCGGGCTCGACCAGATCGCCTACGCCGGCAACCACGGTCTGGAGCTGCTGCTGCCGGGCGACGAGGCGATCCGGCCCGATCCCTCGCTGGCCGGCCAGGAGCAAGCGGCGGCCGGGTTCGTCGGCGGGCTCGACCGCGGAGATCTTGCCGCGGCCGGCCTGCGGCTGGAGGACAAGGGCCCGATCCAGGCCCTGCACTGGCGCGGCGCCGCGGACGAGGCCCACGCCGAGGGAATGGCGCACGAGATCGCCAACGCCGGCGGCCACGCCGGGCTGGAGCCGCGCTGGGGCCGCTAGGTGCTGGAGCTGCGGCCGCCTGGCGGCGGCGGCAAGGACGCCGCCGTCTCCTCGCTGCTCGCCGGGGAGGAGCTCGACCGCGCCGTCTACGCCGGCGACGACCGCACCGACCTCGACGCCTTCCGCCGCCTGCGCGAGCTGCAGGGGGAGGCTGGCGGGCTGGCGGGCGCCGTCTGCGTCGGCATCGTCTCGCCCGAGGCGCCGCCGGAGCTGCCCGAAGAGGCCGACCTGATCGTCGACGGGCCGGAGGGCTGGCTGGCGATCCTCCGGTGGCTGGCGGAGTAGCGGTGCCCTACACCGAACTGCTGCGCGTTTCCGTCTTCATCACCGCCGCCCAGGCGACCGCGCTCGGGGCGATCACCGTGATCGGCGCCAACCGCGACGGCGACACGACGAGGCTCCTCGTCGCCGCGGTCTGGTGGCTGGTTTCGCTGACGATCGGCTTCTGGCTCGGCCGCCCCGCTCGCGCCGCCGACGACGTTCGCGGCACCCTCGCCCAGGCCCGCATGGCGACCTCGCTGCCGCAGGACACGGCGGCCCAGATCGCCGTCCGCCGGCTCTGGCCGATCGCGCTGACCACGATCGTCGCCGGGGTCCTCGGCATCTTCTTCCCCGGCGTCGCCGTGATCGGCGCCGGCTACGCGCTGATCCTCTCGCTCGCCTGGCACACCCGCGAGGCGGCGGTCCTCGGGATCGAGGACCGCGACGGCGTCAGGTTCTACGTCGTCCCCACCTTCGCCCTGCGCCCGATCGAGCTGGTGCGGACCCCAGGCCTGCGCAGCGACCGGCTCAGCCGGGCCTAGGTTGAGGACTTAACGGGGTCAGAGCCCCGGTAAGTCCTCAGGAAATGCCGGTGAGGCGCTTGAACTCGCGCCAGCCGCGGGTGTTGGCGACGTCGGCCTTGGTCAGCCAGGCGCGGCGGGCGGTGGCGATGCCGTAGGCCATGTTGTCGAGGGTGTCGACGCCGTGGGCGTCGGTGTTGACGACGATCGCGACGCCGGCGTCGGCGGCGAGCCGGGCGTGGCGGTCGGAGAGGTCGCGGCGGTTGGGGTTGGCGTTGATCTCGATCGCGGTGCCGGTGCGGGCGGCCGCCGCGGCCACCGCCTCGACGTCGATGTCGTAGGGCTCGCGGCGGCCGATCAGGCGCCCGGTGAGGTGGCCGATGCAGTTGACCCGGGGGTTCTCGATCGCCTCCAGGACCCGCGCGGTCATCTCCTTGCCGGAGATCGAGAAGGAGGTATGGACGCTGGCGACGACCCAGTCGAGCGCCGCGACCAGGTCGTCGGGATAGTCGAGAGTGCCGTCGAGGCCGATGTTGATCTCCGAGCCGGCAAGCAGGCGGAAGCCCTTTTTCCCTTTGTTCCAAGCGCGGATCTCCTCGATCCGTTCCCACAGCCGCTCGGCGGTGACGTGGTCGCCGAAGCCGTGGCTGGCCGAGTGGTCGGTGATCGCCATGTAGGCGTAGCCGCGCTCGCGGCCGGCCTCGGCCATCTCCGCGAGCGTGTTGCGCCCGTCGGAAAGGGTCGTGTGGGAGTGGAGGTCGCCTTTGACGTCGGCCAGCTCGACCAGCCGCGGCAGCTCCCCCTCGCGGGCGGCCTTTAGCTCACCGCGGCCCTCGCGCAGCTCCGGCTCGATGTAGGCGTAGCCGAGCCGCTCATAGACAGCGGCCTCGTCCGCGCAGAGGTCGACCTTGCCGCTCTCGGTCTCGGTGATGCCGTGCTCGGAGACGGAGAGCCCGCGCGCGACCGCCTCTTCGCGCAGCTGCACGTTGTGCGCCTTCGAGCCGGTGAAGTGCTGCAGCAGGTTGCCGAAGGCGGCCGGCGGGACGATCCGCAGGTCGACCGAGATGCCGTTGTGGGTCTGAGCGCGGAGGCCGTTGGGGCCGGGCGTGCCGCTGGCGGCGATCAGGGCGTGCGAGGCGAGATGCTCGGAGAGGACGGCCGGTTCCTCGGCGGTGGCGATCAGGTCGATGTCCTTGCAGGTCTCGGCCCAGCGCCGGGCCGAGCCGGCGACCTCGACCCGGTTGGCGGCCGGATGCTCGCGCAGCGCCGCCGCCAGCTCCTCGGCGATCGGCCGCACCTTCGAGAGCAGCAGCCGGCCCGGGCCCTCGCCGGGCTCGCCCAGGCGCTCGAGCGAGGCCAGCACGTTTTCCTCCGCCTTCGGGCCGAGGCCCTTGACCTCGCGGATCTGTTCGGACTCGGCCGCGGCCTTCAGCTCCTCCATCGAGGAGATGCCGAGCTCGTCGAAGAGCAGCCGCGCCGTTTTCGACCCGAGCCCCGGCACCCGGGTGACCTCGATCAGGGTCGGCGGGAACTGCGCCTTCAGCTTCACCGCGGCCGGGATCTCGCCGGTCTCCAGCAGCGCCGCGATCTTTTCCGCCAGCGTCTTGCCGACGCCGGGGATCTCGGTGGCGCGGCCGGCCAGGCTCAGCTCGGCGACCGAGACCGGGCTCTCGCGGATCGCCTTCGCCGCGGTGCTGTAGGCGAGGACGCGGTATTTGACCGCGCCGTCGAGCTCATAGAGAACTCCCAGCTCTTCCAGCGCGGCGGCGATCTCGGCGTTGGTCACGGCCCCCAAGTTATCCCCTCTCCGCGCCTTCTTTAGTCGCGCTTTCGCCCGCCGAATAGCATCGGCGCGATGCCCCCCTCCGAGCGTGGACCGGCCTGGCTGGTCCTCCCCACCTATAACGAGGCCGAGAACCTCGAGGCCTTCGTCGCCGCGGCGCTGGCGAAGCTGCCGGCGACGGCGCAGGTGCTGGTCGTCGACGACAGCTCCCCCGATGGCAGCGGCGAGATCGCCGAGCGGCTGGCCGCCCAGCACGAGAACGTCAGCGTCCTCCACCGCCCCCGCAAGGAAGGCCTCGGCCCCGCCTACATCGCCGGCTTCCGCCGCGCCCTTGCCGCCGGCGCCGGCCTGGTGCTGGAGATGGACTCCGACTTCTCCCACGACCCCGCCTACCTGCCGCGGCTGCTGGAGGCGGCGCGGCGCGCCGACCTCGTGCTGGGATCGCGCTACGTGCCTGGCGGCGGCGTCAGCGACTGGGGGCCGCTGCGGCGGGCGATCAGCCGCGGCGGCAGCGCCTACGCGCGGATGGTGCTTGGGGTCGAGGTCCAGGACCTGACCGGCGGCTTCAAGTGCTTCCGGCGCGAGGTCCTCGAGGCGATCGACTTCGACTCGATCCAGGCGCGTGGCTACGCCTTCCAGGTCGAGATGACCTATCGGGCGATCCGCCGCGGCTTCGAGGTGGTCGAGGTGCCGATCGTCTTCCGCGACCGCCAGGCCGGCGAGTCGAAGATGGACCGGGCGATCGTCGCCGAGGCGGTCTGGCGGGTGCCGCTGATGCGGCTCGGCCGCAGGCGCGCCGAAAGGCCCCAAACGGCCCCCGAAAGAGGGCGCTATACTTTCTGAAGTATTGACATACGAAACTCGATTCCGGGAGATCGATATCCAGTGACTGGGAAACTGACCGACGTAACCGATGCCACCTTCAAAGCCGACGTCCTCGATGCCGACGGCCCCGTGCTGGTCGACTTCTGGGCTCCGTGGTGCGGGCCGTGCCGGGTCGTCCACCCCGTCCTGGAGGAGATCGACGGCGAGCGCGACGACCTCAAGATCGTCAGCATCAACGTCGACGAGAACCAGCAGACGGCGGGCCAGTACGACGTCCTCTCGATCCCGACGATGATCCTCTTCAAAGACGGCGCGATCGCCAAGAAAGTCGTCGGGGCGATGCCGAAGCGGCGCCTCGAGGCCGAGCTGGAGCCGGCGCTCGCCTAGGGCGGCGCCGCTCCCTCCTCACCGATGCCGTTCGTAGAGGTCCACTGGTTCGAGGGCCGCTCTGACGAGCAGAAGGCCGAAATCGCGAAGCGGATCGAAACGGCGCTGATCGAGGTAGCCGGCGTCGCTCCCGATCACTGCTGGGTGAAGTTCTCCGACTCGGCCAAAGCCGACTTCATCATCGGCAAGCCGGCCGCCGAGTAGCGGCTCAGCCGGCCGCCGCCGCCCAGCCGCTCCAGCTTTCGACGTCGACGGCGAGGATCTCGCCGTCGGCTCGCTGCTGGGGGTAACGCTCGCGCAGCAGCTCGACGGCTCGGCCCGCCTCGTCCTGCGCCGGGTCGAGGACGCGCCCGGCGCCCTCGGCGCGGGCCCACCAGAGCCTGCTCCAGTCCTCCTCGTAGTGGTCGGCCAGCAGCGAGACCGCCGGGTTGGCGCGGACGTTGGCGAGCCGGCGCAGCGCGGTCGTGCGCTTCGGCTTCGCGTCGACGGCGCTGTAGACCGTCTCCCCGGCGAGGACGAAGACGATCGGGACCAGGTGCGGCCTGCCGTCGGCGTCGGCGGTGGCGAGGCGGGCGACGCGGGCGGCGGCGAACAGCTCGCGGGCCTCGGCGGCGGTCACGCCTCGCCGTTGAGCTCGGCGATCGCCGACTCCCATCGCTCCAGCGCCCGCTCGATCTCGCCGCGATTGGCCGAGGGGACCCAGCGGACGACGCGGCGGCAGCCGGCCTCGCGCAGTCGCTCGAGGACGGCGGGCTTGGCCGGGGCGCTCATCAGCATGAAGTCGATCGGCCGCTCGGCCCGCTCGCGCAGCTCGACGACCCGGTCGAGGATCGCCGGCTCGAGCGCCTCCTCTCCCAGGTAGTTCGGGAACCAGGCGTCGCCGAAGGCGAGGACGCGGTCCAGCACGGTCGGGCCGTTGCCGCCGACGAGGATCGGCGGGTGCGGGCGCTGCGCCGGCTTCGGCCAGGACCAGACGCGGTCGAAGTCGACGAACTCGCCGTGGTAGCTGGCCTCGTCCTCGGTCCAGATCGCGACCATCGCCTCGACCCGCTCGCGCATCAGCCGCATCCGCGTGCGCGGGTCGGTGCCGTGGTTGGCCATCTCCTCGCGGTTCCAGCCGGCGCCGACGCCGAACTCGAAGCGGCCGCCGCAGAGGCGGTCGAGCGAGGCGACCTCTTTCGCGGTCGTGATCGGGTCGCGCTCGACGACGAGGCAGATGCCGCTGCCGACGCGCAGGCTCGAGGTGGCGGCGGCCGCCGCGGTGAGCGCGACGAAGAGGTCATAGGTGTGGCTGTATTTGCGCGGCAGCTCGCCGCCGGCCGGATAGGGGCTGTCGCGGCTGGCCGGGATGTGGGTGTGCTCGGCGAAGAACAGCGACTCGTGGCCGCGCTCCTCGACCAGCCGCGCCAGCTCACCGGGGCCGAGCGCGTACGCCGTGGGGAAGTAGCCGATCCCGAACTCCATCGCTCGAGTCTAGATCGGCGCCGGCGCCGGCCCGCCGGGAACTAGGCCTTGGCGACCGAGATCGCCAGCTCGCGGCCGTCGATCTGGGTGGCACTGGCGTCGGCGCCGCCGTCGTAGCCGACCGCCGTGGCGAGGACCTCGCCGGCCAGGTAGCCCTCGTGGGCGCGGGCGGCGGCCAGCAGCTCCCCGTCGCCGCCGAGGGCAAGCTCGATCCGGTCGGTGATCTCCAGGCCCGCCTCTTTGCGGGCGATCTGGACGGCGTGGACGATCTCGCGGGCGAGGCCCTCGCGGCGCAGCTCCTCGTCCAGCTCGAGCTGCAGGGCGACCGCGTGGCCGGCCTCGGCTTCGACCTCGTAGCCGTCGAGCGGCTGCAGGGCGAGGGTGATCTCCTCCGGCTCGAGGATGTGCTCGTCGCCCTCGACGTTGATCCCGATCTGGCCGCCATCCGCCATCACCTCGGCGACGTGGGCGGCGTCGAGCGCCGCGACCGCGGCGGCGACCTGGGGCATCCGCTTGCCGAAGCGGGGGCCGAGCGTGCGGTAGTTGGGCTTGGCGCTGTAGCTGACCAGCTCGCCCTCGTCGCTGACGAAGTCCAGCTCCTTGACGTTGAGCTCGGCGGTGACGAGGTCGGCGCGGGCTTCGATCGCCGCCCGCTCGTCGTCGTTGGCGACGATCACCGCCCGGCGCAGCGGTTGGCGCACTTTTGCCTTCGCCCGGGCGCGGGCCGCCCGGCCCAGCTCGACGGTCAGGCGAACCGCCTTCATCCCGATCTCCAGCTCGGGGTCGGCGAGGGCCGCGTCCGCCAGCGGATAGTCGCGCAGATGGACCGAGTCGGCCAGGGCGCCGGCGAGGTTGCGGTGGATCTCGTCAGCGAGGAAGGGGGTGAAGGGGGCGAGCAGCGCCGCCGTCTCCAGCAGGCAGTGGCGCAGGGTCGCGAAGGCGGCGCGGTCGCCGTCCCAGAAGCGCCGGCGCGAGAGCCGCACGTACCAGTTCGAAAGCTCCTCGACGAACTCGGCGATCGCCCGGCCGGCGGCGGTGCAGTCGAACTCGTCCATCTGCTCCCGCACCTGGGCGGTCGTCGCCTGCAGGCGCGAGAGCGCCCAGCGGTCGAGGTCGTCGGCGGGCTCGGGGGCGGCGGCGAAGTCGGCCGGGCCGAGGTCCTCGGCGTTGGCGTAGAGGACCCAGAACGAGTAGGTGTTCCAGAGGGTGAGCAGGAACTGCCGCACCGACTCCCCGACCGTCTCGACCGAGAAGCGGTAGCCGGCCCAGGGCTGCTGCGCGGTCAGGTAGTACCAGCGGAAGGCGTCGGCGCCGTGGGTGGAGAGCACGTCCCAGGGGTCGACGACGTTGCCGCGGCTCTTCGACATCTTCTGGCCCTCGGGGTCGAGGATCAGGCCGAGGCAGACGCAGTTGCGGTAGCTGGAGGTGTCGAAGAGCAGGGTCGACTCGGCCAGCAGCGTGTAGAACCAGCCGCGGGTCTGGTCCTGCGCCTCGCAGATGTAGTCGGCCGGGAACCGCTCCTCGAACTCCGCCTCGTTCTCGAACGGGTAGTGGAACTGGGCGAAGGGCATCGCGCCGCTGTCGTACCAGGTGTCGATCACCGACTCGACCCGGCGCATCTCGCCGCCGCACCGCTCGCAGGGGACCGTGACCTCGTCGATGTAGGGGCGGTGCAGGTCGTCGGGGACCTCGGCGCCGGAACGCTCGCGCAGCTCGGCGACCGAGCCGGCGCAGAAGCGCCCGTCGCAGCCATCGGCGCCGCACTCCCAGATCGGCAGCGGCGTGCCCCAGTAGCGGTCGCGCGAGAGCGCCCAGTCGACGTTGTTCTCCAGCCATTTGCCGAAGCGGCCGTGCTTGACGTGCTGGGGGTGCCAGCCGATCTCCTCGTTGTTGGCGAGCAGCTGCTGCTTGACCTGGGAGGTGGCGATGTACCAGCTCGAGGTCGCGTAGTAGAGGAGCGGCGTGCCGCAGCGCCAGCAGTGCGGGTAAGAGTGCTCGTAGACCTGCTCGCGGAAGAGCAGGCCGCGGGCCTCGAGGTCGGCGATCAGCGCCCTGGTCACCTCGGGGTCCTTGACGAAGCCGCCCTCGAAGCCGGTGACGCGGGAGTCGAAGGTGCCGTCGGGGCGGACCGGGTTGTAGAGGGTGGCGGCGCGGGTCGGGTCGAAGAGGCCCTCGGCGGCGGCGACCGCGTAGTCGTCCTCGCCGAAGGCGGGGGCGATGTGGACCAGGCCGGTGCCGTCCTCGGTGGTGACGAAGTCGCCGGCGAGGACGCGGAAGGCATCGGCGGGGCCGCCGTCCTCGAGCGCGAAGACCGGGCCGCGGTAGCGGCGGCCGACCAGGTCGGAGCCGGGGAAGCGGTCGCTCACCGGCACCCCCTCCCCCAGCACCTTCTCGAGCAGCGGCTCGGCCAGGATCAGGGTCTCGCCGGCGACCCGGGCGCGCACGTAGGCGACATCGGGGGCGACGGCGACGGCGACGTTGCCGGGCAGGGTCCAGGGGGTCGTCGTCCAGACCAGCAGGGACTCGTCGGCGTCCTCGCCGTCCGCCCCCAGCAGCGGGAACTTGACGTAGATCGAGGGGTCCTCGACGTCTTTGTAGCCCTGCGCGACCTCGTGCGAGGAGAGCGGGGTGCCGTCGCGCGGGCAGTAGGGGACGACCTTGTGGCCCTCGTAGAGGCGGCCGTCGTCCCAGAGCTTGCGCAGCGACCACCAGACCGACTCGATGTAGTCGTCCTCGAGGGTGACGTAG
>DASYKN010000065.1:0-38984 GCA_035995325.1 Solirubrobacterales bacterium
CTCCTCGTCGCCGAGCTTGGTCGTGCGGGCGTCGATCTCGTACTCCTCGATGTGGATCGAGGTGAGTTCGTCGTCCTTGACCAGGCGCTCGGAGAGGATGATCGCGTCCTCGAAGTTGTAGCCCTCCCAGGACATGAAGGCGACCAGGCAGTTCTTGCCCAGGGCGATCTCGCCACCGCCGGTGGAGGAGCCATCGGCGAGCACGTCGCCCTCCTTCACCTGCTGGCCGGACTTGACGATCGGCCGCTGGTGGATGATCGTTCCCTGGTTCGAGCGCATGAACTTGTGCAGCGGGTACTCGTCTTTGGTCGAGCTGCTGCTGACGACGATCCTTTTGGCGTCGACGTGGCTGACTTCGCCAGCGCTCTTGGCCAGCACAACATCGCCGCTGTCGACGGCGGCACGACGCTCCATGCCAGTGCCGATCAGGGGTGGGTCGGGCTTCAATAGCGGCACCGCCTGGCGCTGCATGTTGGAGCCCATCAGCGCGCGGTTGGCGTCGTCGTGCTCGAGGAATGGGATCAGCGAGGTCGCGACCGACCAGATCTGCGACGGCGAGACGTCCATCAGGTCGACTTCCTTGGGAGTCGCCGAGGCGTACTCCTGCTCGCCGGCGCGGACCAGGACCTGCGGGCCTTTCAGCTTGCCGGTCTTGGGGTCGAACTCGGAGTTCGCCTGGGCGATCACCTTGTCCTCCTCCTGGGTCGCGTCGTAATGCACGATCTCTTTGCTGACGACGCCGTCTTTGACCAGTCGGTACGGGGTCGTGACGAAGCCGTGCTCGGAAATCTCGGCATAGGAGGCGAGTGAGCCGATCAGGCCGATGTTCGGTCCCTCCGGGGTCTCGATCGGGCACATCCGGCCGTAATGGGTCGGGTGCACGTCGCGGACCTCGATCGGAGCGCGCTCACGGGTGAGGCCGCCGGCGCCCAGCGCCGAGAGGCGGCGCCGGTGGGTGAGGCCGTCGAGGCTGTTGGTCTGGCCCATGAACTGCGACAGCTGCGAGGAGCCGAAGAACTCCTTCATCGCCGCCACGACCGGGCGGATATTGATGATCGTCTGCGGGGTGATCGCATCCGAGTCCTCGGTGGTGAGGCGCTCGCGGACCACGCGCTCCATCCGGTAGAGGCCGATCCGGAAGGCCTCCTGGATCAGCTCGCCGACGGTCCGCAGGCGGCGGTTGCCGAAGTGCTCGTACTCGTCGAGGTGCTCGTAGACCGGCTCGCGCGGGTAGGTGATCGCCTCGGCGGCATAGTCTTTGATCGGGTTCTCCTCGTCGATCTCCTCGGGGATCCCGAGCAGTTTCGGCAGGGAGACCAGCTCCTTGACCAGGGCGATAATGTCGTCGTGGGTGAGGACCCGCGTCTCGAGGTCGATGTCGAGGTCGAGACGGGCGTTGAGCTTGTAGCGGCCGACCCTGGTGAGGTCGTAGCGCTTGGGGTCGAAGAAGAGCTGCTCGAGCAGGCCTTTGGCGGCGTCGACTGACGGCGGCTCGCCCGGGCGCTGCTTTTTGAACAGCTCGATCAGGGCGCCCTCTTCGGTCCGGGTCGCCTCGGTGTCGGCCTCGATCGTGTGCCGCAGGTAGATCGAATTGTCGAACATGTCCAGCAGCTGCTGGTCCTCGACGTATCCCATCGCGCGCAGCAGCACCGTCACCGGCAGTTTGCGCTTGCGGTCGATGCGGACGAAAACTTTGCCTTTTTTGTCGACTTCGAGCTCCAGCCAGGAGCCACGGGCCGGCATCAGGTTGGCGATGAAGACCTGCTTTTCGGGGTCCTTCGGCGCCATCACATAGGCGCCCGGCGAACGCACGAGCTGGGTGACGACGACGCGCTCGGTGCCGTTGATGATGAAGGTGCCGCGCTCGGTCATCCATGGGAAATCGCCCATGAAAACAGCCTGCTCGCGGATCTCGCCGGTCTCCTTGTTCTGGAAAGCGACGGTCGCGGTCAGCGGCCGTGAGTACGTCATGTCCTTCTCGCGGCACTCCTCGATGGAGTGCGGCGGCTCCTCGAACTTGAACTCGCCAAAGACGATCTGGAGGTTCCCCGTGTAGTCCTCGATCGGGGATATGTCGTTGATCGTCTCTCGCAGCCCGCCGCTCTTCGGATCCGTCAGTTCCTCAAAGGAACGTCGCTGGATATCGATCAGATGCGGGACTTCGAGAGGGTTCTCTAGGCGGGAAAAGCTCCTACGGGTTACGGGGGCAGCGTTCGAACGTGCCAAGTCGGCGACTCCTCGGGCGGTCAGAGGGACGAAGGTAAAGCGCAGATCTGGGCGGGAAAACTCAAATGGCGCGCGACCGCAAAAAATAACACACAGCGGTACGCGCCCTCAAGCTTGGCTCCCAGCCTGGGATCCGCGCCGGCGAAGCGGGCGGCTCTATTTGAGCTCGACGGTCGCGCCGGCCTCCTCGAGCTCAGCTTTGAGCTTCTCGGCCTCCTCGCGCTCGATGCCCTCTTTGATCGCTTTCGGAGCCTCGTCGACGATTGCCTTGGCCTCTTTGAGGCCGAGCCCGGTCGCCGAACGAACCACCTTGATCACCGGCACTTTCTGGCCGCCGACCTCGGTGAGGATGACGTCCACGGTGCTGGCCTCTTCCGCGCCGCCACCGTCGCCATCCGCTGCACCGGCTGCTGCCGGAGCTGCTGCCGCGACTGCGGTTGCGGAGACGCCGAACTCCTCCTCGAGCGCTTTGATCCGCTCGGAGAGCTCCAGGACGGAGATGCTTTTCAGCTCCTCGATCCAGTCCTCAGTTGAAGTTTTGGTTGCCATGCGGTTCTACCCCTCTTCCTCGTTCGAATCTTGATCCGAAGTCTCGTCGCCCCCCGACGCCTCGGCGTCGTCGGAGCTGTCGTCGTCGTTTGAAGTCTCGTCCTCGGCGGCGGGCTCCTCTGCGGGTGCCTCGCTCTCTGCCTCGGCTTTGGGTGCCTCGTCCTCCGCCGCGGCAGGCTCCTCCTCTTTCTCGGGCGCGCTCTCCTCGGCGGGAGCGGCGGCAGCGGCGGCAGGCGCCTCGCCCGTCACCAGGCCCTGGTCGGCGATCTGGCCGAGCTGGGTGGCAAGGCCCTGGATCAAGGCGTTGAGGCCGCGCACGATGCCGGTGATCGGGCTGGCGACGACACCGGCGAACTGGCCGATCAGGACTTCGCGGGCCGGCAGCACGGCAATCGCTTTGAAGCTGTCGGCGTCGAGCGAAGTCTCGCCCATGAAGCCGCCCTTGTAGGTGAGGACGTCGTGCTCTTTGTTGAAGGTCGAGATCGCCTTGGCGGCGGCGGCGGTGTCGCCACGGACGAAGGTGAGGGCGGTCGGGCCCCGCAGCAGCTCGGCGAGCCGCGCCTCGCCGGCTTTGTCGGCGGCAAGTTTGGTCAGCCGGTTCTTGACGATGCGGAAGCTGGCATCGGCCTCGCGCAGTTTCGAACGCAGCTCGGCTGCCTGGGGAACGCTGATACCGCGGTAGTCGACGGCAAAGATCGCTTCAGATCCCTCGATCTGGGCGGCAATCTCTTGGATGGTTGCGGACTTTTCTTCGCGGTTCATTTACTCACCTGCATCGGGCTTTACGGGCCTGCGCCCCACCGATGGTCTCGGGTTAGCGGCGACGCAGTCTAGGCGCTCGCCGGCTCCTCTGCGGTCTCGCCCTCGGCGGCGCCGCCGAGGGCGGCCCCGGCCAGCTCACGGTCGCTGCTCTTGCTGGCGTCGACCCGGATGCCCGGGCCCATCGAGCTGGCCAGCGTGCAGGAGATGATGTAGCGGCCCTTGGAGGATGAGGGCTTGGCGCGAACGATCTCGTCGATCACCGCGGTGAAGTTGTCGAGCAGCTTGTCCTCGTCGAAGCCGGCCTTGCCGATCGCCATGTGGACGATCGCCTGACGGTCGGTGCGGTATTCGACTTTGCCCGATTTCGAGTCGTTGACGGCCTTCTCGACATCGTCGGTGACGGTGCCGACCTTGGGGTTCGGCATCTTGCCCTGGGGGCCGAGCACGCGGCCGAGTTTGCCGACCGTGGGCATCATGTCCGGGGTCGAGACGGCGACGTCGAAGTCGGTCCAGCCCTCTTCCACTTTCTTTGCCAGGTCGTCGCCGCCGACGAAGTCCGCACCGGCGGCTTCGGCGTCGCGCGCCTGCTGGCCCTGGGCGAAGACGGCGACGGTGACGTCCTTGCCGAGGCCGTGGGGCAGCGCCAGGGTGCCGCGCAGCTGCTCGTCGGCGTGGCGGACGTTGACGCCGAGCAGGACGTGGACCTCGACGGTCTCGTCGAATTTGGTGCTGGCGGTCTCTTTGACCAGGGCGATCGCCTCAGCGGGCGGGTAGGCGACGTCGCGGTCGACCTTGTCGTACTGCTGGCGGTATCGCTTGCCGTGGGCCACGCGGATCTCCTATTTGACGTCGACGCCCATCGAGCGGGCGGTGCCGGCGATGATCTTCGAGGCGGCGTCGATGTCGTTGGCGTTGAGGTCGGGCATCTTGCGTTCGGCGATCTCGCGGATCTGGTCCTGGGAGATCGTCCCCACTTTGTTGACGTGAGGCTCGCCGGAGCCCTTGGGGATCCGGATCGCCTCCTTGATCAGGATCGCGGCCGGCGGCGTCTTGGTGATGAAGGTGAAGGAGCGGTCCTCGTAAACCGTGATTTCGACCGGGATGATCGTCCCGCCTTCGGACTGGGTCTGCGCGTTGAACGCTTTGCAGAAGTCCATGATGTTGACGCCGTGCTGGCCCAGCGCAGGGCCGACCGGCGGCGCCGGGTTGGCGTTGCCTGCCTGGATCTGCAGCTTGATGAGGGTGAGGACTTTCTTGGCCATAAGCGGTTGGGGAGCGTAGCGGTCTTGGCGACCTAGATCTTCTTGACCTGGTCGTAGCCGACCTCGACCGGCGTCTCGCGGCCGAAGATCGAGACCAGGACCTTGAGTTTGGCCGCGTCCTCGTTGATCTCCGCGATCTCGCCGGAGAAGTCCGAAAGCGGGCCCGAGATGACTTTGACCGATTCGCCGATCGAGAACTGGGCCTGAGTGCGCGGGCGCTCGGCGGTCTCGCGGTGCAGCAGGCGGTCGACCTCGGGTTTGGAGAGCGGCACCGGCTTGTTGCGGGAGCCGACGAAGCCGGTCACGCCGGGCGTGTTCTTGACCAGGCCCCAGGCGTCGTCGGTCATCTCCATATTGACCAGGACGTAGCCGGGCATCGTTCGTTTCTCGGTCTGGACTTTTTGCCCGTCCTTCATCTCCGAGACCTGTTCGGTGGGGACGACGACCTGGCGCACGTTGCGGTTCTGGCTCATCGTCTGCACCCGGTGCTCAAGGTTGTGCTTGACCTTGTTCTCGTGCCCGGAGTAAGTGTTGATCACATACCAGCGATACAAATCGGAAGCCTTTGTTGAGGACCCTGAGCTACAGGATCTGCTTGATGAGGAAGTCGAAGAAAGTGTCGAGGGCGCCCAGGTAGACGGCCGCGACGGCGACGAAGAGGATGGTGACGGCAGTTGCCTGGATCAGCGTCTCGCGATCCGGCCACTGCACTTTCTTCAGCTCTTGCCAGCAGGAAACCAGGAATCCGATTACGCCGCCGCGACCCCGTTCGGCGCTCGCCTGTTTCTGTTTCTTCGCCAGCTGGTCGCGCTCGCGCCGCTTCTGCTCGTCGCGCTGGCGCTTCTCCGCTTCCTTCTGAGCCTTCGCTTCAGCGCGCTTGGCCGAACGCGGCTTCGGCGCGTCAGGGGTCTCGAGCTGCGACTCGGAGGCGCCGGCGGCGATGCCGGCCTCGACCGCTTCGATCTCGGCGATGTCGCCGGAAACCGGGACTTGGGTGTTGTGCTGGGCGCGCGACTCAGCGCCGCGTTCGCCGTCGGAGCGTTTCCGCTCCTCAGCTTCCCGAGCCCGGCGCTCGGCCTTGCGCTGTGCGCGGGTCTTGGCCATTGGGAGCTACCGGGTCTCCTTGTGGGCCGTGTGATGACCGCACCAACGACAGAACTTGCGCATCTCGATCCGGTCCGGCGAGTTGCGCCGAGACTTGTTGGTCTGGTAGTTCCTTCGCTTGCAGTCTTCGCAAGCCAAGGTCACCGCGATGCGGACATCTCCGCGAGCCATGCTTCTCCCTCGTTCCTGAGGACGGTCATTACAGACAAAAGCCTCGGGCCCAGGGCGCGAGGCTGAGCAAAAGAATAGCGAGCCACCGAAGCCCGGGCGGGGCGGCTCAGAGCCCGAGCGTTTTGGCGATGATGCCGCGCTGGATCTCCGAGGTGCCGCCGTAGATGCTGGAGACCAGGGAGGTGCGCACGAGGCGCTCCATGTCGTACTCGGAGGAGTAGCCGTAGCCGCCCATCATCTGCATCCCCTCCAGGGTCGTGCGCTTGGCCACTTCGGTGACGAAGAGCTTCACCATCGAGGCCTCCTTCGGCAGCATCCGATCCGGGTCCTCGTCGGCCAGGCTGGCGACCCAATGGGTCATCAGGCGGGCCGCCTCGAGATCGGTGGCGAGGTCGGCAAAGCGGTGCTGGAGGACCTGGAAGGAGCCGATCGGGCGGCCGAACTGCTGGCGCTCCTTGGCGTAGGCGAGGGCGTCGTCGAAGGCTCGCTGGGCGATCCCGAGCATCGTCGCGGCAAGGATCAGCCGCTCGACGTTGAGCCCGGCCATCAGCTGCGTCCAACCCTGATCGACCTGGCCAAGAACCGCGCTCTCGGGGGCGATGCAATCGCTGAAGTAGAGGGTGTTGGTCTCGCGGCCGCCCATCGTCTCGATCGGGACGATCTCGAGGCCCTCGGCCTCGCGCGGCACCCAGATCATCGTCAGCCCCTCGTGCTTGCTCTCGCCTTTGGTGGTGCGGCAGATGACGAGGATGTGATCGGCGATGTGGGCGTTGGAGATGAAGACCTTCTGGCCGTTGATAACGAAGCCGTCGTCGGTCCGCTCTGCCTTGGTCGTCAACGAGCCGACGTCGGAGCCGGCCTCCGGCTCGGTCATCGCGATCGCCTCGACTGAGCCGGAGGCGATGCCGCCGAGGATCTCCTCCTTCTGCTCCTCGGTGCCGAAGCGCTGGGTGGCGCCGGCGACGATCAACGTCGTCGCGTAGCCGCCGATCGGAGCCAGGCCGCGCGAGGTCTCCTCCATAAATAGGCAAGCGTCGAGCATCGAGCCGCCAGAGCCGCCGTACTGCTCGGGGATCGTGACCCCGAGCCAGCCCAGCTCCGCCATCTGCTTGTAGAGGTCGAAGCTGTGGTGCTCCTTATAGCCGTCGGTCAGCCGCTCCCGCTGGTCCTGCGTGCCGCACTCGCGGCCACAAAAGTCACGGATGGCGTCGACGAAGTCGCTCTGCTCGTCGCTGAGGGTGAAGTCCATTTGCCCACCCTATATACGAAGCGGGACCCCTAGCGCCCGCGTTTGCCTCCCTTGGCTTTGGCGCCCTTCTTACCCTGCTTGCCCTTCTTGCCGGGCTTGCGGCACTGTGCCTTGAGCTGCGGGCTCAGGTCGTTGGGCTTGCCGTTTTGGCCGTCGATCTCGACCGTCGCCCGGTTGACCGAGCTACAGAGACTGCGGCTGTTCTGCAGCAAGCCCTTCCTGCCGCCCTGCATGTCGAGGACGAACTTGGTGACGGGGGCGTCGGGAATGGACTCGAAGGTGGTGCGGATGCCCCCCTTGACGGAGTCGATGCGTCCAACCAGGGCGACATCGATCTGACCGTGCAGAGCGACGACGAGGTCGGGCAGGAGATTGGGCGAGCTGCGGAGGTAGACCGGGCCCGAGAGCGGCTGGTCGAGCAGCGGCGTGGTCGCGGTGGCCTTGCCGTAGATCGAGCCGCTGGGGCACTCGGCGCCGTTACCCGGGCCCGCGCTGAACTGCACTCGGGTGCAGATCGTTTTGATGTGGTTCTGGGCCAGGAACTCCGAGTGCGGCAGCGCGACGGCGGTGCGGGTGATCCCCGATTCGCCGTCCTTGGCGGTGAGTACGGCGCGCAGTGCCGGGTAGTCGCCGCGCTTGGTCCCGCCCTTCAGGCTCAGGGCAAGCTGCGGCTTGAAGGCAAGCAGCTTGCAGTCGCCAACCTGGAAATGGCTGGAGACGGAGGCGCTCTGCCCACTCAGCATCGCGACGGAGCCGTCGACCGCGAACGGGTTGCAGTTGGTCGGGTTCCTGGTGAACCTCGGCCGCTCGAGGCTCACCACAACCGAGCGCAGGTCGAGCGGGATCCCCTGCAGAATAGAGGGGAGGGGATCGGAGACGGCATGCACCTGAGCGGTCTCCGAGTTCACGTAGAGGGCGTTGCGAACCACGACGGTGCCGAGGTCGAACGGCCCCGCCACCGCCGGCGTGACCACCGCGAGGCTGAGTGGAGCGCCCTTGTAGGGACCGGCGAGGTAGGCCTTGCCGCCAGCGTAGAAGGGCGTCGGCCCGGCGCCGGCGCCGACGCTGACCGTGCCCACCTGCGAAGCCGCTTGGCAGCTCGAGCTAGCCTGCTCGGCCTTGCCGCTCTTCGCCGTGGCCGCGGCGAGGCCGGCGTCGGAGCAGTAGGGCACCCCAGCCAACCGGGCCAGCAGACCCTTGGGCAGGGTCGTGTCGATCCCGGTCAGTTGCTGGGAACCGTCCCGCCGGGCCAGCTTCAGCGTGAACGGGCTGTAGGAGCCGGCGGTCGGGTCGAGCGTCCCGGCTTCGAAGCTGACGCTCTTCGGCGCCTGCGCTTCGGAGCCCACGCAGGGGCTGCCGCCGGCGCCCTTCTCGATCACGGAGGAGTCGGTCGGATGCATGGTCGCGCCTTCAGGCGAACTCCAGGGCACCATGGCGGTGGTCACCGTCTGGGTGCCGCAGGCGATGCCGGTCTTCAGCGGCGCCCCCGCCCCTTCGACCAACTTCAGGGTCAGGTCTTCGAAGGGCAGCTGCGGCGCTTCGCTGACCACGGCGGTCAGCTGGCCGGTCCGCGGATCGGCATCGACCCGGGCCGGGAGCTTCAGCACGAGGCCAGACTTCGGGTCGTTGACAGCGATGTAGAAGGCGAGCAAGGATCCAAACGGGTTGTCGCCCTGGCTTGCGAGGAAGACGTTGCCGAACAGCGGGTGGTCGATCACCGCCGGGGTGTCGATCCTGACGGTCCCGATCTTCGAGGCGTCGGGGCAGTTCGCCGGGTCCGGGGTGAACTGGGGCAGGCCGGCGGCAGCCGTCGTCACCACGTCGAGCGGGTGCGGCGTGTTCGGTGCCTGGGCGATCGTGGTGCCGGCGCCGGGCCCGATCAGCGAGGAGGTCGCGGTCAGCAAAGCCGGTTGGGTGCCGGCGAATTTGCCGTTGAAGTGGACCTCGTAGGAGCGCGTGTCGCCGCTCGTGCCGACCTGTTCGACCCAGGCGTTGAGCGAGCCGATCGAGGGCAGGGCCTGGAGGTTTTCTTCGATCGTTTCGGCGTTGGCGTTGAATGGGAGCTCGATCGTGTCCGAGCCGCCGAAGCTGAGGTGGAAGGTCCCTTCCTGACCGGTGACGGCAAGCGTCTGGACCGAGTTGTCGGTGACGGTTCCGCCCAACTCCGACGGATCGCTGCTGGCGAGCGCGCCGATGAAGCTGACCTTCCAGGCGCCGGGGCTGCCGCTGAGAGCGACGTTCCCCGCCAGGCCCGGCAGCGTTTCCAGCGCGGCGAGGACGGGCGCGGCGGGCGCGGTGCCCACGATCGGCGCGGTCTGCTGCCCGCCGAAGGCGACCACGAAAGAGGCAGTGCCCCGCGGCAGGAAGCTCAGACGCTGCTCGGCGCGGCGGGCGCCGATGAAGCCGATCTGACTCGAGGTGCAGGCGCCGAGCCCGTTCGCCGAAGAGGGGTTGACAGTCATCCCAGACGGTAGCTGGACCCTGCTTTCGCGCAGGTGGGCGGTGGCCCGGCCGATCGTGTCGGCGTCGTTCTGCGGGATGCGGAGATGGAAGTCGAGGCCGGAAGGCGAGTCAGCCAGGTTCGTGGTCGGCTTCGCCTCGATCGCCGGGGCGAAGTCGACCTGGTCGCAGCCTTCGATGCCGGGGGCGGCGCCAGGGGGGGCGGCGACGGTCGTTGCGGGCAGCTGCCAGGTGGTCGCGGACATGTCGGTCAGCAGGGCGCCGGCGCAGGAGGTCGGGTTGGAGAGCAGTGGCTTGACCGGGACGCTGGGGGGATACGCTTCTTCGCATTCAGGGCCGAAGCCGGGATTCGCGCAGGCGCCCCGTTCGTCGTCATGCCTGGGGTCGCCCGGAACGCCCCAGAGCGTCAACCTCGACGAGTAGATCGGCAGCGTCGTCGCGAGGTTGTGGAGGCTGGCGGTGACGCCGTAGTCGCTGCCGCTGCGCACGCGGAAGTTGATGTGCACCCGGGAGACGACCACCACCATGCCGAATTGGGCCACCACGCCCGTCGGGGGATCGAGGTTGTAGACCGGCTGGGTCAGCGTCTGGTGGCCGAAGAAGCTGAAGATGTTGATCGCCGCGACTCCGATCTGGGACGCGGCGGGACAGCCTGGGCCGTCGAGATCCTGGGGCCGGCAGCGGGGAAAGCCCGAGACGGTGCCGACCAGCCCGGGCGGCAGGTCGAACTGCAGGTCCTTGATGTTTTCAGCGGGAATGAAGGCGCCGGTCAATTTCTGCGCCTTCGCGTTGACGGCGAAGTCGTTGACGACTTCGAACGGGCGCGCTCCAGCATCAGTCGACGGAGTTTGGTCCTCGTTCAGGGCCGGGGCGACGAACCTGGTGACTTCGAGGTCGCCGGCCTGAGCGCTGGCCGCCCCCAGGCCGAGAATCGCGAGCGTCGCGAGCGTCAGTGCAAGCGTCGGAAAGCGGAGCCGCTCCCTGTGTGCGGTGGTCGTCATGGTCGAGCCCTCCCCCTTCGATATGCGCTTGCGTAGTTGCGAAATCCCTCGGTTCGTGAGCGCGATCACTTGCCGCCTCGCTTCTTCGGCACGGCCTCGAACATGAGCGGGACGTTGGCTCTCAGCACTTCGCCCCCGTTCGCGCTGAAGACCATCTGCGCGGTGGTCCTGAACACGCCCCGGTTTCGCCGCGTCCTCTCCGCGGCAGGTTTGAGCACGAGCGTGACGCTGGCCGACCCCGCCTTCGGCAGCGTTTTCTCGACCGTCTTCAGGCCGACACCGGAGGCTTTCAGCTCACCGCCGGCGGGCACGGCGACGCGGACCTGCACCTTCCCTTGCTTGACCGCCTTCGGCCCGACCGCCGAGATCGACCCCGGCGCCGCAAAGGTGGCGCTGCCGGCGCTCGCGACATTGGGAGCGGAGGTGCCGGCGCCGCGGCAGTTTTCGCCCTGGCATTCGGGTGCAGGGGACCTGAACGTGTTGGCGTTGACGCGGGCGTCGTAGACCGCCGAGGCGTGTCCGGTCGGTTCCGGGCCCAGCTCGTCGTGGGTGTAGATGAAGACATCGTCTCCGCTTTCGCTGATGTCGAAAAGGAAGGCGTTGTCTTCCCCGCTGCCGGGGCTGAGCAGGTGGATGCCGCCGTTCAGGTACTCGTAGACGTTGGTGCGGCCGTTGGAGGCCTGCGGAATGACTTCGTCGTTGCTGTGGAAGAAAACCCGGCCGTCGTTGACAATGCCGAAAGGCCGCGTGGTGGCGTCAATGAGGCCGATAGGGGGTTCCCCGTTGGGCCGGCAGGAGATGCACTCCACCGAGCCGCCGTAGGTGTACCTATAGACCTCGGGCTGATGGTCGCCCGTCAGCGGGCTTTCGTTGTCGTACGCGCTCAGCTGTTCGGTCGAGGTGAACCCCAGCAGCCTGCCGTCGGGCGAGGTCCTTGCGGCGGTCGAGTAGAAGCCCTTTCCGACCTGGAAGAGGCCCTGATGAACCCCGGTCGCCGGCGCGATGAACTTGATCTCGCCGTCGTGCCAGACGTAGAGATTTTCTTCTCCGGCCAGGCCGCCCGGCGCCAGGTCGCCTTTGGCGGTGAAGTAGACGTAGGAGCCGTCGGCGCTGGTGGTGACGACCTGGGTGACGCCAGCGCCGGTCGCGGCATTCGCCGGGTCGTGGTTGGCGGTCAGGTCGGTCAGCTCGCCGCTTTCGACGTCGTAGGAGTAGATGTCGGCGCCCGCATCGGTGGAGGCCCCTCCCGTTTCGCCGGTATTGGCGTCGTCGGTCAGCTCGGAGCGGCTCGCGAAGATGACCTTGGAGCCGTCGGGGGTGATCCCGGAAGCGCACTCGCTGAACGCGGGTTCGGCGTAGAAGGGGCAGGAATTGGTCATCGGGTTCAGGTCTTCACCCGAGCCCCGGTGCGATTTGGTGACCTCGACGGTTTTAGCGGCGTTGATACGTAGGTAGAGCCGGCCGAGGTCGCCATTCGCCCTGAACAGGGTGCGCCTCCCGTCGGACGTCGTCGACTGAATTCCCTGGTCGTCGGCGAGCCAGCGTCCGGTGCCATAGACGGGCGGGATATATGCACCCTGAGGGGCCGGATTCCCGTTGGGCAGGATGCCGAGCAGGCGAAGCTGGCCGTTTTCCCATTCGTAGGTGTTACCGGTTTCGATCGGGTCCGCATCGATCTGCTTCGTCGCCTGGAAGAAGATGCGGGAGAGGTCGGCGGAGGCGTTTCCGGGCGCCGCCGGGACGATGTTGCCGAGCCCTTTCACCGTCAGCGGCACGAAGGTGCCATCGAGGCGACGCAGGTAGAGATTCGAGCCTCCGGACGGACTACCCGCCCCCGCCAGGGGCTGTTTGCTCCAGAGGGTCCATTCGCTCAGGTCGGCTGAGGCGACTCCGACGCCGCCCCCGTTTGGCAGGGCCTGTTCAGGCGTGGGCGGCGTCAGCCCCCGGCTCGACCAGCCATCGGCGCCGCGGCGGGCGACACCGACGATGAAGAGCGGTTCGGACGATTCGGCTTCGTCGGGAGCGTCGAGCAGCGACATTTCGATCGCGCTTCCATCCGGGGTGGCCCCCGTCCGCCCCGCCGCCAACACAAGCGACCCGTTGAGACCTGGCGTCGCCCATTCGAAGGCGCGGCACTCGGGCAGCCCGGCGGAGGCGCCGGTCCGCGAGCTCTCGTTCGGGCACGAGGGCGGCGGCGGCTCCGAGGCCGGGCGCGTGGTGAAGACGATGTCGTCGCCGACCGCCTGCTCGCTGGTCGAGGTGTTGGCTGCGACGACGCGGTAGTGGTATTCGGTCGCAGGCTTGAGGCCGCCCAGCGCGTAGGTCGGGTACTGGAATTTTTCGCCGATGACAGGCAGGCCTTCGCTCGCCGTCACGTTCTCGTAGGTCGAGTCACCGGGCGCGCTGACCTCGCCCCATTCGAACTGGTAAGCGACCGGGCTGTTGGAGGGGTTGATGCGGGCCGCCATCGTCGCCGCGCTCGCGGAGCTGACCGTCGCCCACAGCGTCTGGACTTCCGGCGCAGTGGTGGTCGTGAAGGTGTTCGCGGCTACGAGCGTGTCGGAGCCGCCAGCGTTGGTGGCGGTGAGGCGATAGTGGTATTTCGTGCCGCGTTCGAGGTTCGCCAGTTCCACCACGACCGCTTTCGCTCCCGCTTCGGTGATGAGGTCCGGACAGCCGGATTCGGCGGCGCCGGTGAAGCCTTCGGCGGTGAAGTGCGCCTGGGTGACGTATTCGAAGCGGCAGCTGGTGTCGAGCGCCGGGTCGCTGCCGGCAGGGCGTTCGACTTCGCCGGAGACGAGAACGCTGGTGTAGTCGACCCCGGTCGCATCGTCGACGCTGAGGACTTTTGGCGCCGCCACTGCCAGCGTCGTGAATTCGTCGCTCGCCGAGTTCGCTTCCGGGTCGGCGAAGTTGGTCGCGGTGAGGCGAACGAGGTATTTGGTCTCCGGCTGCAGGCCGCCGAGGTCGACCGCGACCGGACGCGGCCCGGGGTCGTTGGCGCCGTCGATTTCGCCCTGGAAGGCAAAGCCGCTCCAGGTGACCCCGTCGGTCGAGGTTTCGAACGACCAGAAGGTGTACTGATCGCCGGGGTCGACGCTGCCGGTGACGTGGGCGGAGGCGCCGCGCACTTCGGAGACGGCGCCGAGTTCCACGGTCGGAGGGGCGGCGCTGGCCGGGGTGGCCGAGAGCGCGAGGACCGAGACGATCATGGCGATCAGCGCGAGCAGGCCGCGACCGCTCCTCGGCGCATCGATGGATCCCGCAGACGGTGCCTTGGCATGGTGCGTCACTTGCTCTCTCTCCTCTGCTCTGACCGGCCGTCTTCCCGACCCCCCGGCGCACTGCGTGGAGGGCTCGGGCCCCTGGTCCCGGTATGTCGCTATTCCCATTCGCCACCCTGGCGAGCGGCACCATGTAAACACGGTTACACGTCAAATGTCAACCGCCTGTTCCTAAATACCCACAAAAGTGGGTAGCGGAGACCGGGATTCCCGCTTCGCGGCGCGGCTATCGTGGGGGCCGATGGCAGCAGCCGACTCCACCACCCCGTCGACGGCGCCGCTCTTTCCTCAGCTGAGCGGCGGCGGGCGGCGACTGGCGCCGCAGGAGGTCGCGCGGCACCAGAAGGCACGGCTGCAGGGCGCGATGGTCGAGGCGGTCGCCCGGCACGGATACGCCGGCACCACCCTGCGCGAGCTGGTCGCTCTCGCAGGTGTCTCCAAGTCCACCTTCTACCAGCACTTCGCCAGCAAGGAGGCCTGCTTCCTGGCCACCTTCGACGAGATCATCTCCCAGCTCAGCGAGCGGGTGGGCGAGGCATACCGTCAGCCGGGCGACTTTCGAGAGCGCCTGCTCTGCAGCCTCGGCGTCTTCCTGGAAATGGCGGTTGACGAGCCGGCGGCGGCCTCGCTGGTCGCGGTCGAATCGCTGACGCTCGGCGCCGCCGGAGTCGCTCACCGCGAGCGCGCCTCGCAGGGCTTCGAGCTGCTGATCCAGCAGAGCTTCGACCACTCCCCCGCGCCGCGGCAGATGTCGGCGACGACGGTGCGGGCCGTCGTCGGCGGGATCCGCGGAGTCGTCTATCGGCGCCTGCGCGCCGGCCAGGGCAAGGAGCTGCGAAACCTGACAGGGCTGCTGGTCGAGTGGGCGCTCGGCTACCAGCAACCGGACAGCGAGCAGGTGCAGAGGGCAACCGCGGTGGCGGCGCTGCCGGGCAAAGGCGGGACCAGGGAGCCAGCGGCAGCCGACGACGGAGCCCCCGGTTGGGACGAGCCGCCCGACAGCAAACGCAGTCGCCGTGAGCTGGGCCAGCGTGAGCGCATCGTGCGGGCGGCGGCTCGGGTGGTTGTGGAGCAGGGCTACGGGTCGCTCAGCATCCCCGCGATCTCCGCCGCCGCAGGGACCTCGAACCAGACCTTCTACGAGCATTTCGCCAACAAGCGCGACTGCTTCCTGGCCGCCTT
This sequence comes from Solirubrobacterales bacterium, assembly GCA_035995325.1. Lineage (GTDB taxonomy): Bacteria > Actinomycetota > Thermoleophilia > Solirubrobacterales > 70-9 > VAYN01. Next base: position 15,251 of record DASYKN010000065.1, read on the forward strand.
CGAGATCCTTGCCGGCGAGGCGCTGCGCGCGACCATGGCCGTCTATGACGACGCCGCCGATGAGCCGGAGGCGGCCGGCGCGTCAATGCGGGCGATGCTCGAGCACATCGCCGACAACGAGCTGTTCGCGCGGCTTGCCTTCTTCGAGCTCTCGACCGCCGGGCCGGTGGCCCTCGACCGCGCCGACCAGGTGATGGACGGCTTCACCGCCCTGATCGATCGCGGTCCCGGCGCCGGCGAGCCCGATGGCAAGGTCCCACCGGTGATCCTCGAGGCGATCGGCAGCGGCATCTGGGCCGTGATCCAGCACGAGATCTGGCACGGGCGCCGGGAGCAGCTGCCGCAGTTGGCGCCGGAGCTGGTGACGTTGGCGCAGGCGCCCAGAAGCCGTCTGATCGGCCGTTAGGCGACGGCTACGCGCCGCGCCTCGCCCTCACCCAGGTAGGGGATGAGGACGAGTTCCACCAACTCGGCCTCGAGCTGGGGAATCGCTCGGGGATCCTCGGCGAGCAAATGACCGGAGACGATCGAGGCGATGCCACCGACGATCGCCCGCTCGGTCACGGCGGGAAGCGTCTGCGCGCGCGGGTAAAGGCGCCGCCCGTCGCGGAGCAGTGCGGCGAAGCGCTCGAGCCCGACGAACTGGCGCTCGGCGACGGCGAGGCTCGCGGCCGGCGCTTCAATCGCGAAGACCCTGGCGACGTCGCTGGCTTCGACCAGGGAGGACAGGACCGCTGTGACTGCGACACGGACCTGTTGTGGCCACTCGAGATCGGTCTCGCAGGCACTGGAGACATCGAGCCAGAGGCGCTCGAGGAACGCGTCCTGGGCGGCCATCAGAACCTGCTCGAGATTCTCGAACTGCTCGTGAAGGCCCTCCTCCGAGATGCCGGCGTAACGGCTGACTGTGGTGAGGTCGAGACCCGCGTAACCCCGCTCGCCAGCCGCCTTCGAGAAGGCGGCGATCAGGCGCTTACGGCGCTCGCCGCTGTCCCCTCCGTTGGGCTTCGTTCGCGATTTCGGATCCCTGTCGACCACGTCGGTGGCGCAGTCTAAGCGGACCGAAGGATTTATGTCAGGGGCGGTACATGAAGTTTGAAGAGGCCAAAAGCTGAAAGCCCGGAACGAGACTCGAACTCGTGACCCCTTCCTTACCATGGAAGTGCTCTACCAACTGAGCTATCCGGGCTGGTCGAGACGATTTTAGGGAAGCGGGGCCGGAGGGGCGGCTCTCTTGCAAATCCGCCGATCGGCTACCGTTCCTCTCCATGGTCTTCGACTTCCGGCACAAGAACTCCGAAGGCAAGTGGAAGGCAAGCGGACATCGCAAGGGCGAGACCCGTGACAGCGCCTTCGCTGCCCTGGAGGCAAAGATCGGCCAGTTGCCGCCCGGTCAGTACATGTCCAGGCCGCGCGACGGCCGGACCAAGAACTGGGACCTCTTCACCCGCCCCTAGGGGCGAGGCCGCACTCGGCCGCCAGCAGCTCGTAGGAACGGCGGCGGGCGGCGGGGTCGTGAGCGATCGTCACCACGATCGCCTCCTCCGCCCCGTATGCGGCGGCGATCTGCTCGATTTCGGCTGCCACCTTGTCCGCGGTGCCGGTCAGCCGGCCAGGATCGCTCTTCGGGCCTTCGATCTCATCGCCGTGGAGCGCCAGGTAGCGCTCGGCCTTCTCCGGGGGCGGCACCGCGATCAGGTGGCCGCTGCGCAGCAGGCCGAAGGCCATGCGCCAGCTCGTCGCCAGCCTCTGCGCCTCCTCCTCGCTGTCGGCGACGACCGCCCGCACGGCGACCGCGAGCTGCGGCTCCGCGAGCCGCTTGCCGGCGAGGAAGCCGCTGCGGTAGGTGGCCGCGATCGCGGCCCCGCGGGGGTTGATGAAGTCGGCGAAGGCGTAACGGAGGCCCAGCTCGCCGGCCCAGATCGCGCTCTGCTCGGAGGAGCCGAGCAACCACGGCTCGGGCAGCTCGGGCTCGCCGGGCAGGGTCTCGGCGAGGCGGGCGAGGTGGCCGGCGGGGAAGCTGCGCTCGAAATAGGCGAGCAGCTCGGCGAGCTGGTCGGGAAAGTCGTCGAGCGGCGGTTGCGAGCGGTCGCGCTGGAGGGCGCGGGTGGTCAGCGGGTCGGTGCCCGCGGCGCGGCCGATGCCGAGGTCGATGCGGCCGGGGAAGAGGCCGGCGAGGACGCCGAAGCTCTCCGCCACCTTGAGCGGGCTGTAGTGCGGCAGCATCACGCCGCCGCTGCCCACCCGCATGCCTGCGGTGACCGAGGCGATCGGGCCGATCAGCACCTCCGGCGAGGGCCCGGCGACCAGGCCGCCGCCGTGGTGCTCGGCGACCCAGTAGCGGTGGTAGCCGAGCCGCTCGGCCAGCTGCGCCAGGTCGATCGTCCCGCGCAGCGCCTGCGCCGCCGTCGACCCCTCCGAGACGGGGGTCTGGTCGAGGACGCTGAGCCGCAGCTGGGAAGGCACTCCAGGACCGTAGCCGCTGGGCTCTGCCGCCTAGCTGCCGCGGATCGCCTTGCCGGCGATGTTCTTGATCCGGGTGCGGTCGCGCTGGGAAAGGTTGTCCGGCCGCCCCATGGACTTCTTCAGCAGGCTCCAGAACTCGCGCTGCTCCTTCTCGGTCAGGTTGGCCTGAATCCGCTCTTTGCCCTTCGAGCCGAGCCAGACGACCACAGTCCAGACCATCTTCCAGGGGATCCGCTTCCAGATTGCGGGTGCGGCGCGGGCGGCGATCCAGGCGGGCATGGGGCGACTCTACCCGGACGGTGCCGGCGCTAAGCGAACCGGCGTAGGCTGGGGCGATGGGAAAGATCGACGGATCCGCCAGCGCCGAGATCGCGGCGCCGATCGAGCAGGTCTTCGCGATCGCGGCCGACGTCGAGGGCTCGCCGCGCTGGCAGCCGGAGATCAAGGTTGCCGAGTGCCTCGAGCGCGACGGGGACGGCAGCCAGACGCTGATCCACATGGAGACTGACGCCAAGGTGCGCCGGCTCGGCGCCGAGATGCGCTTCAGCTACGAGCCGCCGAACCGGATCTCCTGGGCCCAGGAGGAGGGCGACCTGAAGGCGGTCGACGGCAGCTGGGAGCTGGAGGACCTCGGGGCGGGCCGAACCCGCGCGACCTACCGGCTGGAGGTCGACCTCGGGCGGGTGCTGGGACTGGCGATCAGGGGCCCGGTTGTCGGCGTCCTGCGCGGCCAGCTGATCGACAGCATGCCCGAGAAGCTGAAGCGCTTCGTCGAGGCGGAGTCGGCCTAGGACTCGACCGCGGTGCCGTTGGCGCTGAGCAGGACCTCAATGTTGCCGCGGGTCGCGTTCGAATAGGGGCAGACCTTGTGCGCGGCTCGGACCAGCTCGACCGCGTCCTCGCCCTCGATCGCGGGCAGGGTCACGTGCAGCTCGGCGGCGATCGTGAAGCTGCGGTCCTCGCCGGCCCTCATCTTCACCTTGGAGTCGATCGCGACGTCGCCGACCTCGATCTTGCGGCGCCTGGCGACCGCGGCCAGCGCGCTCTCGAAGCAGGAGGCGTAACCGACCGCGAAGAGCTGCTCGGGATTGGTGCCGCCGCCCTCGCCGCCCAGCTCCGCCGGAATGCGGATGTCGACCTCGAGGGCGCCGTCGGAGCTGCGGCCATGGCCGGCAACCCGGCCTCCGGTGACGTGCGCCTCGGCGGTGTAGAGATCCTTCGCCATCTCAGTCCTCCTGTCGGGGTGTCCCGAATCGAGCCGGTCGGCCCACTGTAAAGAGCTAGCGTCGTCGGACCCGGACGCGGAACAGGGCCGGGGTCCGGTCGGCGTTGCCGGCGCGGTCGATGGCGACGATGCGGACGACGTGGCGGCCGGGCTTCAGCGCGTAAGCGCGCGGGGAGACGCAGCCGCGATAGGGCTGGCCGTCGAGCTTGCAGCGGAAGCGCGAGCCGGCCTCGCTGGAGCTGAAGCGGAAGGCGACCCGGCGCCGCGGCTTGGTGGTGATCAGCAGCGGCCGCGGATGGGAGACGAGGCGGGTCTGCGGTGGCTTGCGATCGCGCGGCGCCTTCTTGACCACGGTCGGCGTGACCGGGGGCGGCGGGATCGGCAACGGGAAGTCGGGCAGGATCTGGAAGCTGTTGGGGTCGGCCTCGCGCACCGCCTCGCATTCGATCGGCGTCGCGTCGCCGTATTCGGGGTGGTCGACCAGGGCGCGGTCGATGTCGGCACCGCAGTCGATTACCGGGTCGGCGTCGCCGGAGTTGGCGAGGACGGTGTCGGCGCCGGCGGCCGCGTGGTAGATGTCGGGCCCGAGGTGGCCGAGCAGCTGGTTGGGACCGGCGTCGCCGTAGAAGACGTCGGCCGAGTTGCTGCCCTCGAGGTCCTCGATTTCCCGCAACGAGTCGAGCCCGCCGCCGCAGACGGGGGTGTCGCCGCTGCCGGGGCGTCCGGCGAGGCCGCTGCCGAGGTTCGCCTCGACGCCCTCTTTGAAACGGGCCCAGGAGGCGTTGTCGCGGTCAGGGCCGCCGTTCAGCGTGTTGCCGTCGCAGACCGAGTTGGAGAGGAAGAGATCGCTGCCGGAGCCGCCGAAGAGCTGGTCGGCGCCGCCGTTGTGGGTGAGGGCGTCGTCGCCGGCGAAGGCGTTGAGGACGTCCGCCCCGCTCCCCGGCCCGTCGACGAGGACGTCTTCGCTGGCGTCGCCGCCGGAGAGCGTGTCGTTGCCGGCGCCGCCCATCAGGACCACGGTGGTGGAGCTGGGGAAGCCGCTGGCGTCGAGGGTGTCGTTGCCGTCCATCCCGGCGAGGACGATCGAGTCGAGCGGGCCGCCCAGCGCGCAGACGAGCTGGGTCGAGGTCGGCGCGCCGCAGTCGCTTTCGGCGGCGGTGCCGGGGTCGAAGCTGCCGGCCGAGAGGGTGAAGGTGACGGAGCCGCCGTTGTAGGCAGCGGTGGCGACGTCGTCGCCGCTGCTGCCGGCGAGGTAGAGCTGGGAGTAGGGGCTCGCCCCAGGGGCCATGAGGCCGACGCTGACCGTGGCCGGGTCGCGCGGTTCGAAGCCGCCGGGATCGACGTTGTCGGCGCCGGCGCCGCCGACGACGGTGTCGCCACTTTTGCCTTCGATCACGTCGGCGCCGCCGCCGCCGTAGATCGCCTGGGCGCCGGAGGTGCCGAGTATGTAGTCGGAGAAGGCGGTGCCGATCACGGTCTCGAAGCTGCCCCCTTCGACTTCGTCGTTGCCGCCGCCAAAGGGAGGTTCGCCGTTGTCGCCCTTGAATTCGCCAGGCGCGGCCCCGAGGTCGAGCCGGACGCCGCGTCCTTCCTCGCTGGGAGGGAAGCCCGGGAAACCGGAGACGCCGCCGCCTTTGAAGCCGGGCGTTACCCCGCTGGCGTAGCTGAGGATGTCGTTGCCGCCGCCGCTGTCGCGGATCCGGTCGACGGTGCCGTCGCCGTGGACGTAGTCGTCGCCGCTTTCGCCGTCGATCGCGTCGGCGCCGAAGCCGCCGGCGAGGAGGTCGTTGCCGGGGCCGCCGAGCAGGAGGTCGTCGCCGATGCCGCCGAAGAGCTGGTCGTTGCCTTCGCCGCCGCGCAGGGTGTCGTTGCCACGCTGGCCGTAGACGACGTCGTTGCCGGGGCCGCCGTCGTAGGTCTGGCTGCCGACGCCGAGGAAGCAGCCGCTGGGGCAGGAGGCGCTGAAGGCCGTGACCGGACCGGGGACGATCGTGTCGTCGCCGGCGCCGGCCTCGACCGCCGTCACCCCGGGCGCGACGACGATGAGGTCGTCGCAGGGGGTGCCGTAGGTCGTGCCGGCGACCGTCTCCGGGCCGGTCGCGCAGCTCGGCGCCGGAGCCGGGCCGGGGGCAGCGGCCCAGCCGGAAGCCGGCAGGCAGACGAGCAGGAAAAGAGTGAGCGCGAAGCCCCCCAGCGCGCGTCGCATCCTGATCCCAATACCCCTGCCGGCCGGATTCGATTCGGTCATGCGGCGACACCGGCGCTGAGCAGCTCCAGGCTGCCCCAGGCGGTTCGCAGCCGATCGCGGCGGAGGACCGGGCCGAAGCCGGCGGCTTCGACGAAGCCCGGGAGCCTGCCGGCGACGTGGTCGCGGATGCCGTCGAAGCCGTCGAACACGGCCAGGGCGTAACTGCCGCAGCGCATCAACGGGTCCTGGGGCCTGCCCCAGTCGGCGATGTGGAGGCTGCCGCCGTCGCGCAGCACCCGCCGCGCCTCCGCGAGGGCGGCGCGCTTGCCGTCGGCGTCGAGGTGGTGGAGGAGCAGGGACATCGTCACCCGGTCGCAGCTGCGGTCAGGGAGCGGCAGCGCGTCGGCGAGCCCCTGCTTCCACTCGACCGCGTCGGCGCCGGGCTTTGCCCTGGCGATCGCCAGGGCCTCGCGGTCGCCGTCGATCGCGATCGTCTCGAGTCCGGGAGCGGCGGCGGCCGCGATCGCGATCGCGAAGGTGCCGGTGCCGGCACCGACATCGGCAACGCGGGCGCCGTCGGCCAGGCCCGCCATCACCTGTCGCTCCAGCTTGCCCCTAAAGAGCTGCTCGCGCATCGTCAGCGCGACGATCGAGTCGTAGAAGCGGGTCAGCCCGGGCACGCCCGCAGCCGAGACGTACCTGTCTTCCGAAGCCATCGGCGCTATCCGACCCGCCGGTAGACGAGGCCGAAGTCGCGCTCCCAGCCCGACCCCTCCTCGCCCTTCTCCCAGGCGCCGTCGATCACGCTGCCGTCGGGGCTGAGCTCTCCCCGGAAGCGCTGGGCGAAGCCGGCGGAGAGTTTGCGCAGGGACCAGACCCGGTCCTCGAGGCTGGTCTCGTAACGGCGGACGACGCCGCGCGAGTCGAAGTAGTGCTGGACCAGCTCGCCGCCGCCCTCGGCGACGGCGATGATCGCGACGCCGTCCGGGGGGCCGTCCATCGGCACCTCCCAACGCTGGATCAGGAAGGCGCGCTCCGGCCCCCACTGGAAGGCCGTGCGGCCACGCTCGTCGCTGGGCGGAGCGGCGGCGAAGACCGCCTCCATGCTCCACTCGCCGACCAGCGGCTCGAGGCTGTCCAGCTTCTCCCGGTCTCCGTCCTCCATCTCCCCCCTTCTAACAGAACGAGCAAGGGCCGCCCGGAGGCGGCCCTTGCGCTGGTGCATGGAACGAGCTTGGAAACAGCGGCCGGGTGGGACAACGCCCGGTCTTCTTCGGCTCGCCGGTGCCCGGGGTGGATTCCGCCGGGCGCCCAAACCAGTGCGGCGCCTTAGCGGCCCTGCACCTCCAGAGTCCCCTCAAGCATGTGACTCAAAATTAGGACCACCTCCTTTCTCTGGTCAGAGAATTGAAGCAAACGGCTCCGTCGCGCTCGTCTGGTTTAGGTCGCCGCGCCTGAGAGGATGCGCGCGTGGACATCGTCCTGGCTCTCGTCGCCGCCCTCTTCTTCGCCATCGGAACCGTCCTGCAGCAGAAGGCGGGACTCGAAAAACCCTCGGAGGGGGCCGGCGCAAGCCTGCTTTTGCGGATGGCGAAACGGCCGGTCTGGCTGGCCGGGATCGTCGCCGACGCGCTCGGCTTCATCGCCCAGGCGGTGGCGCTGGCGATCGGGCGGCTGGCGGTGGTGCAGCCGCTGCTGGTCTCCACCGTCGTCTTCGCGCTGCCCCTGGGGGCGCGCTTCACGGGACAGCGGATCCGCCGCCTCGACATCGCCGCCGCCGCCCTCGTGGTGGGCGCCCTGGTCGCCTTCCTGACGATCTCCGAACCGTCCGGCGGCCGCGACGACGCGCCGCTCGACCAGTGGCTGGTCGCGATCGGCGCCTGCGCGCTGATCTGCGTCCCACTGGTCCTGCTCGGCCGCCACGGCTCGGCGCCGCGACGGGCGGCGCTGCTGGGGACGGCGACGGGGGTCCTCTTCGCTCTCTCCGCGGCCCTGACCAAGGTGGTCGCCGACGAATTCGACGACGGCCTCTTCGCGATCTTCGCCGACTGGCACCTCTACGCGCTGATCGTCGTCGGCTACGCCTCAATGACCCTGAACCAGCTCGCGCTCAACACCGGCTCGCTGGCGCCGGCGGTGGCGACCAGCCTCGCCTTCGACCCGATCACCAGCGTCGTCCTCGGCGTCGTCCTGCTCGACGAGTCGCTGCACACGACGCCGCTGGAGGCGGTCGGAACGGCGCTGGCGCTGGCCGCCGCCCTGGCTGGGATGGCGATCCTGGCGCGCTCGCAGTCCCAGTCGGCGCCGCCGACGGGCCTAAATGCCACCTAGAGCTGCGCTTATCGGCCCATCGGCGGGTAGTTCCGCCCTGATTACCGCCTAGGATCGGCGCCGATGAGCATTGAGGAGACGGGGGAGATCGGCGACGGTCGGGCCGAATTCCAGGAGCAGACGCGCGCCCACCGGCTGCAGAAGCTGGAGAAGCTGCGCGAGCGGGGAATCGAGCCCTATCCGGTCCGCTTCGACCGCGACGCGACCGCGGCGGCGCTGCGCGATGAGTTCGCCGAGCTCGCCGCCGGCACCGACACCGGCAGGCAGGTCCGCCTCGCCGGCCGGGTGATGGCCGAGCGGCGCCACGGCGGCCTCGACTTCGCCGACCTCCAGGACGAGACCGGCCAGATCCAGCTGATGGCGACCCGCGACGCCGTCGGCGCCGACGAGCTGCACGAGTTCTCCGACCTCGACCTCGGCGACTGGGTCGGCGTCGAGGGGACGGTGATCGCCTCCAACCACGGCGAGCTGACGGTCCGGGTCGACAAGTTCGAGCTGCTCTCGAAAAGCCTGCGGGCGCTGCCCGACGTGCGCCGCGGCGTCGCCGACGCCGAGACCCGCTACCGCCAGCGCTACCTCGACCTCACCCTCGACGAGCCCTCGCGCCGGGTCTTCAAGATCCGCTCGGCGGTGATCGCGACCACGCGCCGCGTCCTCACCGAAAAGGGCTTCAGCGAGGTCGAGACGCCGGTCCTACTGGGCCAGGCCGGCGGCGCCGCGGCGAAGCCGTTCATCACCCACCACAACGCGCTGAACATCGACATGACCCTGCGGGTGGCGCTGGAGCTGCCGCTGAAGCGGCTGATCGTGGGCGGCATGAACCGCGTCTTCGAGATCGGCCGCGTCTTCCGCAACGAGGGGCTCGACACCCGCCACAACCCCGAGTTCACCCTGCTCGAGGCCTACCAGGCGTTCGGCGACTACCACGACATGATGGACCTGACCGAGACGATCATCGCCACCTCCTGCGAGGACGCGATCGGGACCACGGTGGTGACGATCCAGGGCCAGGAGGTCGACCTCAAGCCGCCGTGGCGGCGGGTGACGATGGCCGAGCTGATCAAGGAGAACGTCGGGGTCGAGATGCACCCGTCGATGCCGGTCGCGGAGGCGCGCAAGATCGCCGACGGGATCGGGGTCGAGTGGCTCGACGCCTGGGGCTCGGGAAAAATCATGAGCGAGGTCTACGACGAGAGCTCCGAGCACCTGCTGATCGAGCCGACCTTCGTGATGGACCACCCGCGCGAAATCTCGCCGCTGGCCCGCGCCCACCGCGACGACCCCGAACTGACCGAGCGCTTCGAGCTGGTCGTCGCCGCCCGCGAGCTGGCCAACGCCTACAGCGAGCTGAACGACCCGGTCGACCAGGCCGAACGCTTCGAATCCGAGGCCCGCCTGCAAGCAGGAGGAGACGACGAGGCCGAACCCGTCGACGACGACTACGTCAAAGCCCTCGAGTACGGCCTTCCTCCCACTGGCGGCCTAGGCATCGGCATGGACCGCCTGGTCATGCTCATTTCCGGCGCCGAGGCGATCCGCGACGTGATCCTCTTCCCGACCCTTAGGCCCGAAGGGCACGAGGGCGCCGACGGCTCTGCCTCGGTTGCCTCTGATGGCGCCCCATCTGCTTCCGACTTCGCCGCCCCGGCAACCGGTGCGCTCGTCGGGGACGGAGCCGGGGGACCCTCCGAACGTCTTCCGCAGGAGGAGAACAGTGCCCCGGGCGCCAGCACTTCAACCCCCCAGCGACGAAGAGCGAGTGAGGAGGGTCCCCCGGCTCCGTCCCCTACCCGCCGCCCCCGCAGCCTGCGCCCCCTCGCCTGGCTAAGCGTGATCGTGGGGCTGTTGTCGCTGTTGCCGACCGCGACGAGCATTCGTTTCTCGCTGGGACACCTGAGCTTTATTGCTGACGGAGGGCGGTCGGCGGGATTGATCGCTTCAGTGGCTGTTGGGCTCGGGTTGATTGCGGTGGCGCGAGGGGTTGCTCGTGGCAAGCGCAGAGCCTGGGCGATTGCGACGATTTTGTTTGCGGCCGCCGCGATCGTCCATCTGATCCACGGGCCGGACCCGGTGACGGTGCTGCTTTCGGCGGCGATGCTGGTGGCGCTGATCTGGTTCCGGGACGACTTCCGGGCGCACAGCGACCCCGGCTCGCTGCAGCAGGCGGTCGTCTTCGTCCCGCTCTATCTCGTCGGCGTCTTCGCCTTCGCCTGGATCACGCTCTTCGCCGAGCGCGACCGTGTCTCCCCCGGCCTCAGCTTCAGCGGCATCGCCGAGACCGCCTACAAGGGGCTGATCGGGCTTGACGGCCCCTACTCCTACGGCCGCAAGGTCTTTGCCGACTTCTTCGAACTATCGCTGCTCCTGCTCGGGGTCGCCGGGCTGCTGATCTTCATCTACCTGCTCCTGCGCACCTTCATCCAGGCCGACCCGCCCAGCGCCGAGCGGCGGCAGCGGGCGGAGAAAATAGTCCGCCGCTGGGGCGACGACACGCTCGACTACTTCGCCCTGCGGCGCGACAAGAACTACTTCTTCTCCGCCGACGGCGAGTCGCTGATCGCCTACCTCTACGTGCGCGGGACGGCGATGGTCGCCGCCGACCCGATCGGGCCGCCCGCCGACACCGCCCGCACGGTCGACGAGTTCCTCGCCTTCTGCGCCGGGCGCGGCTGGCGCGTCGCCTTCTTCGCCGTGCGCGAGTCCGACGCCGAGATCTACCGGGCGCGCGGCATGCGCACGATCTACCTCGGCGACGAGGCGATCCTGCGCTGCGACGAGTTCAGCCTCGAGGGCACCGGGATGAAGGCGGTGCGGACCGCGGTCAAGCACGTCGAGAAGGACCACGGCTTCGAGCTGATCGCCGAGACCGAGGCCAGTCCGGAGCTGATCGCCGAGCTGAACGAGATCAGCGCCGAGTGGCGCCAAGGCGCTCCCGAGCGCGGCTTCACGATGGAGCTGGGCGAGGACGTCGAGGGCGAGCAGAGCGACTTCGTGATCGCCGTCGCGCGCGAGCAGCAGGGCGGCCGGGTCGCCGGCTTCCTCCGCTTCGTCCCCGTCTACGGCGAGGACCCCGGCTACTCGCTCGACCTGATGCGGCGCCGCCCCGACTCCGCCAACGGCCTCACCGAGTACCTGATCGCCGAGGCGGCGCTGGCGCTCGGCGCCCGCGGCTTCAAGCGGCTCTCGCTCAACTTCGCCGCCTGGGGGCGGCTGCTCGACAGCGCCGAGGACGCCGGCCTCTCCGCCCGCCTGCAGCGGCTGATGGCAAAAGGCCTGAACCCGTTCTTCCAGATCCAGAGCCTGCGCGACTTCAACCAGAAGTTCGGCCCCGAATGGGTGCCGCGCTCGGTCGTGATCGACGACGTCTCCGATCTGCCGCGGCTGGCGATGCTCTACGCCAGCGTCGAGGGCTTCCTTGAGGTGCCGGTGCTGAGCCGGGTGCTGGAGCCGCCGATCCGCCAGCGGGTTGACGCCGCGGGTTAGGCTTGCTGGATCCTCGCCGACTTCTGGGAAAACCTCGAGCAGCACAACGAGCAGGGCCTCTTCCTGGTCCTCGTGGGCTTCATCCTCTCCTTCGCCTTCATCCGCATGAGCACGCGGATCATCCGCAGCGAAAGCGTCTCCTGGTGGCCGGGGAACATCGAAAGCGACAGCGGTGTCCACCTCCACCACCTGGTCTTCGGGATCGTCACGATGATGGTCAGCGGGGTGCTGCTCAGCTTCGCCCTCGGTGAAACGCCGCTGACCGAGATCGCCTCGCTCGGCTTCGGGGTCGGGGCCGGGCTGACGATCGACGAGTTCGCGCTCTGGGTCCACCTCGACGACGTCTACTGGGCCGAGGAGGGGCGCAGCTCGATCGACGCGACGGTGATCGCGGCGGCGGCGATGCTGCTGATGCTGATCGGGGCGAGCCCGCTGGCGATCGAGACCGGCTCCGTCACGGCCGTGATAGGCACGATCGCCAGCGCCGCGATCGTCTTCCTCTTCGTCGCCGCCAGCCTGCTGAAGGGACGAATCCTGCACGGCCTGATCGGCTTCTTCTTCGTCCCGGTCGCGATCTACGCGACCTGCCGGATCGGCAAGCCCCACTCCGCCTGGGCCCGTCGCCGCTACGGCGAGCGGCGGCCGAAGAAGCAAGCGAAGGCGGAGGCGCGGTTTTCTCCCGACCGCCGCACCGAGCGCTTCAAGGAAGCCTTCCGCGACCTCGTCGGCGGCAAGCCGAGCGAGGGCCTCGACGCCGCGCGCGAGGAGGCGGTCGCCGCGACCCGCGAGGCGACCGCGGAGGTGCTACAGCGGGCCGAACAGGTTGCGGCGGGAGAACTCCCGCACCGCGAGACGGCGCCGGACCAAGCGGGGCAAGGACGCAGGGAGCCCGAATAGCAGCGCTATTTGGGCGACTGAGGACGCCGCACCGCGCCGTGTCCGGCACCGTCTCGCCGCTCCTGCTGCGCCATTAGCTGCACCGAGACCAGCAGCAGGACGTCGACGGCCAGCCCGAAGACGGCCCCGAACTGCGACTCGACGAAGGTGAAGACGCGGGTGACGAAGATCGAGACCAGCAGGGCGCGGGTGAACCAGGCGTAGGCGTCGAGGCGCTGGCGGCGGGCCAGCCGCCCCAGGCCGAGCGCGACCATCACGCTGGAGACGCCGGTGGAGGCGAGGCTGGCGAGGTTGATGAAGTTGAGGTGGCCGAAGGAGTCGCGTTCGAACTCGGCCCGGGCGGCGTGGTCGCTGAAGGTGAGCGAGAGGACCATGCCCAGCACGACGACGATCCCGGCCAACGCCCAGGCGGCGAAGACCGAGAAGACGAGGGTGTGGAACCAGCTGTGCTCGGTCCAGCCCTTGTACCGGGCGGCGACCGCGTCGGCCAGGCGCCGGAACCAGGGTGGGTCCGGGTTGGGCCTGGTGTCGATGTCCCCGGCGACGGCGATCAGCGGGTCGCGCAGCGGATGGCTCGCCGGCACCTCGGTCAACAGCGCCAGCGCCTGCTCGCGGTATTCGAGCTTGTACGGGCCGCGCGTCGCCTCGCCGATCAGCTCGACCGCGTTGCGCACCTTCTCGGAGTCGTCGAGGCCGCGATGGCGCTGGAAGGCGCGCGAGCCGAGGTAGAGGCCGATGAAGATCAGGTAGATCAGCCCCGCCGCCGGTTTGTAGAAGTAGTTGTTGTCGGCGGTGATGAACTTGCCGAGCTCGTCGATGAAGAAGCCGAAGCCGACGCCGCCGATCAGCGCCGCGGCCTGGCGGGCGCGGCGGCCGAGCAGGCTGAGCAGGATCGCCAGCGCGACGACCATGAAGAGGCCGCCCCAGAGCAGGTGGGCGATGTGCAGGCCGTGGCCGCCGAGCTGCGGGTAGTGGGTCAGGTAGAGCTGCGTGCGGATGCAGAGCTCGGTCGTGATCGCGGTGACGAAGAAGGTGAGGTGGAGCGCCCCCATGTTGGCGTTGCGCGAGGCGCGCTGCAGCAGGTGGAGGTTCACGCTCGGGCGTCCTCGGGAGCGGGTTCGGGGGTCTTGGTGATGCCGGCGGCGACCGCCGCCATCCTCTCGCTGCTGTGGGCGCGGGCGTAGAGGAAGTAGACGCAGAGGCCGAGCGCGGCCCAGACGCCGAGCCGGATCCAGGTGGCCCCGGGCAGCGTCGCCATCAGCGCCAGCGAGGAGACGATCGCGGTGCCGGCGACCAGTGGCAGCGCCGGCACCCGGAACGGGCGCGGCAGGTCGGGGTAGCGGCGGCGCAGGGTGAGGACGCCGGCGCTGACGATGATGAAGGCGAGCAGGGTCCCGATCGAGATCAGTTCGCCGAGGACCGAGAGCGGCACCAGCCCGGCGACGATGCCGCCGACGATCCCGCAGAGAATGATCGAGAACTGCGGCGTCTTGGTCCGCGGGCTGACCTTGCCGAAGGCCGGCGGCAGCATCCCGTCCTCCGACATCCGCATGAAGATCCGCGTCTGCCCGTAGAGGGTGACCAGCACGGTCGAGGCGAGGCCGACGACGGCGGCGACGTCGGTCAGCTTCAACAGCCAGTCGAGGTCGCGGCCGCCGGCCTGGAGGGCGACCGCGATCGGGTCGGCGACGCCGAGCTGGCGGTAGTTGACCATGCCGGTGAGGACGAAGCCGACGGCGATGTAGACCACGGTCGCGATCAGGACCGTGCCGAGCAGGCCGATCGGCACCGTGCGCCGCGGGTTGCGCGCCTCGGCCGCGGCGGTGGAGACGGCGTCGAAGCCGATGTAGGCGAAGAAGACGATGCCGGCGCCGCGGAAGACGCCGCTCCAGCCGAAGTCGCCGAACCCCCCTGCGGCGGCGGGCAGGAACGGCTTCAGGTTCGAGGAGGAGACGTAGAAGGCGCCGACGACCACGACCAGCACCAGGATCGAGAGCTTCAGCAGCACCATTGAGTTGTTGGCGACCGCCGACTCGCGGGTGCCGAGCCAGAGCGCGCCCGAGGTGAGGAACATGATCGCCATCGCCGGCAGGTTGAGGATGCCGGGGTCGTCGCCGAACGGGGCCGTGACCAGGGCGTGCGGCAGGTGGACTCCGAAGGAGTCGAAGAGGCTGACGAAGTAGCCCGACCAGCCGACCGCGACGGTCGAGGCGGCGAACAGGTACTCGAGCAGCAGGTCCCAGCCGATGAACCAGCCGACGAAGGAGCCGAAGGCGGCGAAGGCGTAGGAGTAGGTGCTGCCGGCGGCGGGGATCATCGAGGCCAGCTCGGCGTAGCAGAGGGCGGTGAGGCCGGCGACGATGCCGGCGAGGACGAAGGAGATCAGCACCGCCGGGCCGGCGTAGTGGGCGGCGGCGTCGCCGGTGACGACGAAGATCCCGGCGCCGACGACGCTGGCGACGCCGAGCAGGGTGAGGCTGAAGGCGCCGAGCGCGTTGGAGTTGAGCCGGGTACGGTCGTGTTCGGCGGTCGCGAGGATCGCGTCGAGGTTGCCGCGATCCGGGCCGGGGGCACTCATGCCGCTGGGATCCTGCCAGGGGGAGCGGCGCGCAGCCTGGCTAGGGTCCAGGCGGTGACCTCGCGGCGCGCGAACGCACTTTCTTCCGGTATGCGGAAAGAACCGCGTTCGCGGCTGCCGGTCATCGCGACCGGCATCGCCGCTGCCCTGCTCTGCAACTTCTGGGTCCTCGAAGGCCTGCTGGCAAAGCGCAACGACCTCTCGGGAGCCTGGATCAGCGACCTCGCGGCGCGCTCCCAGGTCTACGGCTGGCGCTTCCAGCTGCTGGAAGTCGCGGCGGGCCTGGCGATCGCCGCCCTCGCCGTGCTGCTGCGCCGTCAGAGCGGCGACGGCTCGCCGTTGCTGCGGCGTGGCCTCCTGGCCCTGCTGGTCGCCGGCCTCCTTGCCGCGATCGGCGGCGCCGCCCCGCTCAACTGCGCCGAAGCCCTGGAACGGGCCTGCGACCTCAGCTACGACCCCTTCGACCTCGTCCATACCGGCGCGAACCTGCTCGAAGCCGTCGCTCTGGCGGTGGCCTTCGCCCTAATCGGCGCGGACCTGCTCGGCCTCGACAGCGTTCGTCGCTTGTCACCCAGAGGGATACAAGCGACGAACGCGCCCGGCGTCGCCCTGGGCCGGGCGACGCTGGCGATCGGCGCCCTCTGGCTGCTGCTGATGGCCGCCTCGGGGCTCGCCTACCTCGTCGGCGACCTCGAGTCGGCCAAGGGCCTGTTTCAGCGCGGCGCGCAGCTCCTGCTCGGCGCCTGGCTGGCGCTGCTGGCTATTTGCTCGCCGTCGCCGTAGCACTGGTGTAGACGGTGCCCGCCAGGGTGGCGGCCGTGATCGTGTTGGTGAAGGCGCCGCTGGCCGGGGAGGTGTAGGTGAACTGGGTGGCGGCGACCGCGGGGCCGGTTTCGGCGATCGTCAGCGGCGTGCCGGCGACCGTGCCGCCGGTGGCCGTGACTTTCACGGTGTGGCCGCTGCCGAGTTCGGAGACGGTGTTGCCGACGCTGTCGGTGACGCTGACGCCGGCGCTGATCGTGCCGCTGTTGCCGAGCAGGGTGACCGGGCAGGTGAAGAAGCAGGCGGCGCTGACGCTGCCGGCGCTGGAGGTGACGCCGGTCAGAGCCAGCTTGGAGGCGAGGCCGACGGTGACGGTGAAGGCCAGGGGCGCCAGGGTCGAGATCGTGCCGTCGGTCGCGGTGACGCTGGCGGCGCCGACCTTGTTCAGTTTCATCACGCCGTTTTTGGTCGAGGAGACGGTGGCGACGCCGGCCGTGAAGGTCAGCGCCGTCGCGGTGCCGAAGGAGATCGCGGTGCCGGCGCTGTTGGCGACGGTGGGCGCGGCGCCACTGGGGCTGGCCGCAGCGCCGGAGAAGACGATGTTCTTCGCGCCCGCGTAGGAGGTGGCGGTGTTTTCGTAAGCGTCCCTGGCGGTCGTCGTCAGGTTGTCGCTGGCGGCGGCGACCGGGGTCGTCGTCGCTGCCACGAGGATCAGCTTCGTCGCCGTCCCGGCGGCGACGGTGAGCGCCAGCGCGGTCGCGTTGGTCAGCGAGCCCTCGGTCGCTTTGACGCTGGTGGCGCCGCTTTTGTAGAGGGTCATCTCGCCGTTGAGGTCATCGGTGGCGGTGGCGATGCCGGCGCTGAAGACGATCGGGGTGGCGGTGCCGAAGGCGAGGTCGTTTCCGCTCGAGTCGGAGACCGTCGGCAGGGTTCCGTCGGGGCTGGCGGAGGCGCCGGAGAAGACGAGGTTGTGGGAACCGGTGTAGGTGGTCGCCGTATTGCCGTAGGCGTCCTGGGCGGTGATCGTGAGGTCGTCGGCGGCGCCCACGGCGGGGGTCGCCGTCGCGGCCGCGAGCGTGTATTTCGTCGCCGCCCCGGGCGAGACGGTCAGCGCCAGCGGCGCCGGCGTGTTGAGGGCGCCTTCGCTCGCGGCGATGTTGGCCGCGCCCGCCCGGTAGACCTTCAAGATGCCGTTTTTCGTCGTGGTGACGGCCGCGACCCCGGCGGTGAAGGTGAGCGCCGTGGCGCTGCCGAAGGCGACCGCGGTGCCGGAGCTGTTGGCGACGGTGGCAGCGGTCCCCCCCGGGCTCGCGGAGGCGCCGGAGAAGACCAGCGAGTGCGAGCCGGCGAAGGTGGTGACCGTCGCCTCGTTTTCGTCCTTGGCGGTGATCGTCAGGTTGTCGGCGACGGAGACGGCCGGCGTCGCGCTCGCCGCCGAGATCGTGAAATGGGTCGCCGGCCCGATCGTCACAGTCGCCGTTTTGGTGGCGCTGGTCACGCTCCAGGAGCGCCACACCGCGGTCACGGTGTAGCTGTGGGCGCCGATCGCGAGGCCGCTGTCGGTGCAACTGGTGGCAACGGCCGGGGCAGCTTCCTTGGCGCAGGTGCCGGCAGGCTCGCCCCCGTCGCGGCTGACGAAGTATTTGACCGCTTCCGCCCCGGGCGCGGTGGCGGCGCTCCAGGTCAGGGCGACCGTCCCCCCCGCCGCCGGGGTGGCGACGGTGATCGTCGGAGTCGTCAGTTTGGAGACGGCGGCGGAGGCGGTCCCCAGGCCTTCGGAGGAGAAGTACGCGAGGGCGCTGCCGCAGACCGCGACGAGCAGAGCCGTCCCCAGCAGGGCGCCCGTGAGCTTGGTCCGCAGCAGCCGTCTCATCCGCGCGCGCTCCCGGAAAAGGCAAGGGGGAATTGGGCTCCTTGGCAGGCGTCCTGGTCGACTGGGAGGTTACGCAGCGCCAACGCTGGCGGTGAGACACCGGTCGCTGGCAGCTTGACCGAGCCACCAGCCGGGACCCTTACCGGCTTAGTCGGCGAGGCGTTGGACGGGATCAGCTCCAGGTTGCTGGCGCTGGCGCAGCCCGGAGGGCTGGCCGTCACCGTCACGCGCAGGGCGGTTATCAGGATCGGCGCCGGGTTGGGGTTGCTCAGCTCCAGCGGCAGCACAACCGGGGCGCCGCCGGGATAGAGCTTGGCCAGGCCCGAGAGGTCGGCCTCGATCAGGAAGCCCTTCGGCTCGGTTCGCGTCCATCTGAATCGGGTCGGCAGGCCGCGGCCAAACCTCTTTCCTTCGAGCCGGACCTGGAACAGATGCGGGCCAGGCGCGAGGCCGCGATAGAAGACCTGGTCGCTGCAGCGCTTCCAGGCCGAGCTGTCCAGCTTGCACTGGAAGTTGACCTGGGCCGGCCGCACGCTGTAAGCAAAGGCGACGGTCGAGGAGAGCGACGTCTTGGCCGGATGCTGGGTGATGCGGGGACGCGACCGGTAGCCGCCGGTCGCGGCACGCGACGCCGACGGGCGCCCGAATGCCACGCTCGATGCCGTGGCGGCGGCCTCCCGCGCGGCACGCGAGCCATCGCCGCCGGGCGCCGGCTTCGTCGCGGCGTAGGCCACCGCCGCGACGCATCCGGTGGCGAGGATCAGAGCCACCAGGGCCTTGACGACGGTGGACCGCCTGCTCTGGTTCGGGGAAGCGAACATGCCTCGTCGTCGCGATCAGCCCGGGCCAGCAGCGCCCGAGCCTCGGATCGCGACGCAGCCAAGGGACTAGTTGCTGGTCAGGTTCAGGGTCAGCGTCGCGCCCTGGCAGGCGTCCTGGCTGACTCCGGTGTCGTTCATCGTCAGCGTGCCCGTGGAGGGGACGGACTGGCCGTTGCCCGTGGGGAACACTTTGTTGACCGCGACCGCGGGCATCGCGAAGTCCGGGTTCCCACCGGTGATCACTTTGCTGCAGGTCGAGTGGCCGGCGTCGACGCCGATGCTCGCCAGCGTGATCGTGCCGACCCGCTGCGCGCCCGAGGACGGGTTGTCGACCGTGAAGGTGACGGTCGCGGAGCCGCCCGGGTAGAGGTTGGACCCGACCGTGCCTTTGATCGTCACGGCGGAGCCGCTGCCGACGGTGGCGGTGGCGGTGCCGGAGCCGGAGCTGGTGAAGTAGGCGTAGGCGCCGGCGGCGATGGCCAGCACGCCGATCGCGGAGATCGCGAAAAGCACCCGCTTCTTGGAAATCCAGAGCATTTGAACCCTTCTGCTTGACGTTCGATGGAGCACAAGCTCCCCTTGGTCCCGTTCCATCGACGCCAGCGGGTCGATTCTTGACCCCACCATTGGGTATGTGGCCTCCTACTTTCGGAGCGGAATGCGGGGTTTATCGCCGCAAAGGCAGAAGGGAATTTTTGCCTGCTACGAAACGGCGTACCGTGGAGGATGCCGCTGGCGAAACCTCAGCCCTTCTCGACCACTTCCACCGTGCCGTGCATGGTCGGGTGGAAGCTGCAGACGTAGGCGTAGGCGCCGGCCTGCTTGAAGGTCTCCGACTTGAGCTTGCCTTCGGCCAGCGAGCCGGTGTCGAAGCTGCCGTCTTCGGCGGTGGCGGTGTGCGCGTCGGAATCCTGGTTGAGCCAGATCACCTTGCCGCCGACCTGGACCCTGACCGGATCCGGGTCGTAGGCGAAGTCGACGATCTCCACCTTCGCCGAGCGCTCCGCCTCACCGCTCGGGGCAGGGGCATTGGCGCCCGTTGCCGCGCCGCTGTCGGTGACGGCAGTCGAAGCGCCGGTCGACGAGCTGTCGTCCCCGCTCCCCCCGCAGGCCGAGAGGCCAAGCGCGACGAGGGCGATCAGGACTGCTGCGAGTGAAGCTCTGGCTTTCATCCACTCCGCCTACCCTCGATAGGCGGCCGGGAATCTCGGGGGCACCGCCTAGCCAGAGCAGCTGGCCCCGGCACCCCGCCATCCGACCCGGAACTCGTTCTACGGCGACCTGAAGCGTCGCGCTATTTCACACCTCACCCTGAGGACGGCGCCGGGATCGGCTTGTCTTGAAGCGCCCTGGCGACGGCCAGCAGATTGGCCGCGGCAGCTCTACCGGTCGAGTGCGACCACTCGTGGCCCTCCGCGGTTTCGGAGTAATCCTCTCCCGGTCCCGGCCCCTTGTTCCAGTAGGTCCAGGCCTGCCCGGGGATCGTGAAGCCGATGTCGCCGAGGGCCCCGCAGACCTCGGAGATCACGTGGTGGGCGCCGTCCTCGTTACCGGTGACGACGACGCCGGCGACGCGGTTGTAGGCGACGGGGCGTTCCTCGTCGTCCGTCTCGGAGATCATCGCGTCCATCCGCTCCAGCACCCGCTGGGCGATGCTGGAAGGGCGCCCGAGCCAGGTCGGGGTGGCGAAGACGAGGATCTCCGAGTCGAGGATCTGGGCGCGGATGCCGGGCCACTCGTCCCCCTCCCCCATCTCCGATTCGACGCCGGGGGGGAGCGAGTGGTCGACCGCCCGCACCGATGCCAGCTCGACGCCCTCCTCGCGCAGGGCATCGGCGACGACCTCGGCCAGCGCCTCGGTGTTCGACTTTTCGGGGCTCGCTTTAAGCGTGCAGTTGATGAGGAGCGCTTTCACCAGCCAGCTAGCTCGACTTCGCTGACTTCTTACCGCCCTCGCGACCGGCGGCGCGCTTCTGGGACTTCGAGCCGCCGTTGCCCTTGCCGCTCTTTTCGCCGCCTTTCTTGGAGGAATCCGAAGAGTTGGCGATCGAGGCGGCGCGCTGCTTGCTCATCCCCTTCTTACGCAGCCCTTCGTACTGCTTGTCGTTCTTGACGCTCGAACCGTGGTCTTTGGCCATTGCGCTCTCTCCTCCGCCTCCGCCTCAGGGCTTGAGGACGACCTTGATCGCCCCGTCTTCCTTCTTCTGGAACATCTCGTAAGCGTTCGGCGCCTGCGCGAGCGGCAGTTGGTGGGTCGTGAGGTCGTCGACTCCGAGCGGGTCTTTCGACTCGTCTTCGAGCAGCGGCAGGATCTGGTCGGTCCACTGGCGCACGTGCGCTTGACCCATCCGCAGCTGCAGCCCCTTGTCGAAGATCTGCATCATCGGCAGCGGGTCGAGCTGGCCGCCGTAGACGCCGGAGATCGAGACGGTGCCGCCCCGGCGCACGGTGTCGATGCAGGCAAGCAACGCCGAGAGCCGGTCGACGGCAGCCTTTTCGGTCACCTTCGCCGCCACCGCGTCGGGCAGCAGGCCGGTGATCGTCTGCGCCATCTTCGCCCCGGGGGCGCCGTGCGCCTCCATCCCGACGGCGTCGATCGTGCTGTCGGGGCCGCGGCCGTCGGTCAGCTCACGGATCGCCGCCGAAATGTCGTCGTGGTCGTTGGCGTCGAGCGCCTCGATCCCGTTGCGCCGCGCCATCTCCAGGCGCTCGGGGACGTTGTCGATGCCGAAGACCTTCTCCGCTCCCTGATGGCGGGCGATGCGGGCGCTCATCTGGCCGATCGGGCCGAGGCCGAAGACGGCGACGCTGCCGCCCTTGGGGATCGCCGCGTAGTCGACGGCCTGCCAGGCGGTCGGCAGCACGTCGGAGAGGAACAGGTAACGCTCGTCGGCGCCGCCCTCCGGCACCTTGATCGGCCCGAACTGCGCCTGCGGCACGCGCAGGAACTCAGCCTGGCCCCCCGGCACCTGGCCGTACATCTTCGTGTAGCCGAACAGGGAGGCGCCCTTTTCCTGGTCGCGGTTCTGGGTCGTCTCGCACTGCGCGAAGAACTGCCGCTCGCACATCCAGCAGTGGCCGCAGGAGATGTTGAACGGGATCACCACCCGGTCGCCAGCCTTGATGTGCTTCACCTCGGGTCCGACCTCCTCGACGATCCCCATCGGCTCGTGGCCGAGGATGTCGCCCTCGTCGATGAACATCCCCAGGACCTCGTAGAGGTGCAGGTCGGAGCCGCAGATCGCGGTCGAGGTGATACGGACGATCGCGTCAGTCGGGTCTTGGATCGAGGGATCGGGGACCTCGTCGACCCGCACGTCGCGTTTGCCGTGGAAAGTCAGCGCCTTCATCGTCAGTCCTCCTCAGCCGAGCCGGGTTCCGCCATCTGGCGGTGCATCTCGGCCTTTTTGGAGTCCGGGATCACCTTGCCGGCAACCGCCTGGACTTTGTTCTTGAAAGACCCGCCGACGACCTTTTCCCTGCCGGCCATGAGGGCGTCGTAGCCCTGGCGGGCCACTTCAGCCGGGTCGTCCTTCTCGTCGGCGCCGATCTTGGTGTCCTCCATCTCGGCACGCTCGAAGAACTCGGTGTCGGTCGGCCCCGGCATCAGCGCGGTGACGGTGACGTCGGTGTCCTTGAGCTCGTTGCGGATCGCCAGCGCGAAGGACTGCACGAACGACTTGGAAGCGTTGTAGACGGCCTGGAAGGCGCCCGGCATCGTCGAGGCGATCGAGGAGGTGAAGAGGATCCGTCCCTCGTCGCGCTCCACCATGTCGGCGACGACCAGCTTGCAGAGGTGGACCGTCGAGCGCACGTTGAGGTCGATCAGCTTCAGCTCGTCGGCCAGCTCCGTTTCGGTCGCGAAGGCGCCGCCGGCGCCGATCCCGGCGTTCAGCGCGAGCGCGTCGACCGCGCGGCCGGTGTTCTGGATGTGGCGGTACAGCTCGATCACCCCGGCCTCGGTGGCGAGGTCGACCCGGTGGGCTTCCACGTTCACGCCGGAGCCTTTGAGCTCGTCGAGCGCGGTCGTCAGCTCGCCGTCCTCGGCGGCGATCAGCAGGTCGAAGCCTTCCGCGGCGAAGACCTTCGCCAGCTCGAAGCCGATGCCACTGGAGGCGCCGGTGACCACTGCCAGCTGCCTGCTCTGTCCATTTTCCATCGGGGTTCCCTTCTCGTAGTTCGTTGTTACGACGCCACCCCGAGGGGCACGTCGGGACGGTCCCAGCTCGCGGCCACCCGCTCGGCGGCGCGTAGCTCCTCGGCGAGGATCTCCTCCGCCGTCGCCACCACTCCCTCGTCGCCGGCCCGGGCGGCGACCCGCTGCAGAAGTTCGTACGCGGCGACCTCCAGATGCTCGAAGGCGAACGCGAAGCCGGCGAGCTTGGTCGTCGAGTCCGGCTGGGCGCCGAAGAAGGCGGAGAGGTTGAGGCCGCCGGCCTTGAGCATCGTGTCCTTGACCAGGGAGGGCGCGGCTCCGCGTTCCTCCAGCAGGCCCCGAATCTCCTCACGGTGGCGCTGGGTCTCCTCGAGGTGCTGGCGGAAGGCCGCCTCGAGCTGATCGTCCCCAACCCGCTCGGCGCCAGCCTCCAGCAGCTTTTCAGCCTGCCCCTCGAGCGCGTGGACGTCCCGCAGGTAGGCGAGCAGGGCGGAGTCGAGCTGCTCGGGATCGAGGCCCGCGAGGGAGACCTCGACCGCGGTGTCGAAGGACTGCTCCAGGCGCTCGGCCATCCGCCTCTCCTCCGCGGCGATGTCGGCCGCCATCCGCGCCGTCTCCTCGTCGCCGGCACGCTCGGCCAGCCGCTTCAGCAACTCATAGGCAGCGAGCTCCATGTGCTCATAGGAGTAAGCGTGCATCGTTAGCTTCCCCGGCGTGTCGGGCTGGGAGGCCGCGAAGGCGACCATCCCCCAACCTCCCGCCGCTCCGGCCGCGTCCTTCAGCTTCGAGGGCTCGCCGCCCAGCGCTTCCAGGCGCTCGCGAACGCGTCGCTCCTGGTCTTCGGTCTCGACCAGATGCTGTTCGAACGCCTGGCAGAGGCGCTCGTCCCCGGCGATCTTCGGCGCGGCGCGAAGCTGCGCCAGCGCCTGCAACTCGATCGAGTGCACGTCGGCC
>DASYKN010000066.1:0-20703 GCA_035995325.1 Solirubrobacterales bacterium
AAGTCGACCCTGGCCGACCGCATCCTCGAGGTCACCGGCGCCGTCGACCCGAAGAAAATGCAGGCGCAGATGCTCGACTCGATGGACCTCGAGCGCGAGCGCGGGATCACGATCAAGGCGCAGGCGGTGCGGGTCGAGTACAAGGCCGGCGACGGCGAGACGTACCACCTGCATCTGATCGACACCCCCGGCCACGTCGACTTCTCCTACGAGGTCTCGCGCAGCCTCGCCGCCTGCGAGGGCGCGCTGCTGGTCGTCGACGCGGCCCAAGGGGTCGAGGCGCAGACCGTGGCCAACACCTACCTGGCGATCGACGCCGGGCTGGAGCTGATCCCGGTGATCAACAAGGTCGACCTGCCGGGCGCCGAGCCGGAGCGGGTCGCGGCCGAAATCGCCGACCTGACCGGCGGCGACCCCGAGGAAGCGCTCTGGATCTCGGCCAAGACCGGGGTCGGGGTGCCCGAGGTGCTGGAGGCGATAGTCGCGCGCATCCCGGCGCCGAAGGGCGAGCCCGAGGCCCCGACCCGGGCGCTGATCTTCGACTCCGAGTTCGACCAGTACCGCGGCGTGATCGCCTACGTGCGGATGGTCGACGGCGCCTTCCGCAAGCACCAGCGCATCCTCGCGATGCAGAACGGGACCGAGGCCGAAATCGACGACATCGGCTTCTTCCGCCCGGCGATGACCGCGGTCGGTGGGATGGAGGCCGGCGACGTCGGCTACCTGATCACCGGGATCAAGGACGTGACCAAACTGCGAGTGGGCGACACCCTGACCGCGCAGGCCGGCCCGGCGGCGGATCCGCTGGAGGGCTACCGCGAGGTCCGCCCGATGGTCTTCTGCGGCGTCTTCCCGATCGACACCGACCGCTTCGAAGACCTGCGCGACGCGCTCGAGAAGCTGTCCCTCAACGACGCCGCCCTGTCCTGGGAGCCGGAGACCTCGGAGGCGCTCGGGTTCGGCTTCCGCTGCGGCTTCCTCGGGCTCCTGCACATGGAGATCGTGCGCGAGCGGCTGGAACGCGAGTACGGCCTCGACCTGCTCTCGACGACCCCGAACGTGCGCTACGAGGTCCACCTCACCAACGGCAGCTCGAAGGAGGTCCGCAGCCCCACCGACCTTCCCGACCCGGGGGTGATCGAGTCGGTCGAAGAGCCCTACATCCGGGCCACGATCATCTGCCCCTCCGAGCAGGTCGGCGCGGTGATGGAGCTGTGCCAGGGCCGCCGCGGCGCCCACGTCGACATGCACTACCTGAGCCCGCAACGAGTGCAGATCCGTTACGACATGCCGCTGGGGGAGATCGTCCTCGACTTCTTCGACCTGCTCAAGTCCTCGACCCGCGGCTACGCCTCGCTCGATTACGAGCCGATCGGCAACCGCGCCTCGGACCTGGTCAAGGTCGACATCCTGCTCGCCGGCGACAAGGTCGACGCGCTCTCGATCATCGTCCACCGCGACTTCGCCTACGAGCAGGGCAAGCGCCTGG
This sequence comes from Solirubrobacterales bacterium, assembly GCA_035995325.1. Lineage (GTDB taxonomy): Bacteria > Actinomycetota > Thermoleophilia > Solirubrobacterales > 70-9 > VAYN01. The sequence goes on from DASYKN010000066.1 coordinate 1,490, forward strand.
TCGAGCGCCTGCGCAAGACGATCCCGCGCCAGCTCTTCGACGTCCCGGTGCAGGCGGCGATCGGCTCCAACATCCTCGCCCGCGAGACCGTCAAGGCGCTGCGCAAGGACGTCACCGCGAAGCTCTACGGCGGCGACGTCACCCGCAAGAACAAGCTGCTGAAGAAGCAGAAAGCGGGCAAGAAGCGGATGAAGTCCGTGGGCCGGGTGGAAGTGCCGCAGGAGGCCTTCCTGGCGGTCCTCCAGATCGACGAGTAGGCGAGCCGGCCTCCTGGCTGAATAGCCAGTTAAAGTGCCCGCCCATGACTCTTAAGACCGATGCAGTGGGCAAGGAATGGCCCGGGACGACCTATCAGGTCGGCCGGGAGAAGATCAAGGAGTACGCGAACGCGCTGGGGATCGACAACCCGGTCCACTTCGACGTCGAGGCCGCCCGCGCCGCCGGCTTCCGCGACGTGCCGGCGCCGCCGATGTTCGCCGTCGTCTACAGCGGCCCGGCTCTCGGCCCGGTCCTGTTCGATCCCGATGTGGGGATGAACTTCGCGGCGATGGTCCACGGCGGCCAGGTCTTCGAGTGGGGCGAGCCGGTCTGCTCCGGCGACGAGATCACGACCAGCTCGAAGTGCCTCTCGATCGAGGAGAAAGACGGCAAGGGCTTTTACGTCTTCGAGACCGTCTCCGTCAACCAGGACGGCGCCGAGGTAGTGCGCGGGACCTGGACCAACATCGTCAGGGGGGTCTGAGATGGCTGAGTTGAACGTGGGCGACGCGGTCGCCGAGCTGAGCGTGACGCCGGACAAGTACCTGCCGCACCGCTACGCGGGCGCCTCCGGGGACTTCAACCCGATCCACATCGACGACGAGTTCGCGAAAGCGGTCGGGCTGCCGCGCAACATCCTCCACGGCCTCTACTCGATGGGGCTGGTGGCCAAGGCCAACGCCGCCCTCGCCGGCGGCGACCCGCGGGCGCTGAAGCGACTTTCGGTCCAGTTCCGGGGGATGGGCATGCCCGAGCAGGAGATCGTCGTCTCCGGCACGGTCAAGTCGGTCGAGGGCGAGACCGTCGTGGTCGACACGGTGGCCCGGCAGGGCGACGCCGAGATCATCAAAAACGCCGAGGCAGAAGTCCAGCTGTAGAGAGGCAGGAGGAGCGGCGGGTGGGCTCTCCCAAACACTCAAGCGAGGCTCCTGCCGAGCGTTTGGGAGGGCCCACCCGCCGCTCCTCCTAGACTTGAAAGCTTGCTTTCTTCGCGCCAAGAGCTGATCCTGCAGCTGGTCGTCGACGCCTACCTGGCGTCGGCGCGACCGGTGCCGTCTAAGGAAGTCGCCGAGCATCCGCAGGTCGCCTGGGGGCCCTCGACGGTGCGGGCCGAGCTGGCCGCGCTCGAGGCCGAGGGCTACCTGACCCATCCCCACACCTCGGCCGGGCGGGTGCCCACCGACTCCGGCTACCGCTGCTACGTCGATCTGCTGATGGCGGCGGGCTCTCCGCCGGCGCCCAGCGTCGAGCTGGAGCTGTCGCGCTTGCGCCGCGAGGTCGACGAGGCGATGCGGGAGACGACCGCGGCGCTGGCCCGGGTCACCGACCTGGTGGCGATGGCGACCGCGCCGCCGCCCAGCCTGGCGGCGACGATCCACCGGGTCGAGGTCCTGCGCCTGCAGCCGCACAAGGTGGTGGTGATCGCGATCGCCTCGACCGGCGACGTCGCCCGCCGCGTCTTCGAGTTCGACGGCCCGGTCGACCCCGGCCTGGTCGAGTGGGCCTCGAGCTATCTGAACGAGTCGCTGGCCGGGCTCGGGGTCGGCTCGCGGATGATCGGCGGGCGCCTCGCCCATCCCGACCTGGACCGGGTCGAGGCCGAGTTCGTCGCCACTCTTGGCGCCGCCTTCACCGAGTTCGAGGACGAGGCCGGCGGCAGCCTCTACCTGGACGGGGCCTCGCGCCTGCTCTCCGAAGAGCACCTCGCCGACCTTCCCCACGCCGACGAGTTGATGACGGCGCTGGAGCGCCGGGCGGGAGTCCTGCAGATGCTGCGCTCCTCGCTCGCCGAGCGCTCGGTCTTCCTCTGGATCGGCGAGGAGAACCCGCAGCCGGAGCTGCGCACGGTCAGCGTGATCGGCGCCAACTACGGCCTCGGCCACCGCAACCTCGGCGCCGTCGGCGTGGTCGGGCCGCTGCGGATGGACTACGCGACCGCGATTGCCTCGGTGCGCGGCGCCGCGCGGGAGCTGTCGCGCTACTTCGAGACCGTTTACGACGACTAGAGGACCGATGCCGCGCGACTACTACGAGGTTCTCGGCGTCGGCCGCGACGCCAGCGAGACCGAGATCAAGAAAGCCTTCCGCGGGCTCGCCCGCGAACTGCATCCCGATGTCAACGACCACGACCCCGAGGCCGAGGAGAAGTTCAAGGCGGCGGCCGAGGCCTACGAGGTCCTCTCCGACGCCGAGCGCCGCGGCACCTATGACGCCTATGGCCACGAGGGCCTCCGTTCCGGCGGCTTCGACCCGCGCAGCTCCTCCTTCGGTTCGATCGACGACATCTTCCAGGCCTTCTTCGGCGCCGGCGGCGGCGACGCGTTCGGCTTCAGCGGTGGCGGGCGCGCCGCGGGCAGCGACGTGCTGGTCGAGGTCGAGATCGACCTCGACGAGGTCGCGACCGGGGTCCGCCGCGAGATCTCCTTTGACGCGGTCATCCCCTGTGAGCACTGCCACGGCAACGGCGCCGAGCCGGGGACGCCGATTGTCAGCTGCGAGCGTTGCGGCGGCGCCGGGCAGCTGCGCCAGGTCAGCCGCACCCCGTTCGGCCAGATGGTCCGCGGCGTCGCCTGCGACGCCTGTGGCGGCGCCGGCAAGATCCCCGAGCAGCCCTGCGACGAGTGTGCCGGCAGCGGCCGCGCTCGCGGCAACCGCACGCAGTCGGTCGAAGTCCCGGCCGGGATCGAAAGCGGCCAGCGCCTGCGGGTCGCCGGCGGCGGCCACGCGGGCGACGCCGGCGCTCCGGCCGGAGACCTCTACGTCGAGGTCGAGGTCAGCGCCGACGAGCGCTTCGAGCGCGACGGCACCGACCTGATCAGCGTCGTCTCCATCCCGGCCACCGAGGCGATGCTCGGCACCTCGGTCACCGTGCCGACGCTGGAGGGCGAGCATGAGGTCGAGGTCACGGCTGGAACCCAGCCCGGCCACGAAGAGATCCTGCGCGGGGCCGGCCTGCCGCGGCTCGGCAGCCGCCGCCGCGGCAACCAGCGGGTGATCCTCGAGGTCGTCGTGCCGACCAACCTCAACGAGGAGCAGCGCGAGGCGGTCGAGCGGCTCGACGACTCGCTCGAGCCCGAGAACCTCGAGCCCCGCCAGGGCGAGGGACTCTTCAGCCGCGTGCGCCGGGCCTTCGGTTGATCCGGCTGGCGGTTCGCTGCGAGCCGGCGATCGCCGAGCTGGTCCTCGCCGAGCTTGCCGTCCTCGCGCCCAACGGGGTCGAGGAAGAGCAGGGGCCGGGCTACGTCGAGTACGCGATCTACGGCGGCGCGGGCGAGCTGCCGGAGCTGGGCGAGGTCGATGCCGCGGTGGGAGGGGGCCGGATCGAGGTCAGCAGCACCGAGATCCCCGACGACTGGGCCGACCGCTGGCGCGACTTCCACAAACCGCTGCTGGTCGGCGACCGCCTCTGGCTACGGCCGTCCTGGGAGCCGGCGCGCGAGGGCGCGGTCGACGTCGTCGTCGACCCCGGCCAGGCCTTCGGCACCGGCGCCCACCCGACCACGAGGCTCTGCATCGAGTACCTGCTGGAGCTGGAGGCGGCCGGGGAGGCCGGCGGCCCGCTGACCGACCTCGGCACCGGCTCCGGCGTCCTCGCGATCGCCGCCGCCAAGCTCGGCTGGGACCCGATCTCCGCCTACGACCATGAGCTGCCCGCACTCGAGGCGGCAGCCGCGAACGCCTCAGTCAACGGAGTCGACCTCGCCCTCGAACGCGTCAACCTTCGCGAACGCCTCCCGTCCCTGGCCCCGACCGTCGTCGCCAACATGACCGCCCCGATCCTCAAGGCAGTCGCCACCCAACTGGAGAAGCTCGAAGGGAGTCCGGGGAGGACCCGGGCGAGCCTCCCCGCTGTTGCTCGACCGGGTCCTCCCCGGACTCCCTTCACGCTCATCTGCTCGGGGCTCTTGCCGAATGAGCTGGACGAGGTGGCGGCTGCGTTTAGCGCTAGCGGCCTCGCCGAGGTCGACCGCCGCCAGGAGGGCGACTGGGCTGCGTTGCTGCTCCGTCGCAATTGAGAGATAGGGTTCCGACGATGCCCTTCGCTGCGTTAGCCGATCCCGGCTACAAGATCGCTTTGTTCCTGCACATTCTGGCTGTCGTGCTGGCGTTCGGGCCGACGTTTGGCTACGCCTTTTTCTTCTCCGTGGCGCCGCAGTATCCGAGGGCTACTCCGGCGATTTTGGCCGGCGTGCAGAAGGTCGACAAGTACCTGGTCAACCCCGGGATGGTCGTCCTGCTGATCGCGGGCATCGGGCTGCTCACCTCCAGCGACGGCTTCTGGGACGCCAGTGATGTCTTCGTCAGCGTCGGCTTCGTCGCGATCATCGCCCTCTTCGGCCTCCAGCACGGCTTCTTCCAGCCGCAGACGCAGAAGGCGAAAGAGCTGGCGGAGCGCGACCTGCAGGCGGGCGAGACTCTCAGCCCGGAGTTCGAAGCTCTCAGCCAGCGGATCGGCCAGGTCGGCGGCCTAGCGGGCGTCATCGTCGTCGTGGCGATCTTCTTCATGACGTACAAACCGTTCCTGTAACGGCGCGTCGCCAGTGGACAAGCTCGATCCCGCGCTGCCGGTGGCGATGTTCGACTCCGGTGTCGGCGGCCTCACCGTCCTGCACGAGTGCCTCGTCTCGCTGCCGGAGGAGGACTTCGTCTACCTCGGCGACACGGCGATGTTCCCCTACGGCAGCCGCGACCCCGACCGCCTGCGGGAACGGATCGCCAGGATCGCCGAGCTGCTGCTCGGCTGCGGCGCCAAGCTGTTGGTGATCGCCTGCAACACGGCCACCGCGATCGGCGAGGAGGTCGCCCGCGAGGTCGGCGCCCAGAGCGGGGTGGAGGTGGTGCCGGTGGTCGAGCCCCAGGCCGAGATCGCCTCCGCGATCAGCGCCAATGGCAAGGTCGGGGTGCTGGCGACCCCGAACACGGTCGAGAGCGGCGCCTACCGCCGCGCCCTCGAAGCCGAGGGCCGGCCGCTGCAGGTGACCGAAGTCGAGGCGCCGGAGCTGGCCCCGTTCATCCAGCAGGGCTCGCCCTTCGACGAGGAGGTGATGGAGATGGCGCGCGCCTACTGCGAGCCGCTGCAGCGGGCCGAGGTCGACACCCTGATCCTCGGCTGCACCCACTACCCCTTGGTGGCGCCGATGCTGCAGCGCATCCTCGGTCGCGATATCCGCCTGGTCAGTGGCGGCCACGCGGTCGCCGCCGCGGTTCAGCGCACGCTTGAGCGCGCCGGCATCGCCCGGGCCCGCGACGGCGAGGGCGACTACCGCTTCCTCTGCACCGGCGACACCGACTCCTTCCGCGACCTCGGCACCCGCTTCCTGCAGATGCCGCTGGGCGAGGTCGAGCGGGTGGAGATTGGGCCGAGTTGACGCTCCTGCACGCCGTCTGACCCAGATTCGACCCGATTTGCGTGCCCCACCCGCGCCAAAGACCGCGAGCCTCGATCCATGCCCACTCTCCCTGTCGGCAATACCGTATATACTCGCCCCGTGGCAAAGGTGATGATCTCCATTCCCGATGATCTCTTGGAGCGAGTCGACGCCCGTGCGAATGCGGTCGGCGAGACGCGCAGCGGCCTCCTGCGCCGGCTCGCGGAGCAGGAGCTGAGCTATCAAGGCGCGAGCCGGCGCAAGCAGCTGGAAGATCTTCTCGGGCCTCCGCTGAATCTGGGTGGCGACGCCGCCCAGCTGATCCGCGAAGACCGCGAATCCCACTGACGTGCTGCTCTTCGACGCGAGCGTCTGGGTCGCGGCAAAAGACGCCGACGACCGGTACTTCGAGGCCGCCCGCGCCCTTGTCCTCGACTCGAAACGGCCCGCCGCCGCGCTCGACCTGACCTTCTACGAGGTCGCCAACGTGATTGGCCGGCGCTGGGGCCGACCTGACTTGGCCCGGGAGATGTGCCGCACGATCGAACTGCGCTGCGACGGCAGGGCCCTGTCGGTCGGCCTCGACCTGGTCGACGACACGGTTGCGATGGCCGATGAGAAGGGCATTTCGGTTTACGACGCCGCCTATGCCGCCGCCGCCCGCCGCCACGATTGGCAGCTGGTCAGCACCGACATCCGCGACCTGGTCTCGAAGGGCCTCGCGGTGACGCCCGACGCCGCCGACTACCCTTAGCTCGGTGAGCGTTCTCGAGCAGGTTCAGAGCGATGTGCGGACGGCGATGAAGGCCCGCGACCGCGAGCGGGCGGGCGCCTTGCGCCTGGTCGTCGACGTGCTGCAGCAGGACGCCAAGCTGGGCAAGGGCGACGAGGTCGCGGTGCTGCAGCGCGAGCGCAAGAAGCGGGTCGAGGCCGCCGAGGCCTACGAGGACGCCGGCCGCGCCGAGCAGGCCGCCGCCGAGCGTTTCGAGGCCGCGCTGATCGAGTCCTACCTACCCCAGCAGCTCTCCGACGAGGAGCTGGCGGAGCTGGTCGACGCCGCCGTCGCCGAGACCGGCGCCAGCGAGCGCAAGCAGATGGGCCAGGTGATGTCGGCCCTGATGCCCAAGCTGGGCGGCCGCGCCGACGGCAAGCGGGTCAGTGCCGCCGTGCAGGCAAAGCTGGGTGCCTGAGCGTTGGCGCGCAGGCAGCTGACCCTCGACAACACCGTCGCCGCCGAGCTGGCCGGCTCCGAGGACACGGTCCTGCGGGCGCTGCGCGAGCGGCTCGACTGCGACCTGCACCTGCGCGGCAATGTCCTCACCCTCGACGGCGACTCCGGCGACGTGCAGGAGGCGGCCACCGTCGTCGACGAGCTGGTCGAGCTGATCGAGCAGGGGCACGACGTCGCCCCCGGCACGATCCAGGCGGTGACCGGCGCCCTCGACGCCGAAGAGAGCCCGGCCGAGATCCTCGACGACGTCGTCTGGCGCCACCGCAACACCAAAGTGGCGCCGAAGACGCTCAACCAGAAACGCTACGTCGACTCGATCCGCCGCCACACGATCACCTTCGGGATCGGTCCCGCCGGCACCGGCAAGACCTTCCTCGCGGTGGCGATGGCCGCGGCAGCGCTGACCGAACGCAAAGTCCAGCGGATCATCCTCACCCGGCCCGCGGTCGAGGCCGGCGAGCGGCTCGGCTTCCTGCCCGGCGACATCCAGGCCAAGGTCGACCCCTACCTGCGGCCGCTGTTCGACGCGCTCTACGACATGATCGACCCCGATCGCGTCAACGGCTACTTCGAGCGCGACGTGATCGAGGTGGCGCCACTGGCCTTCATGCGCGGTCGCACCCTCAACGACTCCTTCGTGATCCTCGATGAGGCGCAGAACACGAGCCCGGAGCAGATGAAGATGTTTCTCACCCGGCTCGGCTTCAACTCGCGCATGGTCGTCACCGGCGACGTCACCCAGATCGACCTGCCGAGCGAGCAGCGCTCGGGGCTGGTCGTGGTCCGCGACATCCTCGACCGGGTCCAGGACATCTCCTTCGTCGAGTTCGGCGGCGAGGACGTCGTCCGCCACAAACTGGTCCAGCGCATCGTCGCCGCCTATGACTCGCACGGCAACAGCGAGGGCGCGGCGCGCAGCGAACACGGGCCGACCCCCAGCTCTTGAGCCTCGACCTCGCCGACGTCCCGGAGGAGCTGCGCCCGGCGGTCGCGGCGGCGCTCGACGCGGCCGCGGTCGGCGACGGCCACCTCGCGGTCGAGATCGTCTCCGCCGACCGCATCCGTCGGCTCAACCGCGAGCATCGCGGCAAGGACGCGCCGACCGACGTCCTCGCCTTCCCGCTCGACGGCGTCGGCCCCGTTCCGGGCCCGCGCGAGCTTGGCGATGTCGCGATCTGCCCCGAGCACTGCAGCGACGTGACCGAAGCCGCCGTTCACGGCGTCCTGCACCTCTGCGGCCACGACCACGAGGCCGACGCGGGCGAGATGCTGGCGCTGCAGGCGCGGATCCTGGCGGGGCTCGGGTGAGCCGCTCCGGCTTCATCGGCCTGGCCGGCCGCCCCAACGTCGGCAAGTCGACCCTGGTCAACGCGATCGTCGGCTCCCACGTCGTCGCCGTCTCGGTGCGCCCGCAGACGACCCGGCGGGCGATCCGCGGCGTCGCCACCGACCTCGCGGCCGAACGCCAGCTCGTCCTCGTCGACCTGCCCGGCGTCCAGCGCCCGCGCGACATCCTCACCGAGCGCATGCAGCAGCGGGTCGCCCGCGAGCTGACCGACTCCGACCTCGCCCTGGTCGTGATCAACGGCGAGGAGGGCGTCGGCGCCGGCGACCGTTTCATCGTTCGCGCCCTGCTCGAGGCAGGCGCCAAGCTGCCGGTGATCTGCGCCGTCAACAAGGCCGACCGGCTCGGCCCCAACGAGCTGGTGCCGGTGCTGTCCGACGCGGCCGAGCTGGAGGGGGTGGACGAGGTCTTCCCGATCAGCGCCCGCACGGGGGAAGGCCTCGACGTCCTGGTCGAGCGGCTCGGCGAGCTGATCCCCGAGGGGCCCTACATGTACCCGCCGGAGGACCACAGCGACCAGTCGAGCGAGCTGCTGCTGGCGGAGCTGATCCGCGAGCAGGTGCTGAACCGGACCCGGCAGGAGATTCCCCACTCGGTCGAGGTCGCGGTCAAGGAGGTGACGCCGCGCGAGGACGGCCTGGTCGTCGTGCAGGCGGAGATCTGGGCGGAGACCGAGTCCCAGAAGGGGATCCTGATCGGCAAGCACGGCGCCAAGATCGGCGAGATCGGCAGCGCCGCTCGCCGCTCGCTGGAAGAGGAGCTGGAGGCCAAGGTCCACCTCGACCTCAGTGTCCGCGTGCGCCGCAACTGGCGGCGGGACGAGGACATGCTGGACCGGCTCGGAATCGAGTGACCAAGCGGCCGGCCACTACGATTGGGCCGATGTTCGGGGAAATCGAATTCGACCAGCGGGGGCTCGCTCCCTGCATCGTCCAGGACTTCGCCACCGGCGAGGTTCTGATGCTCGCCTACGTCAGTGCGGAATCGCTGGAAATGACGCTCGAGACCGGCGACCTCCACTTTCACAGCCGCTCACGCGACAAACTCTGGAAAAAGGGCGAAACCTCCGGCAACTTCATGCACCTGCGGCAGCTGCGCTATGACTGCGACGGCGATTCCCTGGTCGCGATGGTCGACCCCGCCGGCCCGGCCTGCCACACCGGCCAGCGCAGTTGCTTCTACCGCGAGGTGCTGGGCTCGGCCTCGAGCCGCAAGGACGCGCCGCCGGCTCCCGGCGAGCCGTTCCCGGTCACCCACGAAGCGCTGCCCTCGCTGGAGCGGACGCTGCGCAGCCGCGCCGTCGAGCGCCCCGACGGCAGCTACACGGTGAAGCTGCTCGACGATCGCGCCCTGATCGGCGAGAAGGTCGAGGAGGAGGCCGAGGAGGTGATCCGCGCCGCGCGCGAAGAGTCGAACGAGCGCGTCGCCGAAGAGGCGGCCGACCTCCTGTACCACCTCAGCGTGCTGCTGGTCTCGCGTGGTGTCTCCCAAGCGGCTGTGATGGAAGTGCTGAATGCCCGTAGCGGCTGACTCGGAACTGCGGCTCGAGCCCAGCCTCGAGCAAGCTAGGGAGCTGGCCCGCGAGGGCAGCGTGGTGCCGGTGCGCGCCCGCTTCGTCGACGACTGCGAGACGCCGGTCTCGGCCTTTCTCAAGCTGCGCGCCGGCGAGCCCGAGGGAGCGCCGGCCTTCCTGCTCGAGTCCGCCGAGCAGGGCCAGGTCGGGCGTTACTCATTCGTCGGCCTGCGCCCGCGGGCGGTGCTGCGCTGGAGCGAGGGCACGCTTTCGGAGTGGAGCGGGGAGGAGGCGTCCAGCGGCGCCGGCCCGAGCCGCAGCGAGCCGGCCCCTGACCCCTACGGGGCCGTCGCCGCCCGCCTCGCCGAGCTGCGGCCGGCGCCGGTCGAGGGCCTGCCGCCGTTCGCCGGCGGCGCCGTCGGCTTTTTCGGCTACGACCTGGTGCGGACCGTGGAGCCGCTCGGCGAGCCCAACCCCGACCCGCTTGGGCTGCCGGACATGGCGCTGATGATCACCGACGCGATGGTCGTCTTCGACCACCTGCGCCACGAGCTGACGATCCTCGCTTGCGCCTTTGCCGAGGACGATGGCGGCATCGACGCCGCCTACGAGCAGGCCGCGGCGACAATCGCCGAGATGCGCGAGCGGCTGCGCGGCGCCGTGCCCGTTCCCGCCCGTCCGGCCGTCTCCGAGCCGCCCCAGTTCGTCTCCAACATGGAGCGGGAGGAGTTCGAAGGCGCGGTCGAGCGGATCGTCGAGTACGTCCATGCCGGCGACGCCTTCCAGGTGGTCCCCTCGCAGCGCTTCTCGGCGCCGGCGCCGGTCGAAGCCTTCTCGGTTTACCGCGGCCTGCGCACCGTCAACCCCTCCCCCTACATGTACTTCCTCGAGTTCGGCGACTTCCAGATCGCCGGCGCCTCGCCGGAGCCGCTGGTCAAGGTCAGCGGCAGGCGGGTGGAGACGCGGCCGATCGCCGGCACCTCGCCGCGCGGCCGCAGCGAGGACGAGGACCGCCGCCTCGCCGAGCGGCTGATCAACGACCCGAAGGAGCGGGCCGAGCACGTGATGCTGGTCGACCTCGGCCGCAACGACCTCGGCCGCGTCTGCGAGTACGGCTCGGTCGCGGTCGACGAGCTGATGGTGGTCGAGACCTACTCGCACGTCCTCCACATCGTCAGCCAGGTTTCCGGCACCCTGCGCGACGGGGTGAGCGCGATGGACGTGCTGCGCTCGGCGCTGCCGGCGGGCACCCTCTCCGGAGCCCCGAAGGTGCGGGCGATGCAGATCATCGACGAGCTGGAGAAGGTCAAGCGCTGCTCCTATGGCGGCGCGATCGGCTACCTCTCCTGGGACGGCGACCTCGACACCGCGATCCACATTCGCACCGTCGTCGTCAAGGACGGCCAGCTGCACGTGCAGGCCGGCGGTGGCACCGTCGCCGACGCCAAGCCAGCCTATGAGTACAACGAGTCGGTGAACAAGGCGAAGGCGGTCTTTCGCGCCGTCGAGGTCGCCTGCGAACAGCCGGACTGGGAGTAGGGCGACTGAGATGACGCGAGTGCTGGTGATCGACAACTACGACTCCTTCACCTACAACCTGGTCCAGTACCTGGGCGAGCTGGGGGCCGAGATCGAGGTCGTGCGCAACGACCGCGCCGAGGTCGGCGAGCTGCTGCAGCGCGGCCACGACCGCCTCGTCGTCTCGCCCGGGCCCTGCACGCCGGCCGAGGCGGGGATCTCGGGGGCGGCGATCCGCGCCTTCGCCGAGGCGGGCACGCCGGTCCTCGGCGTCTGCCTCGGCCACCAGGCGATGGTCGAGGCCTTCGGCGGCCGCGTCGTCCAGGGCGAGCCGGTCCACGGCAAGGACGGCGAGGTCGAACACGACGGCAAGACGATCTTCGCCGGCCTGCCGAGCCCGCTCGTCGCCGGGCGCTACCACTCGCTGGTCGCCGACCCGGAGCTGCCGGACGAGCTGGAGTTGACCGCCTCGCTGGGCGAGGTGGTGATGGGCGCCCGCCACCGCGAGCTGCCGGCCGAGGGCGTCCAGTTCCACCCGGAGTCGGTCCTGACCCCGCAGGGCAAGCACCTGCTGAAGAACTTCCTCGGGGACGGCTGATGCCGAACGACGTGGTCAGCCGCGCGATCGACGCGGTATGCGCCGGCGACCACCTCACCGCCGACCACGCCTCGGCGGTGCTGAGCGAGATCATGGAGGGCCGCGCCGATCCGGTCCAGACCGGCGCCTTTTTGATCGCCCTGCGGGCCAAGGGGGAGACGGTGCCCGAGCTGGTCGGCCTGGCACGGACGATGCGGGCCCTGGCCGCGACCGTCTCCAGCGCGCGGACCGACCTGGTCGACACCGCCGGCACCGGCGGCGGCCCCTCGACCTTCAACGTCTCGACCGCCGCGGCGCTGGTCGCGGCCGGGGCGGGCTGCGCGGTCGCCAAGCACGGCAACCGCTCGAACACGAGCAAGTGCGGCTCGGCCGACCTGCTGGAGGCGATGGGGGTGGGAATCGACCTCGAGCCCGAGCAGGTGGGGAAGTGCATCGACGAGGTCGGCTTCGGCTTCATGTTCGCTCCCCGCCACCACGCCGCGATGGCCCACGTGATCCCGGCCCGCAAAGCCCTCGGGGTGCGCACGATCTTCAACTTCCTCGGCCCGTTGACCAACCCGGCGGGAGCGAACCGCCAGCTGCTCGGCGTCGCCGACCGCCACTACCAGGAGACGATCGCCGAGGCCCTGGTCGGGCTCGGCAGCGTGCGGGCGCTGGTAGTCAGCGCCGAGGACGGGCTCGACGAGCTCTCGATCTCCTCCCGCACCCGGGTGATCGAGGTTGCCGACGGCGGCACCTCGGAGTGGTTCGTCGAGCCGGGCCAGTTCGGCCTCGCCCCGGCCGACCTCGACGCCGTCGCCGGCGGCACGCCGGCGGAGAACGCGACAACCGTCCGCGACGTGCTGGCGGGCGAGCCCGGGCCCCGCCGCGATCTGACCCTGCTCAACGCCGCCGCCGCGATCTACGTCGGCGGCCTCGCCGCCGACCTCGAGGAGGGGGTCGTCAAGGCCGCCGAGGCGATCGACGGCGGCGCGGCAGGAAACGTGCTGGAACGCCTGGTCGCGGCGACGGCCGCTGCCGCCGGCTGAGACGGCTAGGCTCTGAAAGGCAAGTGGGAATGATCGAGCAGCTGATTGCCGGGGCCAGGCAGGGAGTCGACGCGCGTCGACGTGAGCTGCCGCAGGCCGACCTCGAGTCGCGACTCTCCAGTCGCGGCGAGGACCGTCCCTTCAACGAGGCCCTGGTTCGGCCGGGGCTGTCGCTGATCGCCGAGTTCAAGCGCCGCTCGCCCAGCGCGGGTGAGATCGCCGCCGACGCGGTCGTCGCCGACCAGGTCGGCGCCTACGAGCGGGGCGGCGCCGCGGCGCTCTCGGTTCTGACCGACGAGCCCCACTTCGGCGGCTCGCTCGAGGATCTGCGCACGGCGCGGGCCTCGTGCGGCCTGCCGATCATCCGCAAGGACTTCATCGTCGACGAATACCAGCTCTACGAGGCGGCGGTCAACGGCGCCGACGCGGTGCTGCTGATTGTCCGCGCCCTCGACGACGAGGCTCTTAGCTCGCTCTACGACGCGGCGCGGGCGCTTGATCTCGACTGCCTGGTCGAGGTCCACAACGGCGAGGAGCTGGAGCGGGCGTTGGAGGCCGAGGTCGAGGTGATCGGGATCAACAACCGCGACCTCGACAGCGGCGGCATCGACCTGGCGACGACCTTCGAGCTGATGCCCGACGTGCCGGCCGGCAAGACCGTCGTCGCCGAGAGCGGGATCTCCGGCCGGGCCGAGCTGGAAGAGCTGGAGCGGGTCGGCGTCGACGCGGTGCTGATCGGCGGCACCCTGATGACCGCCCCGGACCCCGAGGCGAAGACGCGTGAGCTGACCGGCGCCGACGAAGGCACCCGCGAGCATCTCTTCTAAGCACTCCTTGCTCAGCTATTCTTGAGCGATGCTTTCGCTCTCGCCTCGCGAATTTAGAAAACCTTTCGAGAGCGTTTAGGGATGGCTCAAGGCCACGGCCCATCATCGTCCTCGTGAGCAAGGCACGGCGCATCCTCCGCACCCCATTCGGTTCCGCGCTGCTCGGCGGCGCGATCGTCGCCGCCTTCGGCTGGGTCGCGATCGCGGCCGGTTGGATCCAGTCCGAAGGCGGTTCGACGACCACCATCACGCAGCCCCTGGCGGCGCCGGTCGTCGATCGCTCGGGCGGCGACGAAAGCAGCAACATCGTCAACCAGATCTACAAGAACGACGGCAACGGGGTCGCCTTCATCGAATCGGAAATCCCGGCCCATCAGTCGCAGTCATTCTCGCCCTTCGGCGAACCCGAACAGGAAAGCGGCGGCACCGCCACCGGCTCCGGCTTCGTGATCGACACCGAAGGCCACCTCCTGACCAACAACCACGTGGTCGAAGGCGCCGACCGGATCCAGGTCAAACTCGGCGAATCCGACACGACCTACACGGCCAAGGTGGTCGGCACCGACCCGGCGACCGACCTGGCGCTGCTCGACGTCGAAGCGCCGCCAAACGAACTGCACCCGCTGACCCTCGGCAGCTCCGCCCAGATGGAGGTCGGCGACCCGGTGGTCGCGATCGGCAACCCCTTCGGGCTCGACCGCACGGTCACCAGCGGCATCGTCTCGGCGCTTCAGCGCCAGATCGAAGCCCCCGACGGCTTCTCGATCACCAACGTGATCCAGACCGACGCGGCGATCAACCCCGGCAACTCCGGTGGGCCGCTGATCAACGCCGCCGGCGAGGTGATCGGGATCAACTCCCAGATCGCCACCGGTGGCAGCGGCGGCGGCAACGTCGGCATCGGCTTCGCGATCCCGATCGACACGGTGCGGGCGGAGATCCATCAGCTCAAGACCAAGGGCGAGGTCGCCCACGCCTTCATCGGCATCAGCGGCGGCACCATCACTCCCGACCTCGCGAAGGCGATCAACCTGCCGGTCAAGGAGGGCGTGATCGTCCAATCCGTCGTCAAGGACGGCCCCGCCGACAAGGCCGGGATCGAAGGCGGCAACACCGCGGCGACGATCGACGGCGCCGAAGTCAGCCTCGGCGGCGACATCATCACCGAGGTGGACGGCAAGAAGGTGACGAGCATGGAAGAAGTCGTCGAAATCGTCAACGGCAAGAAGGCCGGCGAAGAGCTGGAACTGACGATCCTGCGCGACGGCTCGACCAAGACCGCGACCGTGACTCTCGGCGAACGGCCGGACTCGATCGAAGCGGCGGGACAGAGCCCCGAATAGACAGCTCCGTGTGGCTGCTCCCGTAGTCTGGGGCCATGCGTGTCAAGTTCTGCGGGATCACCAATCTGGACGACGCGGCCGAGGCCGTGCAGCTCGGCGCCTGGGCGATCGGGCTGATCCATTTCGACGGCAGCCCGAGGTGCGTCGAGCCGACCGCGGCGGCTGAAATCGGAGCCGCCTTCAGGCGCAAGTGCGAGGTGGTCGGGGTCTTCGTCAACCCGACCCTCGAGGAAGTCGACCGGGCGGTCGAAGACGCCGGCCTGACGATGGTCCAGCTGAACGGCGCTGAGGGCGCCCAGTTCTGCGGCGAGGTCGCGCGGCGGACGGGGGTCAAGGTGATCAAGGCGATCCACGTCGCCAGCGCCGCCGACATCCACGCCGCCGAGGCCTACCGGACCGATTTCCACCTCTTCGACCGTCGCGGCAAAGGCCTCTGGGGCGGCACCGGCGAGAGCTTCGACTGGGAGCTGCTGCGCGGCCACCGCTCCGACATTCCCGACATCCTCGCCGGCGGCCTGCGCCCGGACAACGTCGCCGCGGCGATCGCTGTCGCCCAGCCCTATGCGGTCGACGTCGCCAGCGGCGTCGAGGTCGCGCCGGGGCGCAAGGACCATGCCGCGATGGCGGCCTTCTTCGCGGCGGCGCAGCCCGCCGGCATCGGCGCGCCATGAGCGCGGTCGAGGAGCGCTTCGGCCCCTACGGGGGGCGCTACGTGCCGGAGACGCTGATCGGGGCGCTCGACGAGCTGACCGCGGCCTGGGCAGAGGCCCGTGAGGACGAGGTCTTCATGGCCCGGCTCGACCTCCTGCGCCGCGACTTCATCGGCCGTCCGACGCCGCTCTACCTGGCCGAACGGCTCTCCAAGCGGGTCGGCTCGAAGGTCTACCTGAAGCGCGAGGACCTTGCCCACACCGGCGCCCACAAGATCAACAACGCGGTCGGCCAGACGCTGCTGGCGCAGCGGATGGGCAAGCCGCGGGTGATCGCCGAGACCGGCGCCGGCCAGCACGGGGTCGCCACCGCCACCGCCTGCGCTCTGCTCGGCCTCGAGTGCGTCGTCTACATGGGCTCCGAGGACATTCGCCGCCAGGCCCCCAATGTCGAGCGGATGAAACTGCTCGGGGCCGACGTGGCGCCGGTCGAGGCCGGCGCCCGCACCCTCAAGGAGGCGGTCAGCGCCGCGATCCGCGACTGGGTCGCGAACGTCGAGACGACCCATTATGTGATCGGCTCCGCCGTCGGCCCGGCGCCGTATCCCGCCCTGGTCCGCGACCTGCAGCGGGTGATCGGCGAAGAGTCGCGCGAGCAGGCGCTGGCGACCGAGGGCTCGCTGCCCGCGCGGGTGATCGCCTGCGTCGGCGGCGGCTCCAACGCGATCGGCATCTTCACTCCCTTCCTCGCCGACTCAGAGGTCGAGCTGGTCGGGGTCGAGGCCGCCGGCGAGGGTCTCGACACCCGTCGTCACGGCGCCTCGCTCGGGGCCGGCAGCACCGGCGTCCTGCACGGCTCGCTCTCCTCTGTGATCGCCGACGAGGAGGGGCAGATCCTCGAGGCGCACTCGGTCTCGGCCGGCCTCGACTACCCCGGTGTCGGCCCCGAGCACGCCTACCTGCGCGACAGCGGCCGCGCCCGCTACGAGGCGATCTCCGACCGCCAGGCGCTGGACGCCTTCGGCGAGCTGTCGCGGCTGGAGGGAATCATCCCGGCGCTCGAGTCCTCGCACGCGATCGCCTGGCTGCTGGAAAACCCGGGGCAGGACGGCTTCGACGTCCTCTGCCTTTCCGGCCGCGGCGACAAGGACCTGGCCGAGGTCGTGGAGCGGAGCGGCTGATGGGCGGCAATCCCTCCAATCCAGGCCTGGACGAGCCGGAGCTGCTGGCGGCGCCCTCGCTGCGCTCGCGCGGCGAGGCGCAGATCTCCACTGCCTTCGCCGCCGCTCGCTCCGAGGGCCGCGCGGCGCTGATGCCGTACATGATGGCCGGCTTCCCCGATCGCGAGACCGCGCTCGCGGTTGCCGCTGCCTACGTCGATTCCGGCGCCGACCTGATCGAGCTTGGCGTCCCCTTCTCCGATCCGCTGGCCGACGGCCCGACGATCCACGCCGCCGCCACCGCCGCGCTCGAGGCCGGCGCGACCTTCGCGACCGCGCTCGAGGTCTGCCGCTCGGTCGCCGAGCGGGTCCCGGTGGTGCTGATGGCCTACACCAACATGGTCCTCGCCCATGGCGGGCCAACCGAGTTCGCCCGCCTCGCGCTCGCCGCCGGCGCGGCCGGCGCGATCGTGCCCGACCTGCCGCTGGGCGAGGCCGAGGACGTGCGAGCGGAGTTCTCCGCCCAGGGGCTGGCGCTGGTGCCGCTGGTGGCGCCGACGACCTCGCCGGAGCGGCGCGCCCAGATCTGCGCCGTCGCTCGCGGCTTCGTCTACGTCGTCTCCACCGTGGGGACGACCGGCGAGCGGGCCACGATCCCGGCCAGCCTGGCGCGGCTGGTCGCTGCGACCAAAGCCGAGGCCGAGGTCCCCGTCGCGGTCGGCTTTGGGATCGGCACCGCCGCTCAGGCGGCCGAGGTCGGGAAGGTCGCCGACGGCGTCATCGTCGGCAGCCGCCTCGTCCGCGCCTGCGGCGAGGGCGGCTCGCCGCAGGGCGCCGCCGACGCGGTCGCCGGCTTCCTCAGCGAGGCGCGCGTCGCGCTCGCCGCCTGAGTGGCTAGGATTCCGGCCGCAATGGGAATGGTCGTCACCCTCTTTCTGGCCCTCGCCGCGATGACGGTTTCCTACGCCTTCGGGCAGGGCGGCCCGGTCGCCGGCCTGGTCTTCTTCACGGTGTTGCTAATTGGCGCCGCGATCCGCGTTCTGCAGCCGAAGTCCTAGGCCCGCGTGGCCACTACCTCGAGGTAGTCGGCCTCCAGCACCATGGCGCGGTCGCCGGCCGTGTTGACAGCCTCGAGAAAGGCGTGAAGGTCCTCGGTCAGGGCCTGCTCTCCCTCGGGGCCGACCCGCTCGTAGGCGGTCTGGGTCGGACCGAAGTACTTGCGGAAGAACTCGATGTAGTGGTCGGGCGAGCGGAAGGGCTGGCGCGAGACCTTGCGCTCGACCCGCAGGTCGGCGATCCCGTCGCCGAACAGCTCGCGAACCCGCTCCTCGGTGCCCCAGGCGAGCGGCGAGGGGATCCCCGGCGGCGGCGGCGCGTGCTTGGAGATCGTCTGGAACATCGTGCCGACGGCGCCGTCCGGGCACCAGTTGCCCATTCCGATCCGCCCGCCCTGTTTGACCACGCGCAGCAGCTCGGAGGCCGCCTTCTCCTGGTCGGGGGCGAACATCGCGCCGAAGATCGACATCGCGACGTCGAAGCTGCCGTCCTCGAAGGGCAGGTCCTGCGCGTCGGCCTCGACGAACTCGATCTCCAACCGCTCCGCGGCCGCGCGCTCGCGGCCGCGCTCGAGCAGTGCAGGGACGTAGTCGGCGCCGACCGTGTTGCCCCAGGCTCTCCGCGCCGCCGCCAGGGCGCCGTTGCCGCTGCCGCAGGCGACGTCGAGCACGCGCTCGTCGGGGACGATGTCGAGCGCTTCGGCCAGGCTCTCGCTGACGTAGTAGACGATGTTGGCGACCATCGCGAAGTCGCCTTTCGACCAGATCTGCTGCTGGACCTGGGTGACTGCTTTGAGGTCTGGCGACTCGCTCATCTCTCCTCCTCGTCGGGTTCCTCGAACTTACCTCCTCACGGCGGCAATGGACAGCTTCTAAGCTGAGCCGATGCGGATCGGAGTCCTCACCGGCGGCGGCGATTGCCCCGGCCTCAACGCGGTGATCAGGGCGATCGTGCGCAAAGGCGCCGGCAACCACGGGCACGAGTTCGTCGGCTACCGCGACGGCTGGCGCGGGCCGCTGGAGGGCGACAGCCAGCCGCTCGGCGTGCCGGAGGTGCGGGGGATCCTGCCTCGCGGTGGCACCATCCTCGGCTCCTCGCGGACCAATCCCTTCGCCGGGGAGGGCGGGCCGGCGCGGATCGCCGAGAATCTGGCCGCGGCCGGGGTCGACGGGCTGATCGCGATCGGCGGCGAGGACACCCTGGGGGCGGCCTCCCGCCTTCACGAGGAGCATGGGATCCCGGTGATCGGCGTGCCGAAGACGATCGACAACGATCTCAGCGCCACCGACTACACCTTCGGCTTCGACACCGCGATCAA
>DASYKN010000067.1:0-28097 GCA_035995325.1 Solirubrobacterales bacterium
ACCCCGCCCAAGGAGACGCACTTCCAAGACGGCCGAGGGTGCGGAACCTTTCTCAGAGAGTTCCGTCACCTCAGCGCACAAGAGGACGCGTTCCGAGGGAGGGAGGTCGGGGCTCCTCCGTAGGAATGTCGCGAAGCGGCGAAATGCAATCTGTTATCTGCCCGCCATAGGCGGGCACCAACACCTGGAGCCGTCCGCGAAGCGGACGCGACTGAATTCGCCCAGAGGGCAACCGGACCCCGCCCTCCGGCGGCCCTTCGAGGACCTAGGCCATGCGCGGAGCGGCGTCGCCCCGCTTGGCAGCCTTGAGCCGCTGCGTTTTGTCCAGGATCAGCTTGCGCAGGCGCACCGACTCGGGGGTCACTTCGACGCACTCGTCGTCGCGCAGGAACTCGAGCGAGGCTTCGAGGCTGAGCCGGGTCGGCGGCGCCAGGCGGACGAGGATGTCGGCGCTGGCGGCGCGCACGTTGGTCTGCTGCTTGGCTTTGGTCGGGTTGACGTCGAGGTCCTCGGAGCGGGCGTTTTCGCCGACGATCATCCCCTCGTAGACCTCCTCGCCGGAGCCGACGAAGAGGGTGCCGCGGTCCTGCAGGCTGAACAGCGAGTAGCTGGCGGTCTGGCCGCGGCGGTCGGAGACCAGCGAGCCGGTCTGGCGCGTGCGCAGCTCCCCCGCCCAGGGCTCCCAGCGGTCGAAGACGTGGTGGAGGATGCCGGTGCCCCGGGTCTCGGTGAGGAACTCGGTGCGGAAGCCGATCAGGCCGCGGGCGGGGACGAGGTAGTCCATCCGCACCCACCCGGTCGAGTGGTTGACCATCTGCTCCATCCGCCCCTTGCGGCCGGCGAGCATCTGGGTGACGGCGCCGACGTGCTCCTCGGGGACGTCGATCGCGAGCCGCTCGACCGGCTCGTGGATTTCGCCTTCGATCTCGCGGGTGACGACGCGCGGCTGCCCGGCGGTCAACTCGAAGCCCTCGCGCCGCATCAGCTCCAGCAGCACGACCAGCTGCAGCTCGCCGCGGCCCTGGACCTCCCAGGCGTCGGGGCGCTCGGTGTCCTTGACCCGGATCGAGACGTTGCCGATCAGCTCGGCGTCGAGCCGGTCGCGGATCTGGCGCGCGGTCAGCTTGCTGCCCTCTTTGCCGGCCAGCGGCGAGGTGTTGATGCCGAGGACGATCGAGAGCGAGGGCTCGTCGACCTCGATCACCGGCAGCGGCTGCGGGTTCTCGGGGTCGGCCAGGGTCTCGCCGATCGTCACCTCTTCGAGCCCGGCGACGGCGATGATTTCGCCCGGTCCGGCCTCGGCGGCGCTGACCCGCTCGAGGCCCTCGGTGATGTAAAGCTCGGAGACCGCGGCGCGCTGGACGCTGCCATCGGCCCGGCACCAGGCGATCGGCTGGCCGGAGCGGATCGTGCCGTTGTGGACCCGGCAGAGGGCGAGGCGGCCGACGTAGGGGGAGGCGTCGAGGTTGGTGACGTGCGCTTGCAGCGGCGCCTCGGGGTCGTATTCCGGCGCCGGGATCCGCTCCAGCATCAGGTCCATCAGCGGGTCGAGGTCAGTGCCCTCGACGCCCTCTTCGAGCGCGGCCCAGCCGGCTTTGGCGTTGGTGTAGACGATCGGGAACTCGATCTGGTCGGAGTCGGCGTCGAGGTCGAGGAAAAGCTCGTAGACCTCGTCGACCACCTCGGCGATGCGGGCGTCGGGCCGGTCGACCTTGTTGACGACGAGGATCACCGGCAGTTTCGACTCCAGCGCCTTGCGCAGGACGAAGCGCGTCTGCGGCAGCGGCCCCTCGGAGGCGTCGACCAGGAGCAGGACGCCGTCGACCATCGTCAGCGCCCGCTCGACCTCGCCGCCGAAGTCGGCGTGCCCGGGGGTGTCGACGATGTTGAACTTGACGTCGCCGCGGTTGACCGCGGTGTTCTTGGCGAGGATCGTGATCCCCTTCTCCTTCTCGAGGTCCATCGAGTCCATCACCCGCTCGGCGACGTCCTGGCCTTTGCGGAAGGTCCCGGTCTGCCAGAGCATGGCGTCGACCAGCGTCGTCTTGCCGTGGTCGACGTGGGCAATGATCGCGATGTTTCTGAGGTCTGTTCGGAGGCTCATGGCGCTTCGCATTCCTGCGTTCTCGGTCGCTCATGCGCAGAGCGCATTTCGCTTCCTGCGTCCTGGGACTGCCCGGCCATGATCCTCCGAGCAGCCCAGAGGGCGTAAAAAAACGGGGCCCACCAAAAGAGGCGGGCCCCGTTATTAAAGCGTGGTGCGGTACTACGAAGTCTGCTGGACGCTCGCGGCGGCCGGACCCTTCGGTCCTTCTTCGGACTCGTAGCTCACTTTGGAACCCTCGGTCAGGGACTTGAAGCCCTCACCCAGGATCGCGCTGTGATGGACGAAAACGTCCTTCGAGCCGTCATCGGGCGTAATGAACCCGTAGCCCTTGTCGTCGCTGAACCACTTAACAGTTCCAGTAGGCATGCATTGCCTCCACGTAGTGTGCTGCGAACGCGGAGAATGCAGTGAAGCAACGACGCGAGCGCTAGACACAAACTTTCTGCCGGTCTTAACCGGCCCTAACGATGTGGACCGTAGCAGGATCGGCGGCCCCGGCGCCGCAAAATCCGGCCCCGCAGCGTCCGGGTCCCGATCTAGCGTTGCGAGCTAGGTGCGCTTCCTCGACAGCATCGACCATGACGCGATCGCCGGCCTGCTGGAGCGCGACGAGTACTTCTGGCTCGACCTCACCGACCCCGGCGCGGATGAGGTGGCGGCCCTGGGGGAGGTCTTCTCCTTCCACCCGCTGGCGCTCGAGGACATCGCCAAGCGCGGGCAACGGCCGAAGCTCGAGGCCTTCGGCGACTACATGTTCCTCGTCTACTACGGCGCGACCGAACGGGAGAACGGGGAGATCGACCTGGAAGAGGTCCACGCCTTCCTCAGCGGCGGCTACATCGTCACCTCGCACCAGTGCCCCTGCAAACCGCTGGAGGAAGCGCGCGAACGGTTCGATGCCCAGCAGCCCAGCTCCGAGCAGTTCGTCGTCTACCGCGTGCTCGACGGGCTCACCGACTCCTTCTTCCCGATCCTCGACCGCCTCGACGACCGCATGGAGCAGCTCGACGGGGAGATCTTCGAAAGCCCCGCGACGGACCAGCTGGAGGAGATCACCGAGCTGCGCCGGCGCCTGGTCGAGCTGCGCCGCGTGGTCACCCCGCAGCGCGACCTGCTCGCCCGGGGGATCGACGACATCCTCGAAATACCCGGGCTGGAAGCCGACTCGCGCAACTACTTCCGCGACGTCTACGACCACGCGATCCGGATCTCCGACCAGATCGACACCTACCGCGACCTCCTCGCCGGCAGCCGCGACGCCTATCTCTCGGTCGTCTCCAACCGCCTCAACCAGATCACCAAGCAGTTGACCGTGGTGGCGACGATCTTCCTGCCGCTCTCCTTCGTCGTCGGCTTCTTCGGCCAGAACTTCAGGTGGCTGGTCGTCAACGTCGACAGCGCCGCGGCCTTCTTCGTCCTCGGGCTCGGCAGCCTGGTCGTCTCGCTGATCGGGTTGCTGGCCTGGTTCAAGCGCGGCTCCTACATCTGAGCGCCGCTCGGAATGACGCTGCGGGGTGTTTCATGGGATGCCAGGTTGTGTCGATAACTCGCTCCAGATGACCCCAGCCTTCGATCTACGCCGCCGTCTGGCGTCGCAGCTGCCGCTTGCGGCGCTGCTCGCCGGCTGCGCGCTCGCGCCGGCGGCGGCCAGCGCCGCCTCCACGCCCGCCGGCGATCCGGCGCTCTCGCCGCGGCTGGCGCAGCTGGCCACGCCGGCCTTGCGGACGGCGCCGCGGTCCGCTCAGGCGGGGCGCCTGGGGCTTGCCGCACGCGGCCCCGGCAGCCTGCTGCGCGACGGCAACCGCGTCCTCGTCGAGGTTCGCTACGAAAGCGGCGCCGGGGCCGGCGTCGACGCCCTGCGCGCGGCCGGCGCCGCGGTTATCCAGGCCAGTCCCCGCTATCAGTCGGTGACCGCGGCCGTGCGGCCCGTCGACCTGCCCGAGGTCGGCGGCCTGCCCCGCGTCGCCGCCGTCACCGAAGTCCTCAGCCCGCTCGTCCGCGCCAGCGACTGCGGCGGCTCGGTCCGCTCCGACGGCGACGCCCAGCTCAACGCCGCCAACGCGCGCGGCAGCTTCGGGGTGGACGGCAGCGGCGTCACCGTCGGCATCCTCTCCGACTCCTACAACCGCAGCGCGGCCGCGGCCACCCACGCGCCGGGAGACGTCGCCGCCGGCGACCTGCCCGGCCCCGGCAGCCCCTGCGGCTCGACCACTGCCGTCAACGTCCTCGACGACTCCGAAGCGGCCGGCAAGGACGAGGGGCGGGCGATGGCCCAGGTGGTCCACGACCTCGCCCCCGGCGCCGCGATCGCCTTCGCCACCGCCTTCACCGGCGAACTCCAATTCGCCGCCAACATCAGGGCGCTGGCGGCGGCCGGGGCCAAGGTGATCGCCGACGACGTCACCTACTTCGAAGAGCCGTTCTTCCAGGACGGGCCGGTCGCGGTGGCGGCGGGGGAAGCCGCCGCTGGCGGCGTCTCCTACTTCTCGGCCGCGGGCAACGACAACCTGGTCGACGAAAAAGGGCGCGACATCGCCTCCTGGGAAACGCCGGCCTTCCGCGACGCGGGCGCCTGCCCGGCGGCGATCGTCGTCCTCTCCGAAGAAGTGGAAAAAGCCGAAGAAGAAAAAGGAGTGCCCTCGCCGCAGGGCCTGCATCCCCAGCACTGCCTCGACTACCAGCCCGAAGCCGGGCTTCCCGACGAAACCTTCGGGATCACGGTCGAAGCCGGCAAGACGCTCGCGGTCGACCTGCAGTGGGCCGAAGCCTGGAACGGCGTCGGCAGCGACTTCGACGCCTTCCTGCTCGACGCTGCCGGCGAACTGGTCGAAGTCGAAGGGGCGCCGGTGGTGGCCGCCAACGACAACAGCCTCAGCCAGCGGCCGTTCGAGTTCCTCGCCTGGGAAAACGAAGGCCCCGAACGCGAAGTCCAGCTCGTGGTCAACCGCTTCTCCGGCGCCGAGCCGCGGCTCAAATTCGCCCTGGTCGAGAACGGCAGCGGCGTCAGCGAGACCGAGTACCCCGAATCGGCCGGAGAAGACCTCGTCGGCCCGACCGTCTACGGCCACGCCGGTTCGACCGCCGCCACCGCCGTCGCCGCGGTCCCCTACAACGACAGCTTCACGATCGAGCCCTATTCCTCGCGCGGCCCGGTCAAGCACTACTTCGGCCCGGTCGCCGGCCCGCAGGCGGCGGCGCCGACCGGCGAGCGCGTGATCGCCAAGCCCGACCTGGCGGCCAGCGACTGCGGCGTCACCAGCTTCTTCCTGCCGGCGATTCCCGGCGGCCCGCCGCCCTACCGCTTCTGCGGCACCTCGGCCGCCGCTCCGCACGCAGCCGCGGTCGCGGCGCTGGTGCGACAGGGGAACCCCGGCGCCAGCGCCGGCCAGGTGCGGGACGCCCTGCTCGCGACCGCCCGCAAAGTCGGCTCCTTCGGGCCGCAGGCCGCCGGCGCCGGCCTCCTCGACGCCTTCGGCGCGGTGCAGGCGCTGGTGCTGGCGCCGACGGTGACGCTGACCAAGCCGCCGGAGCCGCTCGGCCGCAACCGCCAGCCGACGATCGAGTTCCTCGCCAACCGCCCCGTCGCCTTCGCCTGCCAGGTCGACGGTGGGCTGCCGCAGCCGTGCGCCTCGCCCTACCGCCTGCCCAACGCTCTCGCCGACGGCACCCATGGCCTCGCGGTCAGCGCGACCGACGTCTCCGGGCGGACCGGCAGCAGCGGCGCCGCCTACTTCACGATCGACACCCGGGCGCCGCGGACGAAGATCGCCAAGCACCCGCGCAAGCTGATCCGCACCCGCCTGGCCAAGGTCCGGGGCAGCTTCCGCTTCCGCTCCGACGAGCCCAATGTCAGCTTCGTCTGCAAAGTCGACCGCGGCCTGCTGCGCTTCTGCGGACGCAGCTTCTCGCGCAGCTTCGGTCCCGGCAAGCACACGCTCAAGGTCCGCGCCCGCGACGGCGCCGGCAATGTCGCCCGCAAGGCGGCCGTGTTCAGCTTCCGGGTCGAACGGGTCGGCTAGCCGGCGTAGCTCAGGCGCCGTCGCGGGCGGCCTGGCGGCGCATCACCCAGTGCCCGCCCAGCAGCAGCGCCAGTAGCCCGGCGGCGGTGCCGATCACCAGCGGGTCGGTCAGCGAGAGGCCCTCGAGGCGGGTCCCGAAGTAGACCGAGATGGCGGTGATCGGCAGGTAGCCGACCGCGGTCGTCCAGACGAAGCGCCAGAGCGGCACCCGGGCGGCGCCGGCGGCGTAACAGACGAGGCTGAAGGGGAAGATCGGGACCAGCCTCATCGCGATCAGCAGGGTCACGCCGCCGCGCTCGATCGCCGCCTCGATCCGCTCGAAGCGCTCGGCCCCGACCCAGCGGTCGAGCAGCGGCCGCGCCACCGAGCGTCCGATCGCGAAGCAGAGCAGGGCGGAGAGCAGCCAGCCCGTCATCACCAGCAGCAGGGCCGGGAAGAAGCCGTAGGCGAAGCCAGCGGCGGCGTCGACGATCTCGGCCGGGTAGAAGACGACCGCGTGGACGAGGGTGAGGGCGAGGATCAGCAACGGCCCGGCGGCTCCGAGGCTGTTGATCTGCTCCCGGACCTCGGCGCTGTCGCCATGGAGGGCGGCGCTGAAGGCGTCGCGCAGCGGTGGCACCGCCAGCACCAGCAGGCCAAGCAGGACGACGCCGACGACGGTGGCCCCGATCTCCGCCAGCGGCAGGCGCGGCTTGGCTTCCTCGTTCACGGCGGAAGTATCCACTGCCCCGCCGGCCCTGCTGCCGCTTCGTCGACCGGCGGTTGGGGGCAGACCCCGAACCGGTGAACCGGCCGGAGACCGCGGCGACGAAGCGGCGCTAGGCGGGTGGGGTGGGGGAGGAAGCCACGCTCATCGATTTTAAGTATAGCCCGGACGCAGCCGCTGCGCCAGCCCTGAGTGGCGCTCGCCGCCGTCGCCGCGCCGCGCCGCCGCCGCCAGCGCCGCCGAGTCGCCGACCAGCACGCAGCTGCTGCGGGCACGGGTGATCGCGGTGTAGAGCAGGGGCCGGGAGAGCATCCGCGAGTGCGAGCGGTGGCAGACGCCGACGACGACCGGCACCTCGCAGCCCTGGGCCTTGTGGACCGAGATCGCGTAGGCCAGTTTCAGCGTCGCCGTCTCTCCATAGGGGATGACCAGCGAGCCGCCGTCGTCGCGGTCGACGACGATCGCCTCGTCGTCGGGGTCGTCGGAGCGGAGGAAGACGATCGAGCCGTTCATCAGCCCCAGCTCGTGTGAGTTGCGGGTCTGGATCAGGCGGTCGCCGATCCGGAAGCGCTCGTTCAGCGCCGGCTTGCCGTCGGGGTTGAGGCGGGCCTGCAGACGCTCGTTGAGGGCGTCGATCCCGACCGCTCCGCGATACATCGGCGCCAGCACCTGGACGTCGCGGATCGGGTCGACCTCGAATTTCGCCGGCGCCCGCTCGGCGACCACCTCGACCACCGTCTCCAGCGCCCGCTCGGGGTTGGGCCGGTCGATGAAGAAGAAGTCGTGGTCCTGGTCTGCGGCCGGCTCGAGATGGGGCGGGCGGCCCTGGTTGATCTCGTGGGCGGCGGTGGTGATCATCGACCGCGCCGCCTGGCGGAAGATCTGGCTGAGCCGCACCACCGGCGCCGCCTCGGAGGCGATCAGGTCCTCGAACGGCTTGCCGGCGCCGATCGGCGGCAGCTGGTCGGCGTCGCCGACGAAGACGACGTGGGTGGTCTCGGCGAGGCCGCCGAGCAGGACCTCGGCCAGGCGCAGGTTCAGCATCGAGGACTCGTCGACGATCACCAGCTCGGCCGGCAGCGGGTGGCCGGGCCTGAAGGCGGGCTCGCGGCCGGGCATCCACTCGAGCAGGCGGTGGATCGTCAGCGCCTCGTGCCCGGTCGTTTCCTCCAGCCGCCGCGCCGCCCGCCCGGTCGGCGCGCAGAGGGCGATCGTCGCGTTGGCCGCCTTCGCCTCCTCCACGATCGCCCGCGTGCAGACGGTCTTGCCGACGCCGGGGCCGCCGGTGAGGACGGAGATGCGGGAGGCGAACGCTCCCCGCACCGCCGCCCACTGCTCGTCGGTCAGTTCGCCGCCGTCGTCCGCGGTGACCGGCGGCGCCTCGCCGGGGTCGTGGACGAGGTGGGGAGGGGCTTCGAGCCGGGCTCGAAGCGTCTGCGCGACCGCGACCTCGCTGGCGTGGGTCAGCTCGCGGTAGACGCGCTCCTCGTCGACCAGCAGGCCGCGGGCCTCGACTAGAACCTCGGGATCGGGGACCATCCCGATCAGCCGCGCCGTACGGCGGCCCAGCTCGTCCAGCGGCAGGAAGCTGTTGCCCTGCTGCTCGGCCTCGGCCAGCGCGTAGACGGCGGCCGCCTGGGCACGGCGGTCGGACTCGGGTGGGACGTCGGCGGCGAGGGCGATCTTGTCGGCGCGGGCGAAGCCGACGCCGGCGACCTCGGTCAGCCGGTAGGGGTCCTCGTGCAGGACGGTCAGCGAGCGGTCGCCGTAGGCAGCGTGGATCGGCACCGCCAGGTGGGCGAGGCCGTGGGGGGCGAGCTGGACGTGAAGGTCGCGGACGGCGCGGCTGGCGTGCCAGGATTCCGCCGCCGCCGCGGCCTGGTTTTCGCTGATCCCGCGCAGGACGGCGAAGGTCCCGTGCGGGTCGGCGGCGATCTTCCCCAGGACCCCCTCGCCGTGGTCGTCGACCAGCCGTTCCGCCCGGGCCGGGCCGATGTGGCGCAGCGAGGTGAGGTAGGCGACCTGGCCCTCGCGGTCGGCCGGGTCGAGCGGCAGCGCGCCCTGCGCCCGCAGCTGGCGGCCGTAGCGGTTGTGGGTCTGCCAGTCGCCGCTGACTTCGGCCCGGTCGCCGCTGTTGAGGTGGGCGACGGGGCCGACCAGCGCGAAGCCTTCGCCGGAGTCGGTGTCCTGCACCTCCAGGACCGCGTAGCCGTCGTCGTCGGCGCAGAAGATCACCCCCAGCACCTCGACCGTGCCGGTGTAGGCGGCAGCGTCGGCGTCGAAGAGGGTGGCGGTGCCGTTCACCCTTCAAAGCTAGCCGCCGTCAAGGCGGGAGACACGCGGGTCAAGCCGCAAATAGCATCGACTCATGGGCGTTCCGGCCGAGCAGCTCCCGCACGTCGACGAGCACGCGCGGCTGGTCGCCGCCGACCGCGACGCGGTCTGGGCGTCGCTGCTGCGGGTGGTCGAGGGCTCGGTGTCGGCCGGCGGCGCCTCGCGCATGGCCCGGATCCTCGGCTGCGCCGACACCGCGGCCTCGGGTCCGCGGCCGCTGGCAACCGGCTCGGTGCTGCCCGGCTTCCACGTCGCCGCCGCCGTCGCGCCGGCCGAGCTGGCGCTGGTCGGCAGCCACCGCTTCTCCAACTACGCGCTGGTCTTCCGCCTCGACGACCTCGGCGCCGATGGCACCCGGGTCCGGGCCGAGACCCGGGCCGAGTTCCCGCGGCTCAAAGGCAGCGTCTACCGGGCACTGGTGATCGGCACCCGCATGCACGTCCTCGTCACCCGCCGCATCCTCAGCGGCGTCAAGCGCAATGCCGAGCGCCGTTAGGCCAGTCAACGGCCTCTGCGACAGCTGCCGCCACCAGCGGCTCGTCCCCAATACCCGTGGCTCGGTTTTCTCCCTCTGCGAGCTGTCGCGCGAGGACCCCGACTTCCCGCGCTACCCGCCGGTGCCGGTGCTTAGGTGCCGGGGCTTCGAGGCGGCATCGGATCGCCCGGATCCCGCGCCGCCCCGATAGCGGCGCCGATCAGTCCCAGCCCCCAGACCAGGGCGGCAAGGCCGACGGCGAAGCCGAGGAAGGGGACCAGGGCCAATAGGCGGATGATCGCCAGGCCGGCGAGGAAGGCGAGCATGCGGTGCCGCGGCGGCCCGAGCAGCCGCCGGCCCAGCGCGTAGGCGGAGGCCACGTAGGCGACGGCGCCGAACGGCAGCAGCGCCAGGGTAATCCCGAGCGCTAGCGGGATGCCGACGACGGTGATCGCGGCGATCACGCCGAGCAGCGGCAGCACGATCAGGATCGCGATGCCGATCGCCAGCGTCGGCCCGACCCGCTCGCGCGAGCGGGCGTAGAGCGAGTCGGCGGCGCGCGGCGCGACCAGCAGCAGCAGTGCGCCCAGGGCCAGCAGCGAGAGGCTGACCGCGAGCCAGACGAGGAAGCCGCCGATCCAGGAGAAGAGGTCGCCGGCGTCGGGCCAGTCCTGCTTGGTGACGTCGCCGTGGACGCGGGCGTCGAGCGAGACCAGCGGCCGCTCGTCGCCGTACTGGACGTCGCCGCCGACCTCCGCGCTCGGCAGCAGGCGGGCGGTGCCGTCGGCGGTGAAGAGGTCGCCGTCGATCCGGCCGGAGACGAGGACGTCGCCCTTGAGGACGATCACGTCGCCATCGACGTGGCCGGCGACCCGGGCGTCGCCGCTGGCGATGAAGACGCCGTCGACGGTTTCGCCGCGGGCGACGGTGACGTCGCCCGTGACGACGACGACCGCGTCGCCGGAGTCGCCGCCCCTGCTCGTCGCGCTTGCCGCCCCCGGGGCGGCAAGCGCAAGCGTCGCCAGTAGCGCCGCTAGGAGCGGGAGGCCTCGAAGCACATCGGCAGCCTAGCTCGCCGCCATCGGGTCGGGCTCGCCCAGCTTGGTGATGTCGCCGGGCTCGTAGGCCTCGCCGGGAACGCCGCCGAGGACGACGACGCGGACGCCGTCGGGCCCGGGCCAGAGCTTGCGCTTGGTCAGCGGGCCGACCCTGGCGACGTGGTCGCCGTCGAGCGGGAAACGCTCGCCGTCGATCTCGATCTCGCCGCCGCCGCGCAGGACGAGGAAGACCTCCTCCTGGTTGTCGTGCGTGTGGTCATGCTCTGGGTAGTTCTCGTAGTCGGGCGGCAGGTCGATGATCTGCATCCCGAAAGCCTCGACGCCAAGCTCCGCCCTGGCGCGCTTGAAGGCGCCGCGGTAGATCGCCTCCATCTCATCGATCTTCTTCACCTCGTAGCTGCTCATCTCGTCTCTCTCCTAGGTTCGGCCCCCTGTCGGGGCTGCGGCGGCATCCTAAGCGATTTGCACGAACGTTCGTGCTTTTATAGCCTTAAGGAGATGAGCGCGACGACGACCAGCGCCGGCAAGGGCGCCCAGACCCGGGCGGCGATCCTCGAGCGCGCCGTCGACCTCGCCTCGGTCGAGGGGCTGGAGGGGCTCTCGATCGGCCGCCTCGCGGCCGAGCTGGAGATGAGCAAGAGCGGCCTCTTCGCCCACTTCGGCTCCAAGCAGGAGCTGCAGCTGGCGACGATCGAAGCCGCCGCTCAGCGCTTCCGCGTCGCCGTGATCGAGCCGGCCAGCTCGGCCCCGGACGGCGCCCCGCGCCTGCGGGCGATGGGGGAGCTGTACCTCGACCACCTCGACCTCTACACCGGCGGTTGCTTCTGGGGCGCCACCTCGGTCGAGTACGACGACCGGCCCGGCCCCGTCCGCGACGCGATCGCCGGCGCCCTCGACGCCTGGCTCGGGGAGCTGCAGCGCCAGGCCGGGATCGCCGGCGTCGAGGACCCGGAGCGGTTCGCCTTCGAGCTTTACGCGGTGATCATGGGAGCCAACTCCCGCTACCGGCTGAGCGGCGACGCGAAGGTCTTCGACCACGCCCGCGGGGCCCTGGCGCGGCTCGAAGCCGAGCTGCCGGAGTAGCCGCCGCTCCGGCGCCGCCGGGTTGGCGACAATCCGCGGGTGGCCGATGACCTCCCGATCCTCCTCTTCGCCGCCCCCGCCGATCTCGAGGCCTGGTTCGAGCAGCACCACACCGAGCCCGACGGCTTCTGGCTGAAGGTCGCCAAGAAGGACTCGGGCGAGGCCAGCGTCACCTACGGCGAGGCGCTGGAGCTGGCGCTCTGCTTCGGCTGGATCGACAGCCAGAAGCGCGGCCACGACGAGAAGTTCTTCCTGCAGCGGTTCACGCCGCGGCGGCCGCGGGGCCGCTGGTCGCGAATCAACCGCGACAAGGTCGAGCAGCTGATCGCGGCCGGGACGATGCGGCCGGCGGGGATGGCCGAGGTCGAGGCCGCCAAAGCGGACGGGCGCTGGGAGGCCGCCTACGAGGGCCAGCGAACCGCCAAGGTCCCCGACGACCTGCAACGGGAGCTGAACGCCAACGCCGCCGCCCGCGAGTTCTTCGCCACGCTCGACAGCGCCAACCGCTACGCGGTCATCTACCGGCTCAACGACGCCAAAAAGCCGGAGACGCGGGAGCGGCGGCTGCGCAAATTCGTCGCGATGCTGGAGCGCGGCGAGAAGATCCACGCCTGATTCGACCCCTGTGGCCGGGGTAGTCCCGTCGCTAGGGTGGTTTCCGAGTCAACCAGCGATGAAGGGATGAGCTAGATGGACGTTGCAATCGGTTTGCCGAACGCCGTGCCGAACACCAGCGGAGCGGACCTGGTCGAGTGGGCGCGAAGGGCGGAGGCCCGCGAGTTCTCCAGCCTCGGCACGATCGACCGCATCGTCTATCCCAACTACGAGCCGCTGGTCGCGCTATCGGCGGCTGCGGCGGTGACCGAGAAGATCGGCCTCTGCACCAGCGTCCTGCTCGGCCCGCTGCGCTCCAACGCGGCCGAGCTGGCGAAGCAGACGCTCAGCCTCAACGCCCTATCCGAGGGCCGCTTCACGCTCGGCATCGCGATCGGCGGCCGCGAGGACGACTACGAGGTCAGCCACATCGGCATGGAGGGCCGCGGCGCCTGGCTCGACAAAGCGCTGGACGAGATCAAGGCGATCTGGGCGGGCGACGAGGTTGGCCCCTCCGGCGCGGGCGCCCCCAGCCTGGTCATCGGCGGCTACGTCGACGCGGCGCTGGCCCGCGCCGCCCGGGTCGGCGACGGCTGGATCGCCGGTGGACAGGCTCCCGACGAATTCAAGGGCATGGTCGAGAAACTGAACGCTGCCTGGGCCGATGCCGGCCGCGAGGGCACGCCGCGGAAGATGGCCCTGGCCTACTTCTCGCTCGGCGACGGCGCCGAGCAGAACGCCAAGGCCTACCTCACCGACTACTACGCCTGGCTCGGCGAGGACACCGCCAACTACATCGCCAACAGCGCCGCCAAGGACGCCGAGACCGTGCGCCAGTACGTCTCCGCCTTCGCCGACGCCGGCTGCGACGAGCTGATCCTCTTTCCCAGCTCCAGCGACCCCGCCCAGGTCGACCTGCTGGCCGACGCCCTCGCCGGCTAGGCCCGCCTCCCTACACTCGCCGGGTGGACCGCCTCCTGCTCGAGCAGATCCTCGCCGACGCCGGCGAGCCCTCCTACCGCGCCGCTCAGGTCTGGGAGTGGGTAACGCGCGGGGCCGGCGACTACGAGGAGATGACCAACCTGCCGGGGACCCTGCGCGACCGGCTCGAGGTCGCGGTGCCGCTCTCGACGCTCTCCCTGCAGGCCGAGGCGAAGTCCGACGACGGCACCGTCAAGGCGCTCTTCAACACCGACGACGGTCGCTCGCTCGAGGCGGTGCTGATGCGCTACCGCGATGGCCGCCGCTCGGTCTGCGTCTCCTCGCAGTCGGGGTGTCCGTTGACCTGCACCTTTTGCGCCACCGGCCAGATGAAGTTCGGCCGCAACCTCAGCGCCGACGAGATCCTCGACCAGGCGCTGCACTTCCGCCGGGTCGAAGACATCGACCACGTCGTCTTCATGGGCATGGGCGAGCCGACGATGAACATCGACAACGTGCTCGCCGCCTGCGAGCGGCTGCCCGACCTCGGCGTCAGCCACCGCCGCACGGCGATCTCGACCGTCGGCTGGGTGCCGGGGATCGACCGCATCGCCGAGTGCGAGCTGCCGATCGCCCTGGCGCTCTCGCTGCACGCGCCCAACGACGGCCTGCGCTCGCAGCTGATGCCGGTCAACGACCGCTACCCGTTGGCCGAGGTATTGGCCGCCTGTGACCGCTACCGGGCCAAGCGCCGCCGCAAAGTCTTCGTCGAGTACGTGATGCTCGACGGCGTCAACGACCTGCCCGAGCACGCCAACCAGCTCGCCGCCCTGCTCGACCCGCGGGTCTACAAAGTCAACCTGATCCCCTATAACCCGACCGGCGCCTACGACGGCTCCTCGCCGGAGCGGATCGAGCGGTTCCGCGCGATCTTGGCCGAGCGGGGGTTGACCGCGACCGTGCGCCTCACCCGCGGCCGCGACATCGACGCGGCCTGCGGCCAGCTCGCGGCAAGCGCCTCCTGAGGAAAAACTGGCTGCCCAGCCAGTTATGATCCCCGGCCCGATGGCCTCCGTTGACACCAGCGCCCCCGTAGCGCCGCCGCCGCACCTTTCGCAGAACCCGTTTCGCCGGGTCTTCGGCGACGTCGCCTTCGAGCTCAAAGGGCGCCAGAACCTGCCGCCGGGGCCGGTCGACCTGAGCTTCTCCCGCACCCACCAGGTTGCCCACGACCCGCTGCCGCTGCTGCTCGAGGCCTACGAAAAGCACGGCCCGATCTTCAGCATGCGCCTGCTCCACATCCGCTCGATCTTCATGCTCGGGCCCGAAGCCAACCATTTCGTCACCGTCGGCCACCCGGAGAACTTCCACTGGCGCGAGTCGAGCTTCGGCGACCTCATCCCCCTGCTCGGCGACGGCCTGCTGACGGTCGACGAGGACTACCACGACCGCGCCCGCGCGATCATGCTGCCGGCCTTCCATCGCGAGCAGATCGCCGCCATGGTCGACGCGATGGCGGCCGAGGCCGCGGGCGCGATCGACGCCCTCCCGCGGGGCGGCGTGGTCGACGTCTACGACTGGATGCGCAACCTGGCGATGCGGATCGCGATGCGGGCGCTGCTCGGCCTCGACCCGGACGAGGCCGGCAAGGGCGCCGCGGCCGCCGCGGCTTTCGAGCGCGCCCTGCACTACTACGGGATCGACTTCGGGCTGCGGCTGCTGCGCGGACCCGGCTCGCCCTGGCGCAAACTGCTCGCCGCGCGGCGCGACCTCGACGAGATCGTCTTCGCCGAGATCGCCGCCCGCCGGGCCAATCCCACCGGCGACCGGCGCGACATCCTCAGCCTCCTGATCGGCGCCCGCGGCGAGGCGGGGGAGGCGTTCACCGATCGCGAGATCCGCGACCAGCTGATGACCCTGATGTTCGCCGGCCACGACACCTCGACCTCGACCGTGACCTTCATGCTGCACGAGCTGGCGCGCCACCCCGATGTCGTCGCCCGCCTGCAGGAGGAGCAGGACCGGGTCCTCGGCGGCGCCGTCCCGACCGCGGACCAGCTCGAACGCGAGCTGCCCTACCTCGACATGGTCCTCGACGAGGTCCTGCGGCTCTACCCGCCGGCCTGGATCGGGCCGCGGCGCGCCGTCAAGGAGTTCGAGTTCGGCGGCTACACGGTTCCTCGTGGCGCCTATGTCAACTACTGCTCCTGGGCCAGCCACCGCCTGCCCGAGGTCTTCCCCGACCCCGAGGCCTTCATCCCCGAGCGCTTCACGCGCGAGCGTAAGGCGGCCCTGCCGCGCGGCGCCTACGTCCCCTTCGGCGGCGGCTCGCGCATCTGCATCGGCAAGCGCTTCGGCCAGACCGAGGTGAAGCTGGTGGCGACGATGCTCTTGCAGCGGCTGCGCGTCGACGCCCTGCCCGGCCGCACGATGACGATCCGCCAGATGCCGACGCTCTCGCCGCGGGGCGGTCTGAAGATGCGGGTCGGCGAGCGCGCCTAGTCCCTCTTAGACTCGGCGCGACGATGCGCGCGCTGGTCATCTCCGACACCCACTTCGGCGCCTGGACGGGCCGTGACCTGCTGGCCGAGGAGTTCTTCCTCGAGCGGCTGGCGCCGGCCTTGGACGACGTCGACGAGCTGATCTTCCTCGGCGACCTCTTCGACTTCCTCTTCGGCGCGGTCGAGGACGCGGTCGACGCCGCCGACGGCCTGCTGCGGCTGATCGCCGAGCGGATGGCCGGCGGCCGCCTCGTCTTCCTCGCCGGCAACCACGACCACCACCTGGTCCACCGCGACGACGAGGACCGGCTCGAGACCAAGCTGGCGAGCGGCCACCGGCCGACGGTCCCGCCCGGCCCCGGCTTCTTCCGCGAGTTCCTCGAGCGGCGGCTGCCCGGGGTGGAGATCGAGATCGCCTACCCGACCTACCGGGTCGGCGACGTCCTCTGCACCCACGGCCACTACCTCGACCCGCACGCGCGCCTGACCGGCTCGCGTGGCGACCGCCTGCTGACCCGGACCCTCTGGGCGATCGCGGCCGGCGGCCCGGAGGAGCCGAACTGCATCGAGGACTACGAGTCGATCACGACCCTGCTGACCGAGTGGCTCTACATCGCCGCGCAGATGCCGCACGGCACCCACGCCCAGCAGAACGTCTTCCGCGCCGCCCAGCGGGCGGGGCGCTTCGCCCAGGCGCTCGGCGCCCCGGTGCGCGGCGCCGAGCGCCTGGCGGCGCGGGTGCGCGACCGCGGCCAGGGCGCCGCCAACGGCGCCGAGCCATTGCCGAGCGAGGCCCACTTCGACGCCGTCGTCCGCGGCGAGGCGGCGCGCCAGGCGCGCGAGCAGCCGCTGAGCGGCCCCGCCGCCTCGCGCCCGCTCTACCCGGAGCCGACGGTGATCGCCCGCAGCGACCCCTCCGAGCACGCGCTGGAGGCCTTTGCCGAGGTCGTTCGCAACCTCGACTGGGGCCACGACGTCGAGAAGATCGTCTTCGCCCACACCCACCAGCCGCTGGCCGACGTCCGCTGCGCCGGCGACGGCAGCAACCGCTACTGGAACACCGGCTCCTGGATCTACGAGCCGGACCTCGGCTCACGCCAGGCTTACGGCCGCTACCTGCGCTACGCCTGGCCCGGCACCGCGATCGTGATCGACAGCGAGGAGCCCGAGCCGCGCCTGCTGGAGCTGCTGGCCGACCTCAACCCGCTCAACGGCGGCCCCGGCCTGCCGCCGCCCCCATGACCCCGCTCGCCACCGAGGCCATCTGGGCGGTCTTCGGCGGCCTCATCCCGATCGTCGGCGCCGTAGCCGTAGCCCTAATCCTCTGGCGCGCCGTCCGCGACAACCCCAGCGACGACGACAAAGACAAGTAACGCGCCGACCTCGACTCAAGCGCCTTTCCAGCTAGCTCTTCGAGAGAAGCCAGCGCTTAGCCAGGGAGTCCGGGTAGGGATGAAAAGTCTTGTACTTTTTCGCGACTAGCGACCTCAGGCGGCCCTCAGCGCTCCACGAAAAAGTTAAGAGGAATCCCTACCCGGACTCCCTGGCAGCCCCCCGCGCTACTTGATGAAGAGCATCTCCTCGTACTTCGGCAACGGCCAAAGGTCGTCAGCGACGACCTTCTCCAGCTTGTCGGCTGCCTCGCGCACGTTCGCCATCGCCGTCAGCTGCCTGTCGCGGGCGTAGGTCGCCAGCTCCTGCCCCTCGAGGTCTTCGGGGTAGGCGTTGGCCGACTTCAGCTCGCCTAGCGCCGCGACCAGCTCGTCGACCAGCTCGCGCACCTCCCCCTCGAGAGCGGAAACGCCGGCCTCGCCGATCAGGGCCAGCTGCCGCAGCCCCGCCGGCAGCAGCATCGTCTGGGCGATCGCGAACGTCTCCTCGGCCTCGATGTTGGCTCGGATCGAGTACTGCTCGAGCCAGACCTCGTAGCGGGACTCGAGCTCGCGCTCGTTCAGCACGCTGTACTTCTTGAAGGCCGCGATCGTGTCGGGCGCGATCACCTCGGGCAGCGCGTCGGGGGTGGTGCGGAGGTTCTTCAGCCCCCGCCGCTCGGCCTCGGCGTGCCACTCCTCCGAGTAGTTGTCGCCACCGAAGCAGACGTCCTTGTTGGCGAGGTAGGAGTCTTTGACGATCTCCATCACCGCCTCCGGCATTGCCGCCCCGCTGTCGAGCTTGGCCTGCAGCTTGTCGGCCAGCTCGTCGATCGCCTCGGCGGCGATCGTGTTGAGGACGGTGTTCGGGAAGGCGAGCGACATGCTTGACCCCAGTGCCCGGAACTCGAATTTGTTGCCGGTGAAGGCAAACGGCGAGGTGCGGTTGCGGTCGCCGCCGTCGAGCGGCAGTTTCGGCAGCACCGTGGTCCCCAGGTCGAGGAAGGAGGCCGGCGTGTTCGGATCCCCCTCGCCCGTCGCGATCGCCTCGAAGACTTTTTCGAGTTCGGCCCCGAGGAAGATCGAGATGATCGCCGGCGGCGCCTCGTTGGCCCCGAGCCGGTGGTCCTGGCCGATGTTCGCGACCGAGGCCCGCAGCAGCCCCTGGTGTTTGTTCACCGCCTGGATCACGGCCGTGCAGAAGAAGAGGAAGTGGATGTTGTCCTCCGGCGAGTCGCCCGGGTTGAGCAGGTTGCTGCCGGCGTCCGTTCCCATCGACCAGTTGTTGTGCTTGCCGGAGCCGTTGACGCCGGCGAACGGCTTCTCGTGCAGGAGGCAGACGAGGCCGTAGCGGCGGGCGACGCTCTCCAGCGTCTGCATCAGCAGCTGCTGATGGTCGGAGCCGACGTTCGAGTTCTCGAACATCGGCGCGATCTCGTACTGCGCCGGGGCGACCTCGTTGTGACGGGTCTTGACCGGGATGCCGAGCTTCTTCATCTCCAGTTCGGACTCCATCATGAAGGCCAGCACCCGCTCCGGGATCGAGCCGAAGTAGTGGTCGTCCAGCTCGTGCCCCTTGGGCGGCTTGGCGCCGAACAGGGTGCGGCCGGTGCTGATCAGGTCGGGCCGCTCGAAGAAGTACTGCTCGTCGATCAGGAAGTACTCCTGCTCGGGGCCGACGGTGGTGAAGACATGCTTGCTCTCCTCGTCGCCGAGCAGGCGCAGGGCCTTGATCGCCGAGCGCGAGAGCGCGTCCATCGAGCGCAGCAGCGGGATCTTGCCGTCCAGGGCCTCGCCGGTCCAGGAGGCGAACGCGGTCGGGATCCCGAGCAGGGCGCCGTTCGGGTTCTCGATGATGAAGGCGGGGCTGGTCGGGTCCCAGGCGGTGTAGCCACGGGCCTCGAAGGTGGCGCGCAGGCCGCCGGTCGGGAAGGAGGAGGCGTCGGGCTCGCCCTGGATCAGCTCCTTGCCGGAGAAGCCGGCGAGCATCTTGCCTTCGCCCGCGGGCTCGAAGAAGGAGTCGTGCTTCTCCGCCGTCGAGCCGGTCAGCGGCTGGAACATGTGCGTGTAGTGGGTGGCGCCGTTCTCCAGCGCCCAGGCCATCATCGCCTCGGCGACGGCGTCGGCGAGGTCGGCGTCCAGCGAGTCGCCACCCGCGATCGCCGCCTGCAGCTTCTCGAAGGCGTCTGCCGGGAGGCGGTCCTTCTGCTCGGAGACGTCGAAGACGTTGATGCCGAAGGCTTCGTTTTCGGGAAGGGTCAGGTCGACCGCGCCGAGCGACTCCCCGTTGGAGCTCCACTGTGCGGCGGTCACGTTCTGCTGGCGGATACGAGTCATCGCTTAGGTAGTCCTCTTTTTGGCGCGCGCCCGCTTCGGGGGCACGGTCGATTAACCGGTCCAACTCCCTTATGAAGAGCCAAAAGAGCCTAACCGCAGGGCGCCGAGGGCGCCTTTGTACCTGCGTACAGCGTTGCCCGGCGCCGCTTATCCCTCATGTCGGCCGCCGTCGCAGCACGGTCAGCTCGCCGCAGCTGGAAAAGCCGAGCTTTTCGTACATCCGCTGCGGCCAGTCGTCGGCGTCGGCGGTGAGGAAGGTGACGCTGTTTTCGGCCTGTCGCGAGGCCGAGAGGGCGGCAAGCACCACCGCCTGCCCAAGGCCCTGACCGCGCGCCGACTCCAGGGTGCCGACCTCCTCGATCTGGGCGATCCCATCGCCCTGCAGGAGGCAGCAGGCGCTGGCGGGCTCGTGCGGCGGCGCCACGAACCAGCGGTCGCCGGCAGCGGCGGCGAAGCGGCGGTTGGACTCGAGCAGCTGCTCGCTGGTCTCGTCGAGCTTGGCCATCGCCGGGTCGAACTCGGCCCGGATCAAGCGCCGCCGCAGGCCTTCGCAACCGGCGAAGTCGGTCTCACCCACCTCGTGGCCTGCCGTGCGGCCCGTCTCGGCCTGCCAGGCCATGTAGAGGGTCAGCTCCGACTCCCATCCCAGGGCGGTCATCTCCTCGCGCAGGCGCCCGCCCTCGCCTTCGTCGGCGATCGCCACCGTCCGCTGCGCGAACGCGCCCAGCCCTTCGTCGGCCGCGGCGACGACCTCGGCCGCCGACATCCCGGCGCGCTCGATCAGGACCCAGTTGGCGTCCCAGACCTCGGGCAGGCCGGGGGAGAGGAAGGAGCGGCCCCAGTCGTACGCGTCGCTCCGCTCGCTGGTGAGCAGGTCGAGTCGAAGCTCGAAGTCGAGAAGCCGCTGCCGCATTCGCGGATGTTAGGAGGGCCTAGTAGGAGAGCGGCGTCGCGCGTTCGAGGCCGAGCGGATGGCGCAGGCGGAAGCCGCCGGTCGGGCGCATGACTTCGCTCCAGCCGGGGCCGGTGCGGTCGCCGTCTTCGCTGTAGGAGGTGTCCCAGCGCAGGCCGGCGATGACCGCGAAGACGTGATCGTGGTTGGCGTAGACGCGCACCCAGCTGCCGCCCCCGCCGCCGCCCCAGCGCATGAAGCCGGTGGAGTCCAGGGGCGATTCGAGCAGGCCGGCGGCGTGCATCACGTAGCTGACCGAGCCGGAGCAGTCATAGCCGGCCGAGTTCCAGTGGCGGTGGCCGCCGCCCCAGCGGTAGGGCCGGTGATGGATCCGGTTCGCGGCTTCGATCATCGCCTTGACCGCGGGCGGGGCGGAGGGAGGGGCGATCGCCCGCCCGCCCGGCGTCAGCGTCGCCTGCGGCCCCTGGGCGCTCGCCGCGGCCGGCACCAGGCCGAGCCCGGCTCCCAGCGTCAGCGCGGCGCCCAAAGTCGCAATCCAGATCCCCCTGCGCATGAAAGGTGCCTATCGGCACCCACCGCGCCACCCTTTAACCCTGGCAGCAAGATTGAAGACTTAACGTCGCCCTGACACCGCCAAGTCCTCAGCCTTGTGGCTGAGGTTGCCGCGGACAAACGGGTAGCCTGCGCTCGCCGCGGCGCCCTGCCGCCCTGCCAAGCCAAAACTCCGGAGGACTCACCCGCAATGTTCGTTTCCAAGGCCGCCGTCGTCGGTGGCGGCACGATGGGCGGCGAGATCGCCCAGGCGATCGCCGCCGCCGATATCCCTGTCGTCGTCAAGGACATCGACCAGAAGTTCGTCGATGCCGCCGTCGAGAAAGCTCGTGCGGTCACCGAGGGCCAGCTTGCCCGCCTGGTCAAGAAGGAGAAGCTGACCCAGGAGCAGGCCGGCGCCCGCCTGGCCGAGGTGATGGGCCGAGTCACCGGCACCACCAGCTACGACGAGTTCGGCGACGTCGACTTCGTGATCGAGGCGGTACCGGAGAAGATGGCGATCAAGCAGTCCGTCTTCCGCGAGATCGACGCCGCCACTCCCGGCCACGCGATCCTCTCCTCCAACACCTCCTCGCTCTCGATCACCGAGGTCGGCGAATCGACCCTGCGCGCCGACAAGGTCGTCGGCTTCCACTTCTTCTACCCGGCCTCGGTGATGCCGCTGGTCGAGGTGATCGTCGGCGAGGACACCTCGCAGGAGACCGCCACTGCCGCCTACAACTTCGCCCAGGCGATCAAGAAGCAGCCGATCGTCTGCGGCGAGGTGCCCGGCTTCGTCGTCAACAAAATCCTGATGGCGACGATCGGCGAGGTCTGGCGCGCCCAGGAGGAGCATGGCCTCTCGCTCGCCCAGATCGACCAGGCGATCGCCGAGGCGAAGGTCGCCCCGATGGGCCCCTTCTTCCTCACCGACCTGCTCGGGCTCGACACCGTCCTCCACGTCGCCGAGCACCTCAACGAGTCCTACGGCGAGACCTTCTACGTCCACCAGGGCCTGAAGCAGCTGGTCGCCGACGGCAAGCTCGGCGCCAAGAGCGGTGGCGAGGGCTTCTTCAAGGACGGCGAGCAGACGATCCCCGGCGACGCCGCCCCCGACGCCGGGGAACTGGTGGCGATGTTCACCGGCCGCGCCCTGGTCGAGTCCCTGTTGCTGGTCGAGGAAGGGGTCTGCTCGGTCCGCGACATCGACCTCGGGATGATGGCCGGCGCCGGCCTCGACCCGACCCGCGGCCTGCTGCCGCCGTTCTGGAAAGCCGACGTCGAAGGCCTCGACAAGGCGCTGGAGCAGCTCGAGCAGCTGCAGGAGAAGCACGGCGACCGCTTCGCGCCGCCGGTCACGCTCAAGCGCCTGGTCGCCCAGGGCCGGCTCGGGCTCGCCAGCGGCCAGGGCTTCTACCCCTACCCACAGCCCGACGAGGGCGAGCAGGCGGAGACGGTGAAGCTCGAGACCCGCGACGGGGTCGCGATCGCCTGGCTCGCCAACCTGCCGATGAACGCCGTCTCCCCGGAGGTGATCCGCGACCTCGGCAGCGTCTGGGAGCGGGTCAAGGCGGCCGACGGCGTCGGCGCGATGGTTATCGCCTCCTCGATCCCGGTCGTCTTCTCGGCCGGGGCCGACATCAAGGCCTTCACGCGGATGGACGCGGACTCGGGCAAGGACCTGATCGAGACCGCCCACGCGCTGCTGCGCGAGTTCGGTGAGTCGCGGGTGGCGACGATCGCCGCCGTCAACTCGATCGCCTTCGGCGGCGGCTGCGAGCTGGCGATGGCCTGCGACGTGCGGATCGGCGCCGAGGCCGCCGTCTTCGGCCAGCCCGAGATCAAGCTCGGGATCATCCCCGGCTTCGGCGGCACCCAGCGCCTGGCCCGGCTGGTCGGGCCGAACAAGGCCCTGGAGATGAACCTGGTCGGCGACGCCGTCCTCTCGGAGGAGGCGCTCGAACTGGGCTTGGTCAACCGCCTGGTCCCCGACCACGAGCTGTTCGAGACGGCGCTGATGTGGGGCCGCAAGCTGGCGGGCCAGGCGCCGGTTGCGGTCGAGCAGATCAAGTCGGTCTCCGACAAGGGCGAACTCGACGCCGGCATCGAGGCCGAGAAGCAGGGCTTCGCGGCCGCCTTCGGCAGCGAGGACGCGAAGGAGGGCATCGGCGCCTTCCTCGGCAAGCGCACCCCCAAGTGGAGCGGCAGGTAGCCGAGGCGACAGCGGCGGCGCGGCTGGCGGAGTTGATCCGCGAGTCGCGCTGCACCGTGGCCCTGACCGGGGCCGGAGTCTCGGTCCCCTCGGGCATCCCCGACTTCCGCACCCCGGAGACCGGGCTGTGGGCGAACGTCGACCCGATGGAGGTCGCCCACATCGACGTCTTCGAACGCGATCCGGCGCGCTTTTGGTCCTACTACCGGCCGCGCTTCCAGTCGCTCGGGGACAAACGCCCCAACCCGGCCCACGAGGCGCTGGCGGAGCTGGAGCGCCGCGGCCTGATCGAGGGCGTTGTCACCCAGAACATCGACCGCCTGCACCGGGCCGGTGGCTCCCGCAACGTGGTCGAGGTGCATGGCTCGATCGAGACCTCCTCCTGCACCCGCTGCGCCACCGTCTTCGAGATCGACGAGGTCGAGGCTCTCTTCGACGGCGACGGAGTCGCTATCTGCTCCAGCTGCGGCGGTCCGGTCAAACCCGACGTCGTCCTCTTCGGCGAGCTGCTCTCCGAGAGCGCGATGGTCAGGGCCCGCGACCTGGCCGAACGGGCCGAGCTGATGATCTGCGTCGGCTCTTCGCTGGCCGTCTACCCGGTGGCGGGCCTGCCGCAGCTGACCCTCGAGCGCGGTGGCCGCCTTGCGATCGTCACCAAGGGCGAGACGCCCTACGACCAGGACGCGACGCTGAAGTTGGACGGCGAGGTGGTCGAGGAGCTGACCGCGGTCCTCGACGCGCTCGCCTAGCCGGCGTTCGCTTCAGGGGCGCGGCCAGGCAAGCCCGGGGGGCTTGACGACCAGGATCA
This sequence comes from Solirubrobacterales bacterium, assembly GCA_035995325.1. Lineage (GTDB taxonomy): Bacteria > Actinomycetota > Thermoleophilia > Solirubrobacterales > 70-9 > VAYN01. The sequence continues at coordinate 23,970 of DASYKN010000067.1, forward strand.
CGCCGGCGACGGCGGGGTCGCGCCGCTCGATTTTCTCGACCGCTTTCGACCAGGGGAGCTGGCGCAGGCTCTGGCCCCTGCGCAGCGCCTCCAGCGCGGCCTCGACCGAGTCGGCTTCGACCACCGCCGCGGTCTGCTCGGGCGCGCTTGCCTCGGCCTCTTCGAGCAGCGCCCGGGTGACGTCCTCGGCCGCCCGCAGCATGGCTTCCCAGCCGGGCTCGCCCTCGCCGGCCTGCACCGACGGTCCCTCGAGAATCGTCAAGCGGCTCTCGCGCGGCTCCCACTCGCTCTCGTCCAGCTCGAACGGCAGGCCCGCGACCCACGGTTCCAGCACCGTGCGGACAAGCGCCTCCCGGTCGACGTTCAGCACACGAGCATGATTGACCGCTGAATTGATTTCGATGTGAAAGGGCACCCCGCGAAGTTAGCCGGTTCGCGATGATGCGGCTATGGAGTCCGCTCTCCCCGTAGCCGTCGTCTTCGACAACGACGGGCTCTTGTTGGACACCGAGTCGGTCTGGACCCGGGCGGAGCAGGACCTCTTCGCCCGCCGTGGCACCGAGTTCACCCCCGCCGACAAGCGTGTCCTGGTCGGCACCTCGGCCGAGATCGCCGGCGGCGTGCTGGAGCAGCGGCTCGGGGAGCCGGGCCGGGCCGCCGAGCTGATCGAGGAGCTGAACGCGCTCGTCGTCGCCGAGCTCGAGCATGGGGTGGAGGCGATGGTCGGCGCCCGCGACCTGCTTCAGAAGCTGCGCCGCCGCGGCACCCCGATCGGCCTCGTCTCCAACTCGCCGCTCGCCTTCGTCGTCCGCTCGCTGCAGCTGGTCGGCTTCGAGGACGCCTTCGACGTCGTCCTCAGCGCCCACGAAGTCGCGGCGCCGAAGCCGGCGCCAGACCCCTACCTGGAGGCCTGCCGCCGTCTCGGGGTCGAGCCCGGGCCGAGCGTGGTCGCGCTCGAGGACTCGCCGACCGGCGTCGCCGCGGCGCGGGCGGCCGGGTTGACCGTGATCGGCGTTCCGTCGATCGAGGGAGTCGCCCTCGACGAAGCCCACCATCTCGCCGATTCGCTGCTCGACGACGTGGTCGCCCACCGGCTCGCCCTCTGAGGTCCGTCCTATCTAAACCTCAAGTTGAGGCTTAGATAAGGGCGCATTAGCCGTTCAAAACCCGTCGGCGCCGCAGCACGCGCTCGCAGATTTCCAGCAGCGACTGCACCTGAGCTGCTTCGCCCTCGCCCAGGTCCCCGTGCAGGGCGGCGTTGGCCGCGCTCCCGGCCTCGGAGCGTCGCTCAGCCAGCGTTGCCATGTCCTCCTCGTGCCCGCCGTCGCCGAGAGCGCCGCGCAGCTCGACCAGCAGCGCCTCGAGCCCGACCCGCAGTTGCAGCGCCGCCTCGCGCCGGCGGCCGGCGTTGAGATCGGCGCGGGCACGGAGGAGCAGCGTCTCGCAGGCGTCGGCCCGTTCGCGCCCGCCCAACACCGCCGCCACCCGTTCCTGCGGGCGCAGGTCTTCCTGGCGCTGCTGCCGGCGCGAAGCGCCGCTGGCCCAGACGTCGACGTCGCGGGCGTCGGCGAAGCGGCTCTCGGCGGTCTCCTCGCCGCTGCCATAGCCAATCCGCACCGCCACCGCTAGCTCTGGCGTCAGGGTCGTGCCGTGCGGGTCGGCGGCGGCGATCGCGTGCGCCTGCAAGGCGCGGTTGAGCAGGTCGACGCCTTCGCTCACCAGCACGTCGGCGGTGTCCTCGGCCTCGGTCCCCTGGTCGAGCCAGCGCGAGGCCTCATCGAGGCTGGCGAAGGGAGCAAAGGCGCGGATCGCGGTGACCCGGGTCAGCGGCAGGGGAGCGGGCTCGGCATTGGGCTCCGCCTGCCGCGGTCGTCGTCGGCGCCGGGCTCGCGGCGGCGGCGCCCCCAGCGTCAGCACCACCAGCACGCTCTCGGCCCCGTCGGCCTGGTCGCGGGCCAGGTAGCGCCCGTCCGCAAGTGGCAGCGGTCCGGCGAAGTCGAGCTGGGCGAATCCGAAGAACTTGGCCAAGCCACGATTCTCCCGGTCCGCGCGGGGCTGTGCGTGGAGGGAGCAGGGCGGCCCTCTGGTCGAACTGGCTCGCGCGTCCCCTATGGGGACACCGCTCGGGATGTTGGAGCGCGGCCTAAAGGCCGCGCAGATGACAGATTGCATATCGCCGCTTCGCGACGTTCGCCCAGAGGACCGCCCTGCTCCCTCTCATCACCGGCAGCGGGAACGAGCGAGGGAGCAGGCGCCGAGCTTCAGCTGACCGAGAGACGCCCGCATCGCGGGGCTTGCAGCTGCGAACGGAGGAGGCGCTGCGAAGCTCGCAGATCACGATGCAGACGCGTTGCTCAAGCAGCTGCTCGATCTGATGCATCGTGGGGAGGGATGGGGACCTCCTCCGCCGGAATGTCGCGAAGCGGCGGAAATGCAATCCGATAAATGCGCCGCGCAGCGGCGCTCCAACATCGGAGCTAAGGCCGCAGGCCGTGCGACTTAAATTCCGGCGGAGGAGGTCCCCATCCCTCCCCCCGCCAACCCCTTCAGAGCAGAGTCAGTCTTCGCCGTGAGAAGCGCCGCTACCGCGCTTCTCGTCGGGCAACGAGTACTGCGAGGGCTTGATCGGCACCTCGGGGTTTTCGATCTGGCCGAGACGGCCGATCAGGCGCTGCCACTGGTCCGGTTTCAGCAGAGCCGAGAACTGGGCTTCAAGCGGGTTGCCTTCGAGCGGGTGGTAGCCGACGTGGACGTGGTCGTAGTGGTCGGCCATCGCGAAGCTGGTTTCGCCCGGCAGGTCCTCGAGCGAGATCACCTGGTGGGGCGCCATCGTGCCCTGCAACTGCAGGACGTCGCGGATCAGTTCGTCGGTCATCGTCCCCGGGCCCTGGTTGCCGGTCACCGGCGTGCCGTTGATGAAGGCGATGTCGACCGCGTCGCCGGTGCTGTGCTCGGAGACGTTGCCGGAGGTGGTGAGGTAGCCGTGGCCGCACTCGAGCGCGGTGATCGTCAGTTCGAAGCCTTTCGAGCGCAGGTACTCGAGCATCGCCAGGATGCGGCGGTCGATCAGGCCGGTGGCGACGTCTTCGCGCCCGCAGGTGTAGATCGAGAGGCCTTCGTCGGCCAGCACCCGCTTCTGCAGCGCCTCCTTGGAGAGCAGCAGGACGCCGGCACCGCTGAGGCGGGAGGTGAAGGGGTTCTTGCCCTTGGCGCGGTAGATCGCCGTCGCCTCGAGCAACTTCCAGCCGTCGAGGATCGGCTTCGGGTCGATCCGCGGGGCGCCTTTGCCGGCGGGGCGGATCGCGAAGTTGATGTGGGAGTCGACGCCCTCGCCGCCGGCGGCGACCCGGGCCAGCACCGTGCCGGCGATGACTTTCGAGCCGACCCGCAGCGAGCCGTCGGTCGAGTTGACCTGGGCGTTCTCGGTGGCGGCGCTGGGACGCTCGTCCTCGGCCCGGCTCGGCAGGGCGCGCAGCCGCGGCCGCAGGTCCTGGCTTTCGACCGGAACCCGCTTCTCGGCCCCGGTCGGCATCACGACCAGGCGCCGGTCGCGGACGACCTTGCCCAGCTCGGCGTAGGTGTAGCGGTTGCCGTAAGTGTCTTCGAGGACGATGAACTTGCCCAGCTGCGGCGAGCTGCCGAGCTTGCGGATGATGCCGTCGTTGACGGCGACCACCGGCGCGCCCTCGCGGGAGAAGATGTTGATGCCGCGCCGGGTCGGCGAGGAGGAGATCACTTCCGCCGCGTTGCCGCTCACCCGCGCCTCGGTGGTCGAGTTCTTCAGCGCCGCCCGGGCCGAGATGTCGTCGGCGTAGCGGGCGTCGGCGGCGACCGGGAAGTGGGCGCCCTCGGTGAGGCCGGTCAGCGAGCCGACCAGGTCGGAGGGGAGTTTGCCGTAGGCGCGGGCGTAGAGGAGGACCTCCTGCACGTACCAGTCGGCGTGGTTGTAGGCGAAGATCGCGCCGTAGAGGTCTTTGTCGCCGCCGGCGATCTTCAGGTAGTGGGCGGCGGCGCAGATCGCGTCGACCGGGTTGTAGGGGTCTTTGCGCCCGTCGCCGTTGGCGTCGACTCCGTACATCTCCCAGCTCGAAGGCAGGAACTGCATCCAGCCCACGGCGCCGGCGCTGG
>DASYKN010000068.1:0-38910 GCA_035995325.1 Solirubrobacterales bacterium
CGACCGGATCGATGTGAGAGAGGCCGGTCAGGTAGCAGACGATCGAGCTGACGCTGGAGCCGCGGCCGCGGCCCGGCGGCAGCACCGCGCGGGCCGAAGCGCGCCCGCGCACCTCGACCGCGACCTCGCGGGCCAGCTCCAGCAGCTCGTGATGGAGCAGGAAGAAGCCGGAGAGGCCGAGGCTGCGGATCGTCGCCAGCTCGTGGTCGAGACGGCCCTTGGCGTCGCCATGGCTGGGCCTGCCGCCGTAGCTGCTCGCCAGCCGTTCGCCGCAAAGCTCGGCCAGCTCGCGGTCGGCGGCATCGTCGCCCTGCCGCGGGTAGCGGTAGCCCAGCTCTGTCGTCAGGTCGAACTGGAGGCGCTCGGCCAGACGCACGGTCTCGGCCACCGCCTCGGGATGCTCGGCGAAGCGGGCGGCCATCGCCCGCGGCGAGGCCAGGGCCGAGCTGCGGTTGCCGCGCCGGCGCGGCTCGGACTCCTCCAGCGTCTCTCCCAGCCCGATCGCGACGAAGGCGTCCTGGAGGAGGGTGCGGCGGCGGCTGTGGGCATGGACGTTGCCGGTCGCCACGCAGGGGACGCCGAGGCGAGCGGCGAGCTGGGCGAGCCAGCGGTTGCGGGCGCGGTCGTGGCGCCAGAATGGGCGCTGCAGCTCGACCCGGAACCGCTCCCGCCCGAAGGCGCCGAGCAGGCGCCGGCCCAGCTGCTCGCCGCGCGCCGTGTCCCGCCGCTCCCAGGCCCCCGCCAGGGCGCCGTCGCGGGCGCAGCCGGAGAGGCAGACGAGGCCGCCGGCATGCTGCTCCAGTTGCTCCAGCGTCGCCCAGGGCTGCCCGGCGCTGCGGCCCGGGTTGTCGCGCGTGTGCGCGTGGGCGGCGGTGAGCAGACGGCAGAGGTTGCGGTAGCCGCTCGCGTCTTCGACCAGCAGGGTGACGTGGGCGAGCGCGGGCGGTTGCGGCGCCGATAGATCGCCGCCGCCGGGTAGCGCCACGGTCAGCTCCGCCCCGGTGATCGCCCGCAGCGCCAGCCCCTCGCAGGACTCGGCGAACTCGCGCGAGCCCCAGATCCCGTCGTGGTCGGTGAGCGCGAAGGCGGGGTAGCCGTGGTCGTTGGCGGCCACGGCTAGCTCCATCGGGGTCGAAGCGCCGTCGAGGAAGGAGAAAGCCGAGTGCGCGTGCAGCTCTATGTAAGGAGCGGCCGCCATCAGGCCCGCTGCCGCTGCCAGCAGCCGCTGCGAGCGTTGCGGAAGACGACGGCGGCGCGGCCGTTGGCGAGGGCCAGCTCGAAGTAGTGGCGCTGGAGCGGCTGCGGGATCCACCAGCGGTCTTCGATCACCCACTCCTCGCGGACCGCGGCGACCTCGACCCCGTCGAGCGCCAGCGGGCGGCCCCCGAGATCGGTTCGCACGCTCACCGGCTGGGGCGCGTAGAGGCGGCGCAGTCCCGGAGCCATCGTCCCACCCCGGCGCTACAGCTCGGGGAAGGGAGTCAACATCGCCCAGCGCTCGGGGATGCGCGAGGCGGAGTCGACGGGGAGGATCTTCAGCAGCGCCTCGGCGCCCTGCACCGCGCGCACCTCCCGCACGGCGGCCCCGAGGCGCCGCCGCCGCGGCTCTTCGCCACCGACCGCGAGCTCAATCTGGTCGGCGGCCGGCGGGCCCAGCCCGAGAGCCCGCAGCCGCAGCGCCGCGACCGGGCCGGGCAACGACTCCAGTCGCGGCTCCAGCAGCGAACGCAGGGTCCGCGCCGACGCGGTCGGCCGGCCCAGCCCCTGCTCGACGTTCCAGCTGCCGCCGGCGCTGAGCAGGGCGCCGAAGCGCAGGCCGAGCAATGTCCGCCCACGGCGCTGCGGCGCCGCGAGCAGGCGGTCGACGAGCAGCTCCAGGGCGCGCGAGAGCTGCCGTCCGGCCGTTCCCTCGGGCAGCTCGATCTGCTCGCTCAGCTCCTCGTGCGGCGCGCGCGGCCGCAGCGGCGTGTCGACGCCGCGGGCGAGCCGCCGCGCCTGCAGGCCGAGCGGCCCGAAGCGGTCGGCGATGCGGTCGGCCGAGATCCGCGAGAGCGCCTGCAGGGTGTCGATGCCGAGCCGCTCGAGGGTGACGACCAGCTCCCCGGCCTCGCGCGGCGGGGCGTCGAGGCGCGCCGGCAGGATCGAGGTCGGCAGCGGCGCCAGGAAGACGTGCAGCCGCTGCTGCGGCACCGAAACGCCCTCCAGGGCGGCGGCGAAGGCAGCGAAGCGGTTCGGCGCGGTGCCGATCCGGATCTGCGGCGCAGCCGCCTCGCCGGCGCGGACGCCGAGCGCTTCGCGCGCCGCGGCGAGGACGCCGGCGCTGTCGCCGCCGTGGATCCCGCGCAGGCCGTCGAGCGCGAAGAAGGCCTCGCCCGCCCGCTCCGACTCGACCGCGGCGCCGATCGCCTCCAGCTGCCGCACCATCGCCTCGGTCCGCTCCGCCGCGGCAACCGGATCGGCAAGAACGGTGCGCCCGGGCCGAGGCCCCCCGGAATGGCCCGGGCGCACGGGAGACCGCGAGCTGCTGTCAGTGAAGCAAGCGATCTCCATACGAACGTATGTTCGTGTGTCGAGGGACAGGAGTCAAGGTTTTTCTCAGCCGTTGCGCTTGGAGCGCTTCTTCGAGCGCTTGGCGGCTTCGTGCAGGGTGCGTTCGCCGGCTTTCTCGGTCGCCTCGCCCATCGCGATCTGGAACATCGCCAGGACGGCGTCGGAGGCCAGTGGCCGCACCCGGTCGAGCGCGTTGCGCACCTTCGGCCAGTCCTCTTCCGGCTGGCCGGCCTTGTCGAACGGCTCCCAGATCTCCTTGACGAAGAGGTCGACGAAGGTGCGGGCGGCGGCATCGGCCTGGCGCCGCAGCTTGTCGGCGACGTCGAGGGTGGCGTTGGGGTTGACGCCCAGCTCGACCAGCGCGCCGCCGGCGCGCTGCAGGCGCGGGCTGATCGCCTCGATCTTGCCGTCGGGCAGCTCGCGCAGGATGCCGAGCTTCTCGCCGCGGCGGATCAGCTTCGAGTCCAGCTCCTTGGCGCCCCAGATTTCCGCCAGCTCGGCCGGGTCGAAGATTTCCGGCGTCTCGTCCTCGAACGGGGCCCGCACGGCGCGGGCGAAGTCGACGATCTCCGCCGAGGAGCCCTCGGTGCTCTCGAGGACGCGGCGGATCGCCTCCAGGTTGAGGCCCTCGGCCTGCATTTCGCGGGTCAGCTCGATCCGCGCCATGTGCTCGTCGTTGTAGTAGCCGGTGCGGCCGTGGACCTCCGGCGGCGGCAGCAGGCCGCGGGTCTGGTGGGCGCGGATGTTGCGCACGGTCATCCCCGTCCGCCGCGCCAGCTCGCCGATCGTCATCTTGCCCTCGGGCGCCTGTGGGCGTTTGGGCCGGGGGCTCATCAACCCATGGTAAGCGGCAAACGCTGACCGTTCATCTTTTCCCCTGCATCCGAGCAGAGAAAGCCAATCGCCTCCGCGACGTGCTCGGCCGGGGTGAAGGCAGGAAAGTCCTCGCCGGGGCTCTCGGCCCGCATCCGCGGCGTCAGCAGGGCGTCGATGACGACGATGTTGGCGGTCGCGCCGCCGGGCTCGAAGCCGTCGGCGAAGGCGAGGGTCCAGGCCTCGGCCGCCGCCTTCGCCGCCGCGTAGGCGGCGTTGGTGTTGGACGGCGACTGCGCCTGCTTGGCGGAGACGAGGACGAAGCGGCCGTGATCGCTCGCCGCCAGCTGGTCATGGAAGGCGCGGGTGGTGTGCTGGACGGTCCGCACCAGCAGGTCGTGGAGGAGGTCCCAGTCCGCCAGCGGCGCCTCGTGCAGCGGCTTGCCGCCGCGCCAGCCGCCAACCAGGTGGATGAGTCCGTCGACCCGGCCGAATCGCTCGACCAGGGCCACGCACCACTCGCGCGCCGCCTCCTCGTCGAGCAGGTCGACCGCGCGGCCGTCCCAGCGATCGGCTTCGAGGCCGAGCTCAGCCGGGAGCGCGTCGAGCAGGCCCTGGTCGCGGTCCGTCCCCGCCACCGTCGCCCCGGCGGCGCCCAGCCGGGCGGCCACGAGCGGCCCAAGCCCGCCGCCGACTCCGGCGATCGCGATCACCCGGCCGTTGAGATCGCTCATATGGGGGAGGCAGGATTCGAACCTGCGTAGGCAGAGCCAACGGGTTTACAGCCCGTCTCCTTTAACCACTCGGACACTCCCCCTGGTGGCGGATCGTGCGCGATTCTAGAGGGGCTCGCCATGCCGGGGCTACGCGACGCCCAAGCGCACTTTCATCTGCTCGTTGAAGGCGGTGATCGCCGAGAGCGGGCGCATGAAGACAGTCAGCTCGGCGACCTTGCCGTCGGCGTCTAGCTCGAGGAAGTCGATGCCTTCCAGCTCGCGGTCGCCGACCTTCGCCTGGAAACGGAGGCAGACCGTGTCGCCGTCGGCCAGCTCGTCGGTGTAGGTGAGGCCCTCGAGCGTGGCGGCGACGTGGGCGAGGACCTGGCCGACCATCTCGCGGCCCTCGAAGCCACGGAAGAGAATCGGGCTGTGGAGGACGACGTCCTCGCGCAGGGTCTCCGTCATCAACTCGACGTCCTTGGCTTCGGCAGCGCGGTGGAAGGGGTGCGGCTCGGCCATCGCGCTCACTCTATTGCGGGATACTCATCGGCATGCCAAGCGACCACTTCTACGCCCGCATCTCGAACTCCCTCGGCGCCACCGGGCTGCGCTGGACCGGGAAGCTGAACATCCCGCTGTACCGGCTCAGCGGCGGCCGCGTCGGCGGCAAGGTCGGCCGCGCGCCCGTTCTCCTGCTGACCACGACCGGGCGCAAATCGGGGGAGCCGCGGACGGCGCCGGTCGTCTACCTGGCCGACGGCGACAGCGTCAGCCTGATCAACACCAACGCCGGCAACGCCAAGACTCCCGCCTGGTCGTTCAACCTGCGGGCGAACCCCGAGGCCGAGGTCGAGATCGGCCGCGAGCGGCGCTCCGTCCGCGCCCGCATCGCCGAGGGCACCGAGCACGACGACCTTTGGCGCAAGCACAACGAGCAGTACGCCGGCTTCGACGACTACAAGGCGAAGCTGGACCGCGAGCCGTCGATCTTCGTGCTCGAGCCGCGCTGAAGCGCGGCTAGCTGGCTTCCCGAAGCATCTGGGCCTCGGGCAGGCGCTGCAGCTTCTTCAGCGTGTTGTTCTCGATCTGGCGAATCCGCTCGCGGGTGACGCCGAAGGCCCGGCCCACTTCCTCGAGGGTCAGTGGCTCGGTGCCGCCGAGGCCGTAGCGAAGTTCGATAACCCGGCGCTCGCGTTCGGGCAGCGCTCCCAGCGCTTTCTGCACGCCCTCCTTCTGCAGATGCTCGCTCGCTTCCTCGAACGGCTCCAGCACGGCGTCGTCGGCGACGAAGTCGCCCAGCTCGGATTCGTCCTCGTCGCCGACCGGTTTCTCCAGCGAGACCGGCAGCTGGGAGACGCGCTGGATGTCGCGCACGTCGGAGACCGGCCAGCGCAGCTCCTCGGCGATCTCGGCCGGCTCCGGCTCGCGGCCCAGCTTCTGCACCAGCTGGCGCTCGACGTGGGCCACCCGGTTCAGCTTCTCGACCATGTGGACGGGGATGCGGATCGTCCGCGCCTTGTCGGCGATCGCCCGCGTCACCGCCTGGCGGATCCACCAGGTCGCATAGGTGGAGAACTTGTAGCCGCGCCGGTAGTCGAACTTCTCGACCGCCCGGATCAAGCCCAGCGAGCCCTCCTGGATCAGGTCGAGGAAGCTGAGGCCGCGGCCCAGATAGCCTTTGGCGATCGAGACGACGAGGCGCAGGTTGGCCTCGACCATCTGCCGCTTCGCCAGCATGTCGCCGCGCTCGATCCGCTTCGCCAGTTCGACCTCCTGGGCCGCGGTGAGCAGCTCGACCCGGCCGATCGAGCGCAGGTAGAGCCGCAGCGAGTCGAGGCTGGGCTCGACCGTGAGGTCAAGCTCTTCTTTCTTGCTCTGGCCAGCGGCGCTCTCACCGCCGCCGCGCGCCTCTTTGTAGGCGCTGACGCCGTCCTCGGCGATCACGTCGACGCCGTGCTCAACCAGGTGGGCGTGCAGGCCGGAGACCTGCTCCTTGGTGATCTCGACCTCCTCCAGGGTGGCCGCGATCTGCTCGAAGGTGAGGTAGCCGCGCTCGCGGCCGAGCGCGATCAGGCCACGCAGCTCCTCGACCTCGGCGACAGGGCTTACCTCGCCGTCGCGCTCCATGACGTTGGACACCGTCTCTAGCGGTTCGATAGTCACTGCACCTCTCCCCCAATTCCCCGTACACCGGCCAGGACGCTCCGGCCAGGCGAAGTATAGGCGGAAGATTCTCTTCAATGGTCGAAGACCCCCGAGTGCCCTGTTCGCAGCCGGGAAGCGCCGTCGCTTACTCTTCATAAGCCGATGGCCGACCAGCCGACCGCCACTCCCGATGTCCAGGCCTCGCTGCCGGCGACCCAGGTCAGCCTCTCCCGGGTCGGCGTGACCGGGGTCGAGAAGGTGATCCGGGTCAAGGCCGACGGCGCCGAGAACCTCTTCTACGCCGAGTTCGAGTGCTTCGTCGACCTCAACCCGCGCCAGGCCGGGGTCCACATGTCCCGCTTCGAGGAGATCGTCGGCGAGGCGATCGACGAGGTGGTGCTGGGCGAGGCCTTCAAGGCCGAGGTGCTGGCCGCCCACGTCGCCCAGAAGGTGCGCGAGCTGCAGGGCGGCCTGCGGGCCGAGGTGTCTGTCACCGCTCACTACCCGGAGACGGTCTCGACCCCGGAGAGCGGCAAGAGCACGCAGGAGATCTACGTCCTCTTCGGCACCGCGGTCGACTCCGAGCAGGGCACGCGGACCCTGACCGGCGTCCAGGCCCAGGGGATGACCGCCTGCCCCTGCGCGCAGGAGATGGTCGCCGGGCTCTCGCGCGAACGGCTCGCGGCCGAGGGCTTCAGCGCCGAGGAGATCGAGCGCGTCGTCGACGTGGTCCCGATCGCGACCCACAACCAGCGCGGCATCGGCACCCTCCACGTCGGCTGCCCCGAGGGCGGCCCGGCCTGGATCGACGCGCCGCAGCTGCTGCGGATCGTCGAGGGCTCGATGAGCTCGGAGATCTACGAGCTGATGAAGCGCCCCGACGAGCTGGCGGTCGTTGTAAAAGCGCACGAAAACCCGCGTTTCGTCGAGGACTGCGTGCGGGAGATGGTGCGCCAGGTGGTCGAGGGCTACCCGGACCTGCCCGACGAGGCCTTCGTGATGGCGCGCCAGGAGAACCTGGAGACGATCCACCGCCACAACGTCGTCGCCGAGCGCTACGGCACCCTCGGCGAGCTGCGGGCGGAGCTGCTCAGCGGCGAGCTACAGGCGCGCCACCAGACCAAGCGCGAATGGCTGGAGAACCTCGGCTCGTAGAACTTAGGCCGCCGGCTTGGCTTTCGCCGCCGCCCGCTCCTTCTGCTGTTCCTCGATTCGCTTGCGCAGGCCGAAGAAGTAGTCGGCGCCGCTGAGGACGGTGACGATCAGGGCCGCGTAGACGAGCAGGTCGACGCCGAGCGGCGCCGGGTCGGTGACGATCAGGGCGATCACGGCGGCGATCTGCAGCACCGTCTTCAGCTTGCCGAGCCAGCTGGCCGAGATCACGAGCCCGCGCTCGGCGGCGATCGTGCGGAGGATGGTGACGGCGATCTCGCGGGCGATGATCACCATCGCCACCCAGGCTTCGAGCCGGTCGAGTGAGACCAAAGAGACCAGGGCGCCGATGATCAGCAGCTTGTCGGCGAGCGGGTCCATCAGCTTGCCGAAGGTGGTGATCGACCCGCGCGAGCGCGCGAAGTAGCCATCGAGCCCGTCGGTCGCCGCCGCCAGGGCGAAGACCAGGGCGGCGAAGGTGTCCCCGTTCGGGGTCTCCCCCAGCAGTGCCACCACGACCACCGGCACCGCCAGGATGCGCAGCAGGGTCAGCGCATTCGGCAGGTTCAGCGGGAACATCGCCTCAGTCTGGTCGTTCGGCGGCGAGCTTGGCGTCGCGGGCGGCGAAGAACTCCTCGCCCTCGATGCTGATGTGGGGGACGATCCGGTCCATCCAGCGGGGCAGCCACCAGGCGCGCTTGCCGAGCAGGACCATCACCGCCGGCACCAGCAGGCAGCGGACCAGGGTCGAGTCGATCGCGATCGCCACTGCCAACCCGACCCCGAACTCCTTCACCACCGGGTCGCCGTTGAGGACGAAGCTGGTGAAGACGCAGACCATGATCGCCGCCGCCGAGGTGATCACGCGGCCGGTGTTGGCCAGCCCTTCGACCACGGCGCGGCGCTCGTCTCCGTACTTGGTGAAGTGCTCCCGCATCTGCGTCAGCAGGAAGACCTCGTAGTCCATCGAGAGCCCGAAGAGGATCGCGAACATCAGCAGCGGCACGAAGCTGACGATCGGGATCGCATGGTCGAGCCCGATCAGCGAGGAGCCCCAGCCGAGCTGGAAGACGGCGGTCACCACCCCGTAGGCGGCGGCGACGGAGATCAGGTTCATCGCCGCCGCCTTGATCGGGACCAGCAGCGAGCGGAAGGCGACCAGCAGGACGAGGAAGCTGAGCGCGACGACGATCGCGATCATCAGCGGCAGCTTTTCGGCGATCTGGGCGCCGAGGTCGATGTAGCCGGCGGTCTGGCCGCCGACGTAGGACTGCGCCTCGGTTCCGTTCTGGGCTTTCGGGATCGTCGTGTCCCTGAGGTTTTCGACCAGGCTGACGGTCTCGTCGGCCCAGGGCTCGGATTTCGAGATCACCGTGAAGACCGTGACCGTGCCCGTTTCGTCGAAGCTCGGTTCGGTCACCGCGGCGACGTCGGCGGTGGCGCCGATCGCTTTCTGCAGGCCGGGCAGCACCTGTTTCGCTTCCGCCGGCGTCTTGAATTCGGAGGCGACGAGCAGTGGCCCGTTGACGCCGGGGCCGAAGCCCTTGGTGAGGCTGTCGTAGGCCTGGCGCGAGGTCGTGTCCTTGGGCAGGGCGCTGATGTCGTTCTGGCCCAGCTCGAGCTGGAAGATCGGCAGCGCCAGCACCACGAGGACGATCATCGCCACGATCGCCGAGCGCCAGGGCCGCGCGGCAACCCCCTCGGCCCAGCGGCGCCATCCGTGGGGCTCGGAGTCCTCCGGGTTGCCCTTGCCGCGCCTGATGCTGAGCGAGTTGATGTGGGGCCCGAGCGCGCCCAGCATCGCCGGCAGCAGCGTCGCCGCGGCGCAGACGGCGACGACGACGGCGACCGCGGCGGTGAAGCCGAGCGTGCTGACCAGGGGGATGCCGGCGAAGGCGAGCGAGCAGAGGGCGATCACGACCGTGAAGCCGGCGAAGACGACGGCGCCGCCGGCGGTCGCGGTGGCGCGGGCGATCGACTCGCGCAGCTCCATCCCTTCGGCCAGCTGCAGTTTGTGGCGGGTGACGATGAACAGCGCGTAGTCGATCCCGACCCCGAGCCCGATCATCGTCGCCAGGGTCGAGGCGACCCCCGGCACCTCCAGCACGTGCTCCAGCAGGCGGATGATCGAGAGCGCGCAGGCGAGCCCGATCAGCGCCGAGACGATCGGCAGCATCATCGCCGTCGCGGTGCCGAAGGCGAAGAGCAGGATGATCACCGCGGCGCCGAGCCCGATCGCCTCGCTGACCTCGGTCGAGGGCTTGGAGAGCTGCTGGCCGACGTAGCTGCCGACGGCGGTGTGAAGGCCGGCGGCGCGCGCCGGCTGGGCGGCGTCGAGGATCCGCTGCGCCTCTTCTTCGTCGATTTCGCCGGGGCCGATGCCGAGGACGACCGGGATGTAGCCGATCGATTTGTCCTTGCTGAGGAAGTTGGCGCCCTGCGGGCTGAGCGGGTTGGTCGCCTGGTTGACGTCGCCCAGCTTTTCCAGGCGTTCGACCGTTTCCAGCACCGCCGCCGAGTACTTCGGATCGGTCAGCTTGCCGCCGGCCGGCGCTTCCAGGGTCAGCGGGTTGCTGCCGTAGGCCTGCTCGGGCAGGTTGTCTTCGAGCAGTTCGGTCGCGGTGGTCGAACCCGTCCCCGGCAAGGTCAGGTTTTCGCTGGTCTTGCTGCCGCCGGCCTGGCCGATCAGGACGAGGGCGATCGCAAGGACGACCCAGGCGGCGATGACCGGGTAGTGATGGCGCGAGCAGAAGCGGCCGATCGCGTAGAGAGGGCCGGTCATTCGCTCATCTTCTCCGATGGTCCGGGGGCGGTGCCGTCCTCGAAGGCGCCTGGGATCGATTCGGCAAGGCTGGCGCCGAGCGCCCGTCGCAGGACAACGAGGTGCTGGGCCTGGTTGGCGGCGATCGAGCCGAGCAGCGAGCGCGGCCAAGGGTAGGTGAGATGGGAGACCGCCCGCAGGTCGTTGGCGACCGAGACGCTTTCGACTTCGTAGAGGAAGGCGAGCGCCTCGGCCTCGCTCTTCAGCTCTTCGCTTTCGATCTCTTCGGCCTCGGGCGCGGCTTTTTCGCCGAGCCCGCGCAGGGCTTTGATCACGGCGTCGACGTGTTCCTGTTCGTGGGCGCGGAATTCGCGGGCGCTGGCGAGGGCGGGACCCCGGAGCAGCGGCAGGACGCGGTCGTAGGCGCGGACCGCGGCCAGCTCGCGGGCAAGAACGTTGTTCAGGGTGTCGGCGTCGGCCGCCTTGTCGGTGGCCACGGTCGTCGTCTCGCCGCCGCTGCCGCCGCAGGCGCTCAGCGCGAGCGCGGCCAGGGCCGCCGTCGCGAGCAGAACCAGGGCGCGCCGCGCCGCGCCGCCGCGCGTGATTCGGTTCGAGGCCATGAAGAGGCCGCCAAGCCTATGAGCAAAGACAGCGCCGCGGCGCTCGCCGTGCTGGCGGAGGAGATCCACGCCTGCCGTCGCTGCCCGCGGCTGGTCGAGTGGCGCGAGGCCTGCGCCGCCGATCCGCCGAAGCGCTACCGCGGCCAGGACTACTGGGCGAAGCCGCTCGACGGCTTCGGCGACCCGGCGGCGCGGGTGGCGATCGTCGGCCTGGCGCCAGCAGCACACGGAGCGAACAGAACTGGGCGCATGTTCACCGGCGACCGCTCCGGCGAGTGGCTCTACGCCGCCCTGCATCGCGCCGGCTACGCCAACCAGGCGGAGTCCGACCACCGTGGCGACGGCCTGCGGCTGCGCGACGCCTACGTCACCGCGACGGTGCGCTGCGCGCCGCCGGCGAACAAGCCGACGACCGACGAGCGCGACAACTGCCTCCCCTATCTGGAGCGCGAGCTGGAGCGGCTCGATCGCTGCCGGGTGGTCGTCGCCCTCGGCTCCTTCGGCTGGGACGGCTTCATCCGCGCGGCCCGCGCGCTCGGGGTCGAGGTCCCGCGGCCGAAGCCGCGCTTCGGGCATCTCGCCGAGGCCGACCTCGGACGCTGGCGCCTGCTCGGCTGCTTCCACCCCAGCCAGCAGAACACGTTCACCGGCAAGCTGACCGTGCCGATGATCGACGCCGCTTTCGCCCGCGCGCGGGCGCTGGCCGCCTAGATCGGCGCTGCATCCAGGAATACCGCCCACTGCGGTAACCCTTTCTATTGATTTGATGGTCTCCATCATTAGACGGGGCTAGTCCAACCTGCTGTGGCTGGCCGTGGGCAGTGCAAACGGGGGAGCAAGAGATGAAGATCAGCGCGACGAGCAGCGCCATTCCGATGGTGCTGATTCACAAGAGCTGCTAGCCGGCCGATGAAGCGGCCGCGGATAAAACGGACCACCGAGCCCGTCGGTTCTCCCGACGGCGACATCTACCTGATGCGCCCCAGCGCCGGCAACGACATCCGCATCGAGAAGCCGAACGAGGAACAGAAGGAACTGCTCGGCGCGCTCGACGGGGAGCACACGCTCGAGCAGCTGCAGACGAAGTTCGGCGAGAAAGAAGTCGGCGACCTGATCGCCCAGCTGGGAGAGCTGGAGGTGATCGAGGACGCCGCCGACGACGACCTCGTGCCGGCGGCGGAGCTGGCCCGTTTCGACCGCCAGCTGCGTTATTTCAGCGACATCGGCAGCGGCGACCCGACGCCTTCGCAGGCCCAGCGCCGGCTGCGCGAGGCGAAGGTGGCGGTGCTGGGAGTCGGCGGCCTCGGCGGCTCGGCGGCGCTGTGGCTGGCCAGCATCGGCGTCGGCGAGATGTGGTTGATCGACGGCGACCGGGTCGAGGCCAGCAACCTCAACCGCCAGATCCTCTACAGCGAGGCCGAGATCGGCCTGCTCAAGGTCGAGGCGGCGGCGCGGCGGCTGCGCCAGTTCAACTCCGAGATGCATGTGACCTCAACCGCTCGCCGGCTGGAGAGCGAGGCCGAGATCGCCGAGTTCATCGCCGGCTCCGACGTCGTCATCGACGCCGCCGACTGGCCGGCGCACGACATCGAGCGCTGGTGCAACTCGGCCTGCTTCGAGGCCGGCATCCCCTACATCACGATGAGCCACTTCCCGCCGATCGCCCGCGTGGGTCCGCTCTACGTGCCCGGCAAGACCGGCTGCTTCGCCTGCCAGGAGACCGCCTACCGGCGCGAATACCCGCTCTTCGACGTGGCGGTGGAGCAGCGCCGGGCCAAAGCCTCGCCGGCGGCAACGCTGGGGCCGGCCTGCGGCATGATCGGCGGCCAGGTCGGGCTCGACATCATGCACCTGCTGACCGGGCTGGCGCCGCCCTCGACCCTCGGCGTCGCCCACATCTACGACCTGCGGACGATGGACGTCGAGCGCGAGCGCGTCGTGCCGGAGCCCGATTGCCCGATCTGCGGGGAGCTGGAGCACCTCGTCGTCGAGCCGGTCGTCGAGCCAGTCAAGGAGGCCGCCGAGGGGTAGGTTGGCGGCATGCCGACGAGGCTCGCCGCCCCCTTTGCGATCGCCGTCCTCGCCGCCGCGCTGCTGGCGGGATGCGGCGGCTCGTCCTCGACCGATTCGACGGCCGGGACCACCGGGCCCTTCGAGTACGAAACGGAACCGGTGCCTGGAAGCGGGCCAATCGGCGCCAGCGCCCAGAGCTGTGAGACCGGCGCGGTCGATGCCGAATCGCTGCGCGCGACCGCGGTCTCCTGCGACCAGGCGCGCCAGCTGATGTACGGCTGGCAGCGGGCAGGCGACGCCTGCTCCCCCACTGCCGGGGCCGGGCGCGGCGGCTGCACGGTCCGCGGCTATCGCTGCGTCTCATCCGCGACGGACCGCGGCACCGCGGTCAGCTGCTCCCGCCAGGGGCAGTCGGTCGCCTTCCTCGCAGTGCGGCGCTAGCGCTTCGCCTCGGCGGCAAAGAAGCGCGCAGCCGGGTCGAAGAAGAGCGCCAGCCACATGAACGGGGCGAGGCTGGTGGAGACGTAGGCGACCGGGATCGAGGCGAGGAAGACGGTGGCGATGTAGATCGAGCGCCAGCGCTGTTCACGGTGGGCGGCCGCGTCGATCGAGGTCAGGCCGGCGCCGCGGGCGTCGGCGGACATCCACATCCCGGTGAGGATGACGCCGCTGAGGTTGGCCGCGTAGAGGATGACCGCGGCGGCCTCTCCCCCGTGGTCGCCCAGCACCTCGCTGCTGAAGGGGATGAGGACGATCCAGGCGAGGTAGAAGATGTTGAGCCCGAGCAGGCGGTTGTCGAAGCCCGTCACTTCGCTGAAGAAACGGTGGTGGACGACCCAGAAGCGGCCGATCACGGCGAAGCTGAGCCCGTAGGCGAGGAAGTCGTCGCGTTGCCCCCAGAGCGCTTCCGCCAGGCTTTCTCCATGCAGGTGGTCGGGGATGCCGAAGGAGAGGACGAGCAGGGTGATCGCGATCGCGAAGACGCCGTCGCTGAAGGCGACGATCCGCGAGAACTCGATCTCGTTCCCCTCCCGCTGCTTCGAGTTGCGCTGCCTGGCCATCGCGGGATCATCGACGGCGGGCGCGACGGAACCGAGCGCCGATCCTCCTAGAATGGCCCGAGCCCGCCGGCGTAGCTCAGTTGGTAGAGCACTTCATTCGTAATGAAGGGGTCCCCGGTTCAAGTCCGGGCGTCGGCTCTTTTTACCCGGCACTGCGACCGGTCGCCTAGGTTCTCGGGATCAAGCACGACTCGGACAACGCGAAGCGGCTGAAGCTGGCAATCGGCTCGTCCACCGGCCTTCTCACCTTGGCCCTCGGACTGCTCAGCGCCTTTACCGGGCTTCCCTGGTGGCTCTCGGTTGGGGTTGTCCTGACCGCGGCGATAGTCGGCATCCGTTGCTATCGCCTGGGACGGGTCCCCGACTCCCCGTTCGAAATCGCCGCCCTCTGCGCGATGGCGGTTGTTCTCGTTCTCGCCGCCCGTGGCGCCGGGGACCTGATCAGCAGCGAAGCCCGAACGTACCGCTACTTCGCCACCGATCCACTCGTGTTCAGCCGCATCGTGCCGTGGTCGCAGGCGATCACTGTCGATGAGTTCGAAGAGGGTCAGGAAGTGCGGGTCAGCTGCCGGACCACCGGTGTGAAAAAGGAAGAGGAGGTATGGCTCCGGCTCCCGGACGGCACCTACGTCGCGGACGCCGAGGTGTACCAGGACTACTCGAGCACGAGCCTGCCTAGTAAGTGTTGACGCTCGACCCGAGGTCGAGCGCGACAGCTTGGTGGGCTGCCTCGATCGCCTCGGCGTAGGCGCCGTGCAGGGTGCTGCGCGGGGGCTGGCCGACTATCCCGTAGGCCTCGCGCATCGCCTGGGCAAGCGTCGTCTTGAAGGTGCGGCCGTGCCACGCGTGGGCCTCGGCGGCGCGGCCGACGTGGAGGTGGGTCAGCTCGTGCAGCAGGGTCTCGAGGACGTCGCCGGGGCGGATGCCCGGGTAGGCGGTGACCGAGAGGCGGTACTCGCTCGGAACCGCGAAGCCGACCCGGTTGGGGCGGCGCTGGGCGCGGCGCACCTTCAGCTGCGGGCGGCGCTGGGCGAGCGGGCCGGAGGCGAAGACGGGCAGGGCGCGGAGGCGGTCCAGCTCGCGGTCGAGGGGGACGCCGGCGACGAGGAAGTAGCGCGCTGGGCGCCGGACCGGGACGGGAGGCGGCGCGGCCTTCGGGGGCCGCCTGAGCGAGGGGATCTTCAAGGCCCTAACCCTGGCAGTTGGGGCACCAGTAGGTGGTGCGGTTGGCGTCGCCCTGCCCGCGCGCGGAGACGCGGCCGCCACAGCTCGGGCAGGGGCGGCGGGCGCGGTAGACCGCGTAGGTGTGGCGGCCGCTGGCGACGGCTTCCCGCATCAGCGCGCGGGCGGCAGCGAGGACGGCGCCCAGCTCCTCGTCGTCGAGGTCGCCGATCGGCCGCCAGGGGTCGAGGCGGGCGGCGAAGCAGGCCTCGCTCTTGAAGATGTTGCCGATCCCGGCGACCAGGGTCTGGTCGAGCAGGGCATCGCCGAGGCCGCGGCCGGGCTCGGCTCGCATCGCCACGATCACGGCCTCGGCGTCGAACTCGGGGGCGAGGATGTCGGGGCCGAGCCGGGCCAGCTGGGGGTCGCGGCGCAGCCGCGCCGCCGGAATCAGGCGCAGGGTCGGGCCGCCGAACTGGACCGCTTCCTGGCGCTCGCCGGCGAGGACCGCCCAGGCGGCGCGGCGCGGCTTGCGCCAGCGGCCGCCGCGGGGATAGACGTGCCAGGAGCCGTTCATCCCCATGTGGCTGTGGAGGACGAGGTCGCCGAAACGCAGCAGCAGGTTCTTGCCGTGGGACTCGACGCTCTCGAGGCGGTGGCCGTCGAGCCGCTCGATCCCGGCGGCGCGCCCGCGCGGGTTGGGCGCGCTGGCGGCGACCGTCTCGCCGCTGAGCGCGGCGTCGAGCCGCTGCGCGGCGCGCAGGATCGTGTCCCCCTCTGCCATCGGCTCATCATGACCAGCGCGGCGCAGCGGCTAGATTGGACCGATGCCGCTGCGCCACCGAACCGACCCCAACGCCCACCGTTTGGCGCTGGCGCTGGGCGCGGCCCGCACCGGGCTCGGCGTCGTCGCCCTGTTCGCGACCGAGCCGACGCTGAAGGCGCTGCTGTTCGGCGAGACCGACGGAGTTGGCCGGGCGCTTGCCAGAATCGCCGGCGCCCGCGACCTGACGCTCGGACTACTGACCCTGGCGGCGCACGGCGACCCGGCCCGGCTGCGGCAGCTGACCTTGACGGCATCGGCACTCGACGGCGCCGATGCCGTTGCCTTCGCCGTCGCCAGCCGCGAGCCGCAGACGCGAGTGGCCGGGCTCGGCGGCGTCGTTGCGGGCGGCGGCGCGGCGATCGCCGGCGCCTGGGCTTACCGGCGGCTCGGCGGCTCCTAGGCCCCGCGCCGCCTCCCCCCCGACGGTCTAGTCGCTGCCGTTCGGGCTGAAGCTGCCGGCCGGCACCGGCTGGAAGTCGTGCGACTCGATCACCCGGTCGATCAGGCCGTACTCGACCGCGGCCGGGGGCTGGAAGAATTTGTCGCGTTCCATGTCCTGCTTGATCTGCTCCTTGGACTGGCCGGTGTGCTTGACGTAGATCCCGTCGAGGCGCTCGCGCAGCTCGAGGATCTCTTTGGCGTGGATCTCGATGTCGGTCGACTGGCCTTCGAAGCCGCCACTGGGCTGGTGGATGAGGATGCGGCTGTTGGGCAGCGCCATCCGCTTGCCCTTGGCACCGCCGGTGAGGATCAGCGAGCCGGCCGACATCGCGATCCCGTAACAGATGGTCTGCACGTCGGGCTTGATGAACTGCATCGTGTCGTAGATCGCCAGGCCCGCGTAGGCGGAGCCGCCGGGCGAGTTGATGTAGAGGCTGACGTCCTTGTCCGGGTCCTCGGACTCGAGGTGCAGCAGCTGGGCGATGATCAGGTTGGCGAGGTCCTCGGTCACCTGTTCCCCGAGGAAGACGATCCGCTGCGCGAGCAGGCGGCTGTAGATGTCGAAGGAGCGCTCACCGCGCGCGGTCTGCTCGACGACCATCGGTACCAGTGGCATTGGGCCTCCGTTTCGGGAATTAAGCGACTCCCTGACCTTATCCAGGACGACCGCTCGGCGAGCGGCCCGGGGCGGCGGCTGAGAGCGTCGCTGCGCCCGATCGCCCTCTTACCTTCCATACTCCATCGTTTATTCAAACTTCCTTGCGCTAACGCGCTGTATCTGTCAGTCTGGCGCTAGATGTTGGCCAAACATCGGCGAGGCGCGGGCAAGCACGGCGGCGCCAGCGGTGACAGCCGCGACCCAGGTGGCGCTACGCCACCGCCGTAGCGCCCGACGCCTCCGCCAACTTCCTCCTCCCTAGCCCTCGCGGGCGACCTTGGCGGCTTCGTCGCTGCCGAGGTATGGGGTCAGCGTGAACTCGACCAGGTCGGGCAGGAGCGACTCCAGCTCGGCGGTCTTGCCGGCGATTATGCGGCGCGAGAGCAGCGACATCACGCCGCCGATCAGCGCCTCCTCGGTGGACGGCGAGAGGCGCGCGAGGACCGCGCGCGAACGGCCCTCGCGGCCGGCCTTGAAATATGGGACCAGGCTCTGGATGGCGCTGTCGTAGCGCGCGACCACGACCGGGCCGGCGACCAGCGCCTCGACCATGCAGAGGCGCGCGAGGTTGGGCTCGGCGACGAGGAAGCGCAGCATCGCGGCGAGGCCGGCGCGGACCGCGTGCGGCCAGTCATCCTCCTCCGCGAAGGCGTGGCCGACCCGCTCGCGCAGCTGCGCCATCACCGTGTCGTAGGCAGCGAGGAAGCACTCGTCCTTGCTGGCGAAGTGCTCGTAGAAGGTGCGCCGCGAGACCGCGGCGTGGCGGGTGATGTCGGCGATGGTTGTGCCCGAGTAGCCGTTCTCGGCAATCGCCTCGCCGAGGCCGGCGATCAGGCGCTCGCGCTGGTTGTGGGCGACGAACTCGCGCGGCAGGCCGTGCCGGCCGGGGGGCAGGCGCGACAGCTCGGGCGGGAACTGGTCGGCGGGTTGAGCGGCCACAAGCCGACGATACCGGTCCGGAGAATTAGAGTTTTTGGTCGGGTTTCCAGTGCCTGAGCCAAGTCGGCTGGCTCAGAGTAGCTCCAGGTTGGCGGCGTCGATGCCGCGGGTGACGCCGCGGAAATCCACCACCAGGGACGTCCGGGAGACGACGTCGGCGTAGTCGATGCCCGGATGCGCGGTGACGATCGCGACCAGGTCGGCAGTGGCCAGGGCGGGCTCGAGATCGACCGAGCCGAGGCCGAACTCGGGCAGCTCCGGGACGAAGGGGTCGTGGTAGGAGGCGTCGGCCTCGAGCGCCGCCAGCAGGCGCAGGATCGTCAGCGCCGGCGACTCGCGGGTGTCGCCGCTGCCGGACTTGTAGCTGGCGCCGAGGATCAAGATCTTCGAGCCCTTGACCGGCTTCGAGGCCTGGTTGAGCGCCCGCTCGATGCGCTCGACGCAGAATGCCGGCTGGGCCTGGTTGACCTTGCCGGCAAGCTCGATGAACTCGGGGTAGAAGCCCTGCTCGCGGGCCTTGAAGGCGAGGTAGAAGGGGTCGACCGGGAGGCAGTGGCCGCCCATCCCCGGGCCCGGCTCGAAGCGCATGAAGCCGAAGGGCTTGGTCGAGGCGGCGTCGATCACCTCCCAGACGTCGATGCCGAGGCGGTCGCAAAGCTGGGCCAGCTCGTTGACGAAGGCGATGTTGACCGAGCGGAAGACGTTCTCCAGCAGCTTCGAGAGCTCGGCCGCCTCCGGGGTCGAGACGACGACGATCTCGTCGCAGACCAGGGCGTAGAGCGCCCGCGCCCGCTCGGCGCAGGCCGGGGTCAGGCCGCCGACCAGCTTCGGGGTCGTCCTGATCGTGAAGTCGGTGCGGCCGGGGTCGATCCGCTCGGGCGAGAAGGCGACGAAGAGGTCCTCGCCCAGGGTCAAGCCGGAACGCTCGAGGATCGGCGCCAGCAGGTCGCGCGTGGTGCCGGGGTAGGTCGTCGACTCGAGGACGACTAGCTGGCCCGGCCGCAGCACCTCGGCGAGCGCGGCGCCGGCTTCGAGCAGGTAGGTGAGGTCGGGTTCGCGGGCGCTGGTCAGCGGCGTCGGCACGCAGATCACGACCGCCTCGCAGGACCCCAGCTCGCTGACCTCGGCGGTCGCCCGCAGCCGCTCGCCGAGCGGCGCCAGGACGCTGTCGGGCACGTCCTCGATGTAGCTGCGGCCGCTGTTCAGCGCCTCGATCTTGGCCGGGTCGAGGTCGAGGCCGACGACCTCGTTCCCGGCCTCGGCGAAGGCGACCGCGAGCGGCAGGCCGACGTAGCCGAGTCCGACTATTCCGATCCTCATCGCTCGAAGCATAGGCGCGGTTGGACACCTCGCCACCACTTCCCTACGCTGGTTGGGATGGATTCATCAGGGTCGAATCCACGCTCCGGGTCAAGCGCGAGCAAGGCGCTGCCAAGGGCATACGCGGTTCGCTCCGAGCGCGAGCGGATGCTCGAGGCGATGGTCCGCGTCGCCGCCAGCAAAGGCTACGAGGCGACCACCGTCGCCGACGTGGTCGAGGCGGCGGGGGTCAGCCGCGCGACCTTCGAGACCACCTTCGTCGGCAAGGGCGGTTGCTTCCTCGAGGCCTACGACGCGGTCATCGACGTCCTCGTCGCCCACGTCTCGACCGCCTTCGAGAGCACCGTCGGCCAGCCCTGGCCGGACCGGATCGTCGCCGCCCTGCACGCGCTCACCGAGCTGCTGGCGAGCGAGGCCGACATTGCCCGGATGGCAATGGTGGAGGTAACCGCGGTCGGCGAGGACGCGCGGATCCGCTACCGGGGGGCGCTCGGCCGTTTCACCTACTTCCTCGAGGAAGGCCGCTCCGCCTCTCCCCGGGGCGAGGAGCTGCCGGCCGAGACGGCCAGCTTCGCGATCGGCGGCGCCACCTCGCTGATCTTCGACGAGGTGCGGGCCGGGCGCGGGCCAGAACTGCGGCGGATCCTGCCCGACCTGGTCTTCGCGGTGCTGATGCCCTACCTCGGCTCCGAGGCAGCCGAGCAGGCGATGCGCCGCGTCAGCGGCGGCTGAGCGGCCGGCTAGACGCCCTCGCCGTGGCGGCCCTCGCCGGCGGCGAAGCGGGCGGCGCCACGGACGGCGACCGCAAGCGTCTCGCGGCCGAGCCGGTGCTCCAGCGCCAGGCCCTCGGCCAGCGGCAGGCCGGCGCCCTCGATCGCGGCGCGGCGGTCGGCGAGCATCGTCTCCTGCGGGAAGGCGGCGATTTTCTCGGCCAGCTCGAGCGCGCGGTCGAGATGGGCGCCGGGCGCGGCCAACTCGTTGACCAGCCCGATCCGCAGCGCCTCCTCGGCAGCGACGGGGCGGCCGGTGAGGATCAGCTCCAGGGCCCGGCCCATGCCGACCACGCGCGGCAGGCGCTGGGTGCCGCCGTCGATCAGCGGCACGCCCCAGCGACGCTCGAAGAAGCCGAAGGTGGAGCCGGGGGTGGCGATCCGCAGGTCGCACCACAGAGCAAGCTCGAAGCCGCCGGCCAGGCACCAGCCGTCGATGGCGGCGATCGCCGGCTTCGAGGGGGTGAGGCGGGTGAAGCCCTCCGGGCCGGCCGGGTCGTCGACGTCGAGGTCGAGCGCCTTCAGGTCGGCGCCGGCGCAGAAGGCCTCGCCGCCGGCGCCGGTGAGGACGAGGACGCGGGCCTCGCCGTCGGCCTCGAACTCGTCGAAGCCCTGGCGCAGCAGCCTCGCGCTGGCGCCGTCGACGGCGTTGCGGCGCGCGGGGCGGTCGATCGTCAGCACCGCCGCGGCGCCAACCCGCTCGTAGCGAACCTCGGGGCTCATCGCCGCATCCTCGCACGAGCAAAGGTGGGAGCGGGCGGGCTAGTCACGGCGAACGGCTCACGGGGTTCGCGGTGACGCCCAGCTCCCGAGGTGCGCCCCGGTCGCGGGCCGGGAGGGCAGGCTCCCACGGCCGGGGTCAACGCTAGGCGGCGGGCCGGACATCCCAGGGGCGAGTTTCGCTCGGGGAGGACTTAACGGGCCCATGGGAACGGCAAGTCCTCAACCTTGGGCGAAGTCGGCTTGGGAACTCGCAAGGCGCCAGCACGGCGTCGTCACGCACGCGCAGTTGAGGGAGCTTGGGGTTGGGGCGGAAGCGATCCGCTGGCGCTTGGCAAGCGGGCGCCTCCATCACTTGATGCGAGGGGTCTACGCGGTCGGCCGCCCCGAGGTCGGGACGCGGGGCCGGTGGATGGCGGCGGTGCTTGCCTGCGGGCCGGCGGCGTTGCTCAGCCACCGCAGCGCCGCGGACCTGTGGGGCATCTGCCGCGCCCGGCCGGCGGCGGTCGAAGTCGTCGTCCCCGTCGAGCGTCCCAGGCAGAGGCCGGGCGTCCGGGTTCACCGTCGGCGGGACCACGAAGCGCCGGGCCGGCGCTTCGTCGATGAAATCCCTGTCACGAACCCGGTTGCCACCCTGATCGATCTCGCGACCTGCGTCTCCCTCGGAGAATTGGAAGCGGCCGTCAACGAGGCTGACCATCTCAACCTCGTCGACCCGGAGCAGCTGCTCGTGGCGGTCGGCTCGCTTCCTCGACGAGCCGGCGTGGGCCGGCTGCGGAAACTGCTCGCGGCCGCGACGGTGACGCTGTCCTCGACCGAGCTGGAGAGGCGCTTCCTTCCCCTCGCCAGGCAGGCAGGCCTGCCCGCACCTCAGACCCAAGCCTGGCTCGATGGCCACCGAGTCGACTTCTACTGGCCCGACCTGGACCTGGTGGTCGAGGCCGACAGCCTGCGCTACCACCGGACCCCGTTCAAGCAGGCGAAGGACAAGCGGCGCGACAACGCGCACGCCGGCGCCGGTCGCACCTCGCTCCGTTTCAGCGCCGGCCAGATCCGCCACGAACCCGACTACGTCAAGGCGACCCTGGCAACGACCGCCAAGCGCCTGCGGCCCAATCGATCGCGCGGTAAAGGGTGAGGAGTTGACGGGCTCTGGGCACCGGTAACTCTTCAAAGTTGCGACGGTGCGCTGGGGCAACGAAAACGCGACCGGTGATGGCGCTCGTCGCCTGCCTTGCGCGTAGCCTTCGCGCTTAGAAGCTCGTCGCGCCACCTTCGAGATCGACCCCCACATGGCTTCCGTGGGGGACCGGCCTCTCCCGGTCGCAGGGCGAACTTAGCCCCTCTCTCCCCCGGGCGCCAGGGGTGCCTCGATGCCGATTCCGCAAAGTCCGGGGTAAAGGCCCGCGAACGGCCCGCGGGGCGACCGGTGAGGAAAGGTGGCGCATGTCCGCGGGCCGATATACGGTCCGGACGGGATGAGCACGGGAACGGAGGCGTCGGCGCGACGGGCGCGGCGCAATGTGGTCCTCACCGCCGCGATCGCGGGGCTCGGCGGGCTGCTGTTCGGCTACGACACCGGCGTCATCGCCGGCGCCCTGCTCTTCATCAAGGTCGATTTCGCGCTCGGCAGCTTCGCCCAGGGCCTGGTCGTGGCGGCGGTGCCGATCGGCGCCGTCGGCGGCGCCGCGATCGCCGGCCCGGCGGCGGACACCTACGGCCGGCGGCTGATGATCCTGATCGCCGCCGGGGTCTTCATCGTCGGCGCCCTGGCCAGCGCCGCCGCGCCCGGGGTCGAGGTGCTGGTCGCCGCCCGCATCGTGATCGGCATCGCGATCGGGCTCGCCTCGGCCGCCGCGCCGGTTTACATCTCCGAGGTGGCGCCGCCCGAGAGCCGCGGCCGCCTGGTCAGCTTCTTCCAGCTGGCGGTGACGATCGGCATCCTCGTCGCCTACCTGGTCGGCCTCGCCTTCGACGCCAGCGAAGCCTGGCGCTGGATGCTCGGGCTCGGCTGCGTGCCGGCGCTGGCGCTCGCCTTCGGGATGGCGCGGATGCCGCAGAGCCCGCGCTGGCTGGTGATGAGCGGCGACGACTTCGCGGCGCGGGCGACCCTGGCCAAGATCCGCGTCGACGACCCGGACACGATCGACCGCGAGCTGGAGGAGATCAAAGAGAGCCTCGACGACAAACCGGGGGCCTGGAGCGAGCTGCGGGCGCCGGTGGTCAAAGCGGCGCTGGTGGTCGGCGTCGGGCTGGCGATCCTGCAGCAGGTGACCGGTATCAACACGGTCATCTATTACGCGCCGACGATCGTCGAATTCACCGGCGTCAACTCTTCCGCCGGCTCGATCCTCGCCGCGGTCGGGGTCGGGGTGATCAACGTCGGCTTCACCCTCCTCGCCCTGCGCCTGCTCGACCGCGCCGGCCGCCGCACGCTGCTGATGATCGGCGTCTCCGGGATGATCGTCTCGCTCTTCGCGCTCGGCGCCGCCTTCATCGGCGGCGGTGGCAGCACCCTCTCCTCGGTGGTGGCGATCGTCAGCCTGATGGCCTACGTCGCCTCCTTCGCGATCAGCCTGGGCCCGATCTTCTGGCTGCTCAACGCCGAGATCTACCCGCTCAGCGTGCGCAGCAAGGCGGCGGGCCTGGGGACGATGGCGAACTGGACCTTCAACTTCATCGTCTCGCTGACCTTCCTGCTGCTGATCGAAGCGCTGGGCAGGTCGGGGGCCTTCTGGTTCTACGGCGCGATCGGCATCCTCACCCTGGCCTTCTGCTGGAAGCTGGTGCCGGAGACCAAGGGCAAGCACCTCGAGGACATCCAGGCCGAGTTTCAGGCCCGCGTCGATAAAAACGCCGCCTCCTCTGCTCCCGCACGGGCGCGCTGATCACACCCGGGAGCCTCGCGCCCGCGCTCCCGCGTCCGGGGGCGGCTGGGTACCCTCGTCCGATGCGGATCGACGAGATCATCGCGGCGCGGCGGCCGACCTTCTCGGTCGAGTTCTCCCCGCCCAAGACCGCGGAGGCGACGGCGCGCCTGTACGAGACGGCGGGGGAGCTGGCCAAGCTGGAGCCGGACTTCGTCTCGGTCACCTACGGCGCCGGCGGCTCGACCCGCGACGGCACCGTCGAGGTGACGGCGGGGCTGAAGGACAAATTGGGGCTGGAGACGATGGCCCACCTCAGCTGCGTCGGCGAGACCGCCGAGGGCCTGGCGACGACGCTCGACCGGATCGCGGCAGCCGGGATCGAGAACGTCTTCGCCCTGCGGGGCGACCCGCCGCGCGGGCAGGAGGACTTCGTCCAGCCCGAGGGCGGGCTCGGCAGCGCCGCCGAGCTGGCCGCCTTCATCTCCGCCCGCTGGGACTTCTCCCTCGGCGGCGCCTGCTTCCCCGAGGTCCACCCGGAGGCGCCCGACCTCGAGACCGACCTCTCCTACCTGAAGCAGAAGGTTGAGTCCGGCGCCGGCTTCCTGATCACCCAGCTCTTCTTCGACAACCAGGTCTACTTCGACTTCGTGCGGGCGGCGCGGGCGCGCGGGATCGAGGTGCCGATCCTGGCCGGGGTGATCCCGGTCGCCAGCTTCGCCCAGACGAAGCGGATCTGCGACCTCTGCGACGCCTCGATCCCGGCGCCGCTGGAAGCCGCCTTCGAGGCGGCCGGCGGCGACCTCGAGCGCGAGTTCGAGCTGGGCGTCGCCTTCGCCGCGCAGCAGTGCGCCGAGCTGCTGATCGCAGGCGCCCCCGGCATCCACTTCTACGCTCTCAACAAAGCCCCGGCGACGCGGGCCGTGTTGGGAGCTATGCGCGCCTCGCGGCCCTGGGAGCGGGTGCGGGGCGACGCCGGGACGTTGACCGGTAGCGCCGACTAGGCTGCGCGGCTGATGGCAGAGCCAGGGGACGAGCGCGAGCGTCTGCGCGGGGAGCGGATCGACGCCGAAGGCGAGCAGGAGAGCGGCAGCCGCAACCGGCTGATCGTCGGCTACGCGGTCGCCTCAACCGTGGTCCTGGCGATCGCGATCCTCGTCTTCGTCCTCGCCAGCGGCGGCGATGACGGGGGTGGCGGCGAAGCCAAGGAAGGCAGCGCCCACATCAACCTCAACGCCTCGATCGGCTCGACCAACGGGGTCCAGCCCGACACCCGTGCCGGCACCCCGCCGGCAGCGGTCGCCGTCCCCGGCCTCGCCGCCGCCGCCAAGCAGGCGGGCTGCGTGCTGAAACTAAAATTGAAGGATGAGGGCCACGACCACATCCCGGTCGGCTCGCCGGCGCCGCACTACAAGACCAACCCGCCGACCTCCGGCAACCACGTCGATCCGCCCTACCAGCAGGCCGACGGCGCCTACGCCGAAATGCCGGCGCCGATCGACTTCGTCCACTCGCTGGAGCACGGCCGCCTGGAGATCCAGTACGCGCCCGACCTGCCCGAAGCCGACCAGCTGGCGCTAAAGGGCGTCTACGACACGATGTACGGCGCGACGCTGCTCTTCCCGAACGACGAAATGCCTTACGCGGTGGCGGCCACGGCCTGGACCAAACTGATCGGCTGCCCGGCCTACAAAGGCGCGATCACGCTCGACGCGATCCGCGACTTCGGCAAGGCGACCTGGGGCAAGTACGGCGGCGAGCGCGCCGAATACTTCCCCTTCACCGGCCCGACGCCGGCCGAACCGGCCAGCTAGCCGCACCGCTCCCGTAGGTCCTGTCTAGGGAGCGCGGTAGGCGGGGAAGAAGCCGGCGGCGTCGCGGCCGGCGGTGAGACGCGCGTAGGCCTCGGGGTCGCAGACGATCTCGGAACTGCACCAGGCCTGCTGGCGGTTGCCGAAGCCGCGCTTGAACTCCTCGAGCGCGTCACCGGGGGCGAGGCCGCCGCCGAGGTTGAGCGGCAGGCCGAGATCGGCGGCGTGCCCGACCAGGAGCGTGACCACATTCTTCATCGGCGAGTCGCCGAGGTGCGCGTCGGCGCTGCCCGAGAGGTAGTAGTGGAGGAAGCCGTCGCTGACCGCGGCGAGCGAGGCGGCCGCGAGGTCGCCGCCGGGGGCGGTGGCGAGCGCGAGCCAGGTGCGGTCGGCGGCGAGGACGCGGTCGAAGTAGGCGGCGCCGAAGAAATAATGATCAGCGGCAGCGGCGCGGCGCATCGTCTGCTCGTAGAGGTCGAGGAAGCCGGCGCGCTGCGCCGGGGAGGCCTCGGCGCCGGGGACCAGCGTCAGCTCGTAGCCCGCCTCGAGGTTGCGGCGCACCTGGCGGCGGTCGCTCGGCCGGCTCTTCGGCGGCAACGCCGGGTCGGCGATCTGGACGACATTGCGCTCGGTTGCGCCGCTCAGCGGCGGCGGCCCCAGTCGGTGGCGGAGAAAGACGCTGACGAGCCCCGTCGCCGAGAAGTCGATCGCGGTGGAACCCAACTCGAACGCACTTTCATCCGCCTGGCGAGCAGAACTGCGTTCGGGCGCGACAAGGCCGGGGTAGCCGTAGGGGGAGACCGCGTCCAGCTCTGGGCCGCCGCCGATCGGACGCACCAGCAGCGGCGCCAGCAGCTCGGCCTCGCCCGACTCGATCCGCAGCGTGTGGGTTGCGCCCTCGGCGTCCAGAAACGGACGACTGCGGAAGAACTCGCCGGATGCCGCCGCCTCGCCGCAGTCCTCGATCAGCTCGGCCCTGGCGGCCGTTGGGCTCACTCGAAGAGGTCCGCGGCGGCGGCGCGGAACTCGTCGGGGAGGACGCCCCAGACCTCGCAGTCGTCGGCCGGCGCGCCCTCGCGGGCCAGGTGCGAGCGCATCGTCCCCTCATACACCCAGCCGAGGCTGGTGACCGTCTTCTTGGCGATCTCGTTGCGGGCGGGGATACGGCCGTAGACGCGGTGGGCGCCGAACTCGTCGAAGGCCTTGGCGATCGTCAGCGCCTCGGCGCGGCGGCCGACGCCCTTGCCGCGCACGTCGTCGCCGATCAGCGCCCCCAGCTCCGGCGCAGTCTGGCGGAAGAGGCCGTAGAGGGCGGTGAAGCCGACCGGCTCGTCATATCCCTCGACGACGATCGCGAACTTGCGGTCCTCGCCGGAGTCGTCCATCGCCCGCCGCGCCCAGCCCTCGGCCTGCTCGAGCGAGAAGCTGTCGCGCTGCTCCATCAGCGACGCCGTCGCCGCCGGGTTGTTGAACCAGCGGTGGACGGCCGGCGCGTCGCCGGGCTCGAAACGCCGCAGGCTGACCTCGGGTCGATCGCTCACGCCGCGAACCCTAACCGAGGTCGATGGGACGATAAGTCGACTCAGGCGCGACATATCGGCCCATCGCCGGGTAGTTCAGTCGGGGGCCAGGCCCTGGCCGCTGACCACGAGCCAGACGGTGCGGGCGAGGATGCGGAGGTCGAGGGTGGCGCTGCGGTGGTCGACGTACCAGAGGTCGAGCTCGATCCGCTCCTCCCAGGGGATGCCCGCCCGGCCCTGGACCTGGGCCCAGCCGGTGATCCCGGGCAGCACCTCATGGCGGCGGTTCTGGCGCGAGGTGTAGTCGTCGACCTGGGCGGGGATGGTCGGGCGCGGGCCGACGATCGCCATCTCGCCGTGGAGGACGTTGACCAGGTTCGGGACCTCGTCGAGCGAGGTGCGGCGGAGGAAGCGGCCGGCGGCGGTCACGCGCGGATCGTCGCGGGTGACGACGGTGCCGACCCCGACCGGGTCTGAGCCGGGGACCATCGTCCGCAGCTTCCACATCTCGAACTCGGCGCCGCCGCGGCCGACCCGGCGCTGGCGGTAGACCACCGGGCCGCGGCTGCCGAGCTTGATCGCGATCGCGGCGGCGAGCAAGAAGGGCGAGAGGACGACGAGCGCGGTGGCGGCGATCAGGAGGTCGAGGGCGCGCGGCATCAGCGGGTCCCCTCGGCCTTCTGCCAGCGGCCCGAGGCGCCGTGGCGCCAGCGGTCCCAGAGCCCGGCGGCGATCGAGGCGGTCGTCATCACGTAGTAGCGGGCGAAGCGCAGAGGCGCCAGCGGCAGCCAGCGGCCGACCAGGGCGGCGGCGATCAGGGCCAGCTGCAGGGCGAGGGTGAGCGTGTAGACCCAGCCGTGACCGAGCAGGGCGACGTTGGCTGCGAGGACGACGAGGTGGAGCAGGGGGCTGAGGTAGCGCAGCAGCCGGTGCGAGAACAGCTCGAAGGCGTAGAGCGGCGAGTAACCGCGGGGGGAAAGCATCCCTTCGCCGACGACGATGTCCCAGAGCCCGACCATCATCCGCCGTTTGCGGGCGAACTCGCCCTCGAGGGTCGGGACCATCTTCTCCTCGGCCCGGGCAGAGGGGACGTAGAGCGAGGCGAGGCCGCGCTTGGCGAAGGCGAAGGGGAATGAGAGGTCGTGGCTGCCGGAGGTGGGGAGCGGCCGGTAGGCGCTGCGGCGGACCGCGTAGATGGCGCCGTTGCCGGCGGTGACCCCGGCCAGCGCCGACTCCTGCTCCCGCAGCGCCATCTCATAGCGCCAGTAGGCGCCCTCGAGGTTGCCGCCGCCCTCGTCGACGAAGCGGACCTGGCCGCAGACGTAGGCGACGCTGGGGTCGGCGAAGGGCTCGACCAGGCGGGCCAGCGCGTCCGGCGCCCAGACGGTGTTGGCGTCGGAGAAGGCGAGCAGCTCGCCTTCGGCTCGGGTGGCGGCGGCGTCGAGCGCGG
This sequence comes from Solirubrobacterales bacterium, assembly GCA_035995325.1. Lineage (GTDB taxonomy): Bacteria > Actinomycetota > Thermoleophilia > Solirubrobacterales > 70-9 > VAYN01. The sequence continues at coordinate 28,318 of DASYKN010000068.1, forward strand.
CGACCTTGCCGCCGGGGGGAAGGTCGAGGACGACGTCGGCGCCGGCGGCGCGGGCCCGCTCGACGGTGGCGTCGGCGGAGCCGTCGGAGGCGACGATCAGCTGCAGGCGATCGCGCGGGTACTCGAACGCGAGCGCGTTGGCGACCTTGGCGGCGATCGACTCCTCCTCGTCGTAGGCGGGGACGATCAGGGTCACGCGCGGCGGCTGCTTCCAGCTACCGGGATTCAGGGTCGGCGTGCGGCGCAGGCCGACCAGCACCCGCAGGACCAGCGGGTAGCCGGCGTGGGTGTAGACGATCAGGCCGGCGCAGAGCCAGAAGAGGATCTCGGCGGCGATCACGCCCCGGCCTCGATCAGCTCGCGGTAGAGGTCGAGCGTGAGCCGCGCGGCCTGCTCCCAGGAGAAGGGGCCGGCGGCGGCGCGGGCGGCGGCGGCGGCCAGCTCGGCGCGGGCGCCCTCGTCGCCGGCCAGCTCGGCCAGGGCCGCGGCCAGGGCTCCGGTGTCGTCGGGCGGGACCAGCCGCGCGGCGCCGGTCGCGGCGACCTCGGGGAAGCCGCCGACGGCGCTGAGGACGAGCGGCTTGCCGAAGGCGAGCCCGGTGTAGAGGACGCCGGAATGCTCGGCCTCGAGGTAGGGCAGGACGACGAGGTCGGCGCGGCGGAAGATCGCCGGGATCTCGGCCTCGTCGACGAAGCGGGTGAGGAAGCGGACGCGGCCGCCGGCCTGCGCGGCGAGCCGGCGCAGCGGCTCGATGTCCATGCGCGGGTTGCCGACGATCCACAGCTCGGCGCCCGGGACCTGGCGGAAGGCAGCGAGCAATTTCTCGGTCCCCTTGTAGGGGCGCAGCAGGCCAAAGCAGAGGATCACCGGGCCCTCCGCCCCCTCCAGCTCGGGCGGCAACGGCTGCTCCTGCGGCAGCCGCGTCAGGTAGTCGAAGGCGCCGTGGGGGATGACGCGGACGCGGCCCGGGTCGAGCCCGACCTCGTCGCGCAGGCGGTCGGCGCTGTGCTGCGAGTGGGCGACGACGGCGTCCATGGCGCCGAAGACGCGGCGGGCGCCATCGACCTGGCGGCGGCTCGGGCGCGGCGGCAGGATGTAGTGCGCGGTCATCACCCGCGGGTGGCGCGGCGGCAGCAGGTGGACGTCGAGCCGAGGCATGGTCAGCCACTGGTAATGGACGACATCGGCGCGGCCGGCGCGGCGGAAACGCAGCATGTCGGGCACGTGCTCGGCCGCCTTGAAGGCGCGGCGGCCGCGGGCGTCGAGGCCGCGCGCGGCACTGCGGCGGTAAAAGCGCTCCTCGACCCGGTAGCCCTCGGCCGGCGGCACGGCGCCGTAGAGGAAACGGGAGGTCAGCAACTCGACCTCGGCGCCAGCGCGAGCAAGCGCCGCGGCGAGCGCGCGGTCGTAGGGCGGCGTGAAGGCAGATGGGTCGACTAGCTGGACTTTCATAGCGGGATACTCGGGCCTATTCCGGTAGGGATGGAACGTCTTGTACTTTTTCCGCAGCGGCGCCGACGGACGGTGGCGAGCCGTGTTCGGAAAAAGTTAAGTGGAATCCCTACCGGAATAGGCTCTTGCCCACGCTCTCCTACTGCGTCGTGAACACCGACGGCCGCGAGTACCTGCTGGCCTGCCTGGACGCGATCGAACGCACTCACCCGGCTGGGGTCGAGCGCGAGATCCTCGTCCTCGACAACGCCTCCGGGGACGGTTCGGCGGCTGCGGTGCGGGAACTCGGCGGCGAGATCCGCCTGATCGCGCTCGAGCGGCGCGCGGGCAAGGCGGAGAACGACTCGACCCTGATGCGCGAGGCCGCCGGCCGCTACTGCCTACTGCTGAACGAGGACTCGGAGCTGCGGACGGGCGCTGCGGCGGCGCTTGTAGCGGCGCTCGACGCCGACCCGCAGGCCGCGGCGGCCGGGCCGCAGCTGCTCGACTCGGCCGGCGCGCCAGTGCCCTGCGCCTGGCGCTTCCCGGGGGTCGGCACGGCCCTGGCCGGAGCGCTGTTCCTGCACCGCTGGCTGACCGTGCAGAGCAAAGTCAGTGTCACGCACCGGGTCGACTGGGCGCAGTCGAGCGCGCTGCTGGTCCGCCGCGAGGCGGCGGCGGCGGTTGGCTTCATGGACCCCGAGTTCTTCGTCTACTACGACGAGTGCGACTTCGCCAAACGCCTCGCCGATGCCGGCTGGCACTCGCTCTACGTCCCCAGCGCCGAGGCGGTCCACCACGACCAGCTATCGACCGACCTCGCCAAGGGCCTGCCGCGGATCGTCGAATTCCACCGCAACCGCGACCGTTACATGCGCAAGCACCACGGGCCGATGGCAGCGGTGGCGGTTCGCGTCCTCACCGCTTGGTCATACGCCCTGCGGGCGCTGGCCGCAACCGTCCTCCCCGGCCAGCCGGCGCCGGTCTACCGCGCCCATGCCCGCCAAGCGCTCTTCCCCGGCCGCGGCGAGAGCATCCGCGACCGAGCCAGCGCGTTACCCGGCTGGCCTAGTGAACCGTCAATTTGAAGGCACGGGCAATCGAGAGGAGAGCCTGGTCCTGACGCATGATCGGCTCACGCTCGAGTTCCAAGATCCCAACGTCATCGAAGATCGCCCAGCACTCCCAACTCGTGTCCAAGCGTGAGAGGTAGCGGATGCCAGCAAAAGCTCTCGCGCCGCTGTCGTCCCAGGCCTCATAGGCCCATTTCGAAATCCATCGCGTAATACGTCGGTCGGCCCCGCGAACCGTTGCTACATCCAAGTCGGTCAATTCATAAAAAGCGAGGATGCGAGCGAGCTGCTCGCGTAGGTGTTCTCTCGTGTCCAATGCCTCGACGTCGAGAAACTGGAGAGACGGCCGAGCGCGACTCGGCTCCAGCTCAGCGCGTAAGAGAACTCGCTGGTGGCGCCAGTCGGCAGGCACCTGGCCAACTCCCATAAAGCCCTCCTCGTCAGCAGCATCGGCTAGGACCGGGTTCGGCCTAACCGAGAAAGAGTCTCTCCAAAGCAAGCGGTCGGGTCTGAGGCGAAATAGCAAGTGCTGAAGTCTTCAGTCGGACTGTCGAAGCGATTGCCGGCCCGGGAAAAATCCAGATCCTCGCCTTGAGGGGGCTCCGGAAACTCGATCGGCTCCTGCGCGCGTCCCACCCGCCACAGGCCATTTTCGGGAGGCGAAACGACACTTACGGGAAAGCCGTGACCGGCGATTCAACTCACCCCCCGGCGATATATGCCCTTGCAGCAACCATCGCCTCTTGGAAGCGCCCGTCGCGAAGAACCAGGATTGGAGATTCGTCATGAAGCTGAGGGTTGAGGCCGATGAACCAGGCTCGAACGGTATGAGGTGCCTCAGCAGCCATGAGCAGTCGAAAGATCTGGTAACCGGCCCGGAGCCGCTCCTCGGCACCGGCTCGGGGCGAGCGCTCGCCAGCGGCCCAACGGGCCACGGCCTTCTGGTCTTTGACGCCAGCCAAAGTGGCAACAAGCTTGCGGCCCAAAACCTCATCCAGGTATTGGGTGATCTGTTGGATATTCGACTCGGTGACCCTACGATGAGCCTCGCGAGAAGCAGTTGCTAGATCCGGCACGATGTCCTCCTAGTCGGATTGCCCGAAACCTATGAGGCTTCTCGGACACCCCCGCTTTGGACTTCCATTTTCCTTTTTATATCTGGACAAAAATACCACGGTTGGCCCTGTAAAAGTCCCTTTTTTGCGATGTTTTGGCACTCTTAACCTAAATCCGGCTGTCCTCGTCCATGCGCTCGGCCTCGTAGACCTCGGGGACGCGGCCTTCGACGGGGCTGGGTTCGGCGCGCAGACGCTGGACCGAGGCCACCAACTCGCCCGGGTGGCGCAGGCGGGCGAGCCAGACCCGCTCCCCCGGCGTGAAGAAGCCACTGGCGAAGAGGGCGAGCGGATAGGCGGCGAGGAGGGCGGCGCGGCCGAGCAGGCCGGCGAAGCCCGAGGTCGGCATCAGCACTTCGCCGAGGCCGACCAGGGCGGCGGCGGCGAGCGCGACCCTCGCCAGGCGCGCCCACTGGTAGGGGACCGGAAAGAGGCGCTGGGTGAAGAAGTACATCAGCGCCAGCACGACGACGTAGGAGGCGACGAGGGCGAGGGCGGCACCGACGATCCCCAGCGGCGGCACCAGGATCAGGTTGAGGACGACGTTGGCGAGGAGGGCGGCGATCGCCGCCGGGAAGTTGAACTCGGTGCGGCCGGTTCTGCCGAGGATCACGACCAGGACCATGTAGAGGGCGTAGAGGGTGACCGCGGTGGAGATCAGCCCGATCGCTTCGTAGGAGTCGAAGAACTCGGGCGCGGCAAGGGCGCGGACGAACCAGCGCGAGAACAGCCACATGCCGGTGACGACGAAGGCGCAGCCGGCGACGAAGAGGGTGACGACGGTGGCGTAGGCGCGACGCGCCTCGTCGTCATCGCGGATCGAGTAGGCGAGCGGTGGCCAGGCGAGCTGGAAGCCGCGGACGAGGACGTTGACGCCCTGGGCGAACTTGACCGCCAGCGAGTAGAGCCCGGCCTCGGCGAGGCCGACGCTGCGGACGATGATGATCCGGTCGACGAAGTTGAGCAGGTAGAGCGAGGCCTCGGCCGGCATCGTCGGCAGGCCGAAGCGCAGCAGCCGCCGCAGTAGCTGGCGGTCGAAGAGCAGCGAGAGACGGCGGCGCTGGAGGAAGATCAAGCCGACCACGAAGGCGGCGCCGCTGGCGTAGCTACCGATCAGCAGGCCGCGGGCCCCCTCCCCCGCGCCGACCACGAGGACGACGGTGAGGGCGATCGTGACCAGGACGTTGAGGATCGTCGTCGTGAAGAAGGCCCGTGCCCGCTCCTCGAGCCGGAACAGGGTCAGCATGTACTCGAACATGGTCAGCACCCAGAGGCCGCCGATCGAGATCCGCGCGAGGTCGGTGGCGGGGCGGTCGAGCAGCGCTTCGGAGATCGGCGTCGCGAACGGCAGCGCCACCAGGGCGCCGATCGTCGCGAACCAGAAGAGGGCGGCGAAGCTGCTGGCGACGACCCGGTCGGGGTCCTCGTCGTCCTTGTAGTAGAAGCGCAGCACGGCCTCGATCAGGCCGAAGCGGACGACGATGCTGGCGGAGACGATCGCCGCGAACATCACCTCGGCGGCGCCGTAGTCGGCCGGGGTCAGGTAGCGCGTGTAGAGCGGCAGCAGCGCGACCGCGATCAGCTTCGAGAGGATGCTCGCCGCGGTGTAGGCGGCGCCGGTCGTCGCCAGGCGGCGCAGGTATCCCGACACGGCCTGACCCTACGCGGGCTCGCGGACCGGCGGCGCGTGGGCCAGGGAAGCGCCGATCGCCAGCAGCACCCACGTAATCGGGTCCTCGAAAAAGCCGGCGTAGGACATCGTGTGGACCAGGAGGGCGACGAAGGCGGCAAGCACCGCGGCACGCGCTGCCAACAGCGCGAAGGGGGAGTCCTGCGGGCGGGGCAAACTGGCTCCGTTCTCGGACTCCCCCTTCGCGCTGTCCACGGGGGGGCCGCGGATGCCCGAAGCCAGGGTCCACAGCGCCACGACGATGAGCGCGACGTAAAGCAGTAAGCCCACGAGGCCTTGCTCGGCGGCGATGGTGATGGGCTCGGTGTGGGAGACCGAGACGGGGACGTCTTTGTTCTCTCTGTGGTCGCGATAGGCGCTTTGGAAGGAGCCCGATCCGTAGCCCTGGAGTGGGCGTTCGCCGAAGAGGTCGAGGCCGCCCTGGACGAGGTTGGCGCGGCCGCTGGTGTCGACGTTGAGGCGGTTGAAGAGATTGGAGAGCTCGATGCTTTTGCCACCCGTGAGGGTCACAACCAAGACCACGCCGACGACGCCGACGGCAACCGCCGCCAAGGTCCAGCGCCAGCTCCAGCGGATCGCGGCGAGGACGGCGAGGCCCGCCAGCAGGGCGATGAAGCTCGACTGCGAGAAGGTCTGCGCCAGCCCCAGCCACAGCACCAGGATCGTCGCCGTGAGCAGCCAGAAGTCGCGGCCGCGGCGGACCCAGAGCAGCGCCGCAGTCACCACCACCAGGACCAGGGCGAGGTAGCGCCCGTAGACGTTGGGGTCCCAGAAGACGGAGTTGACCCGGAAGTAGGTGTGGAATTCGTTCGACCTGATCACCTGGTCGTTCCAGATCAAGCTGCGGGTCGCGTACTCGACGCTGCCGACCAGCACGAGGGCCACCGCCTCGACGGCGACGACGCCGAGGGCCAGGGTCAGCAGGCGCCGGTCCCACTCGACCTCGCGCAGCAGCCGGTAGGCGACGGTGAAGGGGATGAGGAAGAAGCAGACGTTCTGCAGGCCCTTGGAGAAGTCGCCCGAGTAGAGCGCCTGGACCGCGTAGAGGACGACGAAGGCGGCCAGCAGCCAGGCCAGCGGCCGCGGGGTCCAGTCGCTGGGCGGGGAGCGCCAGTCCCGCATCAGGGTGAAGACGACGCCGGCGGCGATCACCAGGTAGAGCGGCACCAGCAGGTTGGCCGTGTCGCCTCCGGCGTGCAGGGGCACCCGGAAGGGGAGCGCGGCGACGATCGCCAGCGGCAGCAGAACCGGCCAGCGGCGGAAGGCGGCGGTGAGGCCGCCGACGGCGACCAGCGCCGCCAGCAGCAGCGAGGCGGTGCGCGCGTCGTCGTTGCGGAGGTCGACGATCTGCGCGGTGTGCCACTGGTCGCCGAGCAGCAGCAGGGGGAAGAGGGCGATCGCGACCAGCATCGCCAGCGAGCGCAGGCGGCCCGGCGGGATCAGGATCGAGGCGGCGCAGGCGGCGGCCGCGGCCAGCAGGCCGGTGGCGGCGAGGAACCCGCTCAAGGCTTCGCCCCGTGGCTCGGCCCGTCGGGCGGGGATAGCGGCGCGCAGCTGGCGCCGCCCTTGTGGCCCGCGCGATGCAGCCGGATCAGGCCCGGCGGCACCAGGGTGCGGTCCTGGCCCAGCAGCTTCACCCGCAGCTTGTAACGGCCGGGTGAGGCGACGCCGCCGCCGCGCTGGCGGCCGTTCCAGAAGAAAGTGTGGAAGTGGTAGCGCTTGAGGAAGCGGTCGCGGGCCAGCGTGATCGCCAGCCGCCCTCCCGGCTTCACCACCTGCACGGTCCCGCGGTCGGACTGGGTGGTGCGGAAGCGGACCCGGATCCGGTCGTAGCGGCAGTCGCCGTCGGGGGTGAAGCTGTGGACCGGGAACTTCGGGTGCAGGACGGGAACGGCGACGAAGGTCACCCGGTCCAGCACCAGCGGGTCTCGCTTCAGCCGCTGCGCCCAGGCGAAGGCGACGACGGTGGCAACGACGAGCAGCGCGAAGACGAGGGCGGCGGCCCTAGCCCGCCGCCGTGGCATTGTCCTCGCCGACCACGACCGCGACTTTCGCCCCTTCCGAGGCGGTCTGGACTTCGCTGCTCATCAATTGCAGCTTCGAGATCTGCAGCTGTTTGGCGACCTTTTGCGCTTCCGGCTTGTGCCCGCGTTCGAACATCACGACGCTGGCTTCGAACGGCTGCTCGGTGTTGGAGACGGCGCCGAGTTCGAAGTCCTTGCCCTCGACTTTGTCGCCGTAGGTGGCGGCCAGGCCGGCGGTCGAGGTGCCGTTCAGCACCGCGACTTCGATTTCGCTCGGCTTCAGCTTCGCCGCGGCCTGCTTGCCGCCCTTGCCGCCCTTGGCGGCGTCGTCGGAGCCGTTGAGGAGGACGTAGGCGGCGCCCCCCGCGACCAGCACCACGACGATGAAGATCGCGATCAGGGAGCGGGGTTCCGCCAACCGTTCGCCGAAGCTCGAGAAGCCCTCGCTGACGCGTTCGCGGCGGGTCATCTCCGGCAGCCCTTCCTCGCGCCGGCGCCGCCGCTCCTCGCGGTTGCTGACCGCCGCGTGCTCGGCGGTGCGGTTCTGCTCCAGCTGCCGCAGCTCCTCCGCCCGCTGGGCGGCGATCGTCGAGGTCGCCTCCTTGCGCTCGGCATCGCGCTCGGGCGCCGACCCCGCCCACTCGCGCAGGCGGCGGATGTCGCGCCCCTGCGTAAAGAGGAGCAGGGCGAAGACGCCAAGGCCGAGAAAAGCTGCAAGGCCGGCGAAAGCGCCGATCTGTTCGATCACCTTGAGCAAGCTGCGAGAGGCTACTTGCCGGGGACGACTCTCGCCGCCTCGTCGCCGGGCGCGGCGATCATCTCGACCACCCGCTCGGCCAGATTTGACTCGTCGCCGGCCATCACCAGGTGTTCCAGCGAGTTCAGCGTCGACTCGACCCACTCGGGGTCGACCGGCTTGCCGCGAACCGCGCGGCTGATCCGCCGCGCCGCCGTCGGCTGCACGTCCTCGCACGAGTCGAACAGCTCCTCGTGCAGCTTCTCGCCGGGTCGCGGCTGGGTGAACTCGACGGCGATGTCCTTGTCCGGCTCGAAGCCGGCGAGGCGGATCATGTTGTGGGCGAGGTCGACGATCTTCACCGGCTCGCCCATATCGAGGACGAAGACCTCGCCCTTGCCGGCGCCGATGTCGCCGGAGCGAATCACCAGCTGCACCGCCTCCGGGATCGTCATGAAGTAACGCGTCATCTCCGGGTGGGTGACCGTGACCGGGCCGCCGCGCTCGATCTGGCTGCGGAAGATCGGCACGACGCTGCCGGAGGAGGCGAGGACGTTGCCGAAGCGGACCGAGGCGAAGCGCGTGCCCGGGTGGCTGTGGCCGGCGGTCTCGACGATCCACTCCGCCATCGCCTTCGAGGCTCCCATCACCGTCTGCGGGTTGACCGCCTTGTCGGTCGAGATCAGGACGAAGCGCTCGACGTTCGAGGCGGCGGCCGTCTCGGCCGTGATCCGGGTCGCGATCGCGTTGTTGCGAACGGCCTCCAGCGGATTGGCCTCCATCAGCGGCACGTGCTTGTAGGCGGCGGCGTGGAAGACGATGTCAGGCTTGAAGCGCTGCATCACCTCCAGCATCCGGTGCGGCTCCTTGCAGTCGGCGAGGACCGACTCGACGTTGGTGAAGTGGCGCTCCTCGATCATCTCGCGGTCGATCTGGAAGAGGTTGTCCTCGGCGTGGTCGAGCAGGACCAGCAGGCGCGGCTTGACCTGGGCGATCTGACGGCAAAGCTCGGAGCCGATCGAGCCGCCGGCGCCGGTGACGAGGACGATGCGGTCGCGCAGGTAGGCGCCGACGCGGTCCAGCTCGCGCACGATCGGCTCGCGCCCGAGGACGTCCTCGACCCGCACCTCGCGCAGCTGTTTGTTCAGCTGGACGCCGCCGCGCAGCAGCTCGAACACGGTCGGCAGGGTGCGGACGCGGACCTCGCGGTCGCGGCAGGCGGCGACGACCTGGCCGCGCAGCTGGCCCGGGGCCGAGGGGATCGCGATCACGACCTCGTCGGGCTCGGCCTCGTCGAGGATCTTCTCGATCTCCCGGGTCGAGCCCAGCACCTTCAGGCCCAGCATTCGCATCCCGCGCTTGCGCGGGTCGTCGTCGACGAAGCCGATCGCGGTGGCGCCGAGGTTGGGGTTGAGCTGCAGCTCGCGCACGACCATCTGGCCGCCGGAGCCGGCGCCGATCACCAGCACCTCGTGCTTGGGCAGACGGGCGCCGCGCGAGGGGCGCTCGACGATCAGCCGCACCGCCAGCCGGGCGCCGGCGATCAACATCATCGTCAGCACGAAGTCGGTCACCTCGACCGAGCGCGGCAGCGTGTGGGCGAAGGGCTTGGCGACGGCGAAGAAGACGACGAGGATCGCGCTGGCGACGGCGACGGCGCGGAAGATCAGCAGGAAGTCGCGGCCGCTGACGTAGCGCCACCACTTCTGGTAGAGCCCGAAGGCGGCGAAGATCGCGAGCTTGCCGACGATCACGAAGCCGACCGACTGCGCGAAGAGCGTCTCGTAGCGCGGCGGCCACCCGTGCGGGTCGTCGAGGAAGCGCAACTGGAACGCGAGGTAGAAGGCGAGCGCGACAAGCGCCGCGTCAGCCGCCACCTGCAGAACCCGGTTGCGATAGACGGGGTGGTTCAACCGGCCCATTAGACGGAGCAAGTTTACGGCTCGCCGGTGCAAAAAGGGGGTTCTTCCATACGATGTGCCGCTCGATGCACGTCCTCCTGCTCGCCAGCGTCACCGACAAGGTCGTCGAACCGATCGTCGACGTCGCCACCGAGTTCATCGGCTCGGCCGGCGTCGTCGCCGTGTTCTTGCTGATGACGCTGGAGTCGGCCTGCATCCCGGTGCCGAGCGAGGCGATCATGCTCTTCGCCGGCTTCGCCGTCTCCAAAGGCGAACTGACGCTGTTCGGGATCGTCGCCGCCGGCGTACTCGGCAACCTCGCCGGCTCCTGGATCGCCTACGCGGTCGGCTACTACGGGCGCCTCGACCTGCTGGAAAAGAACCGCTTCATCCACATCAGCCCCAAGCACCTCAAATGGGCCGACGACTGGTTCGAGCGCTACGGCTCCTGGACGGTCTTCTTCTCGCGCATGCTGCCGATCGTCCGCACCTTCATCTCGCTGCCGGCGGGGGTGGCGAGGATGCCGTTCTGGCGCTTCACCGCCTACACCCTGCTCGGCTGCGTCCCCTGGGTGCTGGCGCTGGCGATCGTCGGCGAAAAGGTCGGCGACAACTGGGAGGAA
>DASYKN010000069.1:0-9270 GCA_035995325.1 Solirubrobacterales bacterium
GCTTCGCCTGGGCGGCGGTGAGGGTGAACGACTGGCCGGCGTCCTTCTCCAGCGCCGCCCGCCAGGTCAGCAGCCGCGCCGCCTCGATCTGGGCCGAGAGGTCGGCGATCTTGGCCTGGATCGACTGGAACTTGGAGATCGCCTGGCCGAAGGCCTGACGCTCCTTGGCGTAGGCGATCGCCTCGTCGAGCGCGCCCTGGGCGAGGCCGACGCCCATCGCGGCGACGCCGATCCTGCCGCCGTCGAGGATGTGAAGGAAGTTCTTGAAGCCCTCGCCGCGGCGGCCCAGCAGGTTGGACTCGGGCACCCGGCAGTCCTCGAAGGAGAGCGGCCGCGTGTCGGAGGCGTTCCAGCCCATCTTGCGGTAGGCCTCGCCGATCTCGTAGCCCGGCGTGCCGTTGGGGACGATCAGGTTGGAGATCTCCTTGCGTCCGTTCGTCTCACCGGTGACGGCGGTGATCGAGACGCAGCCGGAGATCTTGGCCCCGGCGTTGGTGATGAACTGCTTGGCGCCGTTGACCACCCACTCGCCGTCCTCGAGCTTAGCGCCGGTGCGGACGTTGCCGGCGTCGGAGCCGGCCTCGGGCTCGGTCAGGCCGAAGGAAGCGAGGCGCTGGCCGCTGCAGAGTCGCGGCAGCCATTCGTCCTTCTGGACGTCGCTGCCCCAGAGGTAGATCGGCATCGTCCCCAACGAGGTGTGGGCGGCGACCGTGATCGCCACCGAGGAGTCGATCCTGGTCAGCTCTTCGACCGCCAGCACGTAAGAGAGCGTGTCGGCGCCGCCGCCGCCGTACTCCTGCGGGAACGGGATCCCCATCAGGCCGAGACCGCCAAGTTTCGCGACGATCTCGTAGGGAAACCGCTTCTCCCGGTCCAGCTCCTCCGCCACCGGCCGCACCTCTTGGCGGGCGAAGTCGCGGACCGTGTTACGGATCAGTTTCTGCTCGTCGGAAAGCTCGAAGTTCATGCCAGTCAGCCTATTTCGCTTCGTGGGCGACCGCGCTAGAGCTGAAGAGACTTGACCTGCAACAGCTCCTCCAAGCCGTAGCGCCCGTTCTCGCGGCCGTGGCCGGACTGGCCGTAGCCGCCGAAGGGGGCAAGCGGGTTGAAGGCGCCGCCGTTGATCTCGATCTGGCCCGTGCGAATCCGCTTGGCGACCGCGATCGCCCGCTCCTGGTCGCCGGACCAGACGCCGCCGGCGAGGCCGTAGTCGCTGTCGTTGGCGATCCGCACCGCCTCGTCCTCGCCGTCGTAGGGCAGGATCGCCAGCACCGGGCCGAAGATCTCCTCCTGGGCGATCGTCATCTCCGGCGTCACCTCGGAGAAGACGGTGGGGCGGACGAAGTAGCCGCGGTCGAGGCCCTCCGGTGCCTCGGCCCCGCCGGTGACGAGCTTTGCCCCCTCGGCCTCGCCCTTCTCGATGTAGCCGCGCACGCGCTGGCGCTGGACGTCGGAGACCAGCGGGCCGAGCCGGGTCGAGTCGGCGAAGGGGTCGCCGGGGGTGAATGCCGCGGCGGTCGCGGCGGCGATCTCCTCGGCCTCGGCGAGCTTGTCGCGTGGGACCAGCATCCGGGTCAGGGCGCTGCAGGTCTGGCCCGAGTTGAGGAAGCACTTGGCGACGCCGTCGGGCACGGCGCGGGCGAGATCGGCGTCGTCGAGGATCACGTTCGGCGACTTGCCGCCAAGCTCCATCGCGACCGGCTTCACGGTCGCCGAGGCCAGCTCGCTGACCCGTTTGCCGGCGCGGGTGGAGCCGGTGAAGGAGACCATGTCGACTCCCGGGTGGGCGGCGATCGCCTCGCCGACGACCGGGCCGACCCCGGTGACCAGGTTGAAGACGCCGGCGGGGAGGCCGGCGGCCTCGATCACCTCGGCCAGCAGGAAGGCGTTCAGCGGCGTCACCTCGCTCGGCTTGAGGACGACCGTGCAGCCGGCGGCGAGGGCGGGGGCGACCTTGGCCGCGATCTGGTTCAGCGGATAGTTCCAGGGGGTGATCGCGCCGAGGACGCCGACCGCCTCGCGCAGCACCCGCGAGTTGCCGATCTGCTCCTCCCAGGCGACTTCCTCCATCAGCCCTGGCATTGCCGCGAACTGGCTGGTCGGCAGGCCGACCTGGATCATCTGGCTCAGCTTCAGTGGCATCCCCAGCTCCTGGGAGATCGTCGCCGCGATCTCCTCGCTGCGCTCGCCGAGCCCGGCGGCGATCGCCGAGAGGTAGCCGGCGCGCTCCTCGCGCGGACTCTGCGACCAGGCGTCGAAAGCGCCGCGGGCGGCGGCGACGGCGCGGTCGGCGTCGACCGCGGTGCAGGCCGGAATCGTGCCCATCACCTCCTCGGTGGTCGCGTTGACCACCTCGATCGGCTCGGCGCCCGCCGGCTCGACCCACTCGCCGCCGATGAAGATCTTGTCCCGTGCCTGAAGCTCCGCCGCAGTCGCCATCTCGCTCCTCCTCAACGCTCGCTCACCCGTTTGGCTGTGCAGCCAACGCTAGCGCGTGGCCAGCAGTGGCGAGCCGGGGCCGGGGAGCTGGCGCGCGTCGCGCGCGTTGAGGACCTGGCCGCACTCCTCGCAGATGCCGCGGTCGCTGACCCGGCCGCCGCACTCCTTGTGGACGATCACTTTCGGCGGGCCGCCCGGACTGGGGGAGTAGCGGTCGCCCCAGTTGAGCAGGGCGATCAGCGCCGGCCAGAGGCCGAGGCCCTTCTCGGTCAGGAAGTACTCGTAGCGATCGGGGCTCTCCTGGTAGCGGCGGCGCTCGAGGATGTCCTCGTCGACGAGCCGCTGCAGGCGCGAGGAGAGGACGTTGCGGGCGATGCCGAGGGAGGACTGCAGCTGGCCGAAGCGGCGGCTGCCGTTGAGCACGTCGCGCACGATCAGCAGCGACCAGCGCTCGCCGACCACCTCGAGCGAGTTGGCGATCGAGCAGACCTGGCCCGGATAGTCATGGCGCAGCACGGGTGTGATCTTCGCACACTCAGTTGCATCAAGCAACTCACTCGGGTAGGGTTCGCCCTGCATCAGTTGCTTGACGAAACCATGCTGCACCCGCCGAACGGAGGCGACGCAATGAGGCTGATCCACAGAAATCGAAACCGGGCCCGCGCGAGGGCTCCCCGCATCGCGATAAGCCAGGCCGAGATCACCGCCGACCTGCTCTACCGGGGCGGCGCCCGCTCGACCCAGCACGCCGTTTCCGCCGCCAGGAGGGGCGCGGGCCGGTGAGCGACGGCGAGAATGCCGTCCTCGCCGGCGAGGCGACCGCCGCCGACGTCGCCGCGACCTTCGCCGCCTCCAGCCCCGAGACCTCGCGCAGCCGCACCCTGGTCTGGCAGGACCCGGTGGCGACCGCGGCGGCGGGGGCGACGATGACCGGCCTGGAGTACATGACGGCGATCGTCGAGGGCGCGATGCCGCCGCCGCCGATCGCGGTGACGATGCAATTGCGGCCGGTCGAGCTGGAGGAGGGGAGGGTCGTCTTCGAGGGCCTGCCGGGTGAGGAGCACTACAACCCGATCGGCGTCGTCCACGGCGGCTACGCCGCGACCCTGCTCGACTCGGCTCTCGGCTGCGCCGTCCACACGACCCTGCCGGCGGGCGTCGGCTACACCTCGCTCGGCCTCGAGGCCAAGTACGTGCGGCCGATCAGCCGCGACACCGGCCGCGTCCTCTGTGCGGCCAGCGTCCTCTACCGCGGCCGCAAACAGGCGACTGCGGAGGCGTCCTTAAAAGCTGCCGAGGGTGGCAAGCTGCTCGCCTCCGGCACCGCGACCTGCATGATCCTCGGCGGGGCCTGAGGGAACGCGCACCATGCATTTGCCCCCACCCCGCTGGGGAAAAGCGTCAACTCGCGGAGTCGCGCGCCAGCTCGACCAGCAGGCGGACGCCGAAGCCGCTGCCGTCGTTGCCGGTGTACTCGCGGCCGACGTCCCAGGCGGTGCCGGCGATGTCGACGTGCGCCCAGGGCGTCTCGCCGACGAACTCCTCGAGGAAGGAGGCGGCGGTGATCGTGCCGGCCTTGCGCTTGGAGCCGAGGTTGGAGAGGTCGGCGACCGTGCCCTTCATCAGCGCCTTGAACTCGTCGTGGAGGGGCAGGCGCCAGGTCAGCTCTCCGCTCTCCTCGCCCGCCCGCGCGACGTCGGCGGCCAGCTCGTCGTCGTTGGCGATGACCGCCGCGTAGGTGGATCCGAGGGCGATGACGACGGCGCCGGTCAGGGTGGCGAGGTCGACGATCCGCTCGGCGCCCAGCTCGACCGCGTAGGCGAGCGCGTCGGCGAGGATCAGCCGGCCCTCGGCGTCGGTGTTGTTGACCTCGACCGTCTTGCCGTTGTATTGGGTGATGACGTCGCCGGGCTTGACGGCGGAGCCGGAGGGCATGTTCTCGGTCGAGGGGATGACCGCGACGAGGTCGATCGCGAGGCCGAGCTCGGCGACCGCCGCGACCGCCTCCAGGACCGCCGCCGCGGCGGACATGTCGAACTTCATCTCGTGCATGCCGGCGCCGGGCTTGAGCGAGATCCCGCCGCTGTCGAAGGTGACCCCCTTGCCGACCAGGCCCAGGGTCGGCCCGGAGCCGCCGCCGCTGTAGCGGAGGACGATCAGCCGCGATGGCTCGCCGCCGCCGCGGTTGACGGCGACGAGGCCGCCCATGCCCTTGGCGGCGATCTGCTCGGGCCCGAGGACGTCGACGCTGACCGCCTCGTGGTCGGCGGCGATCGCCTCGGCGCGGGCGGCGAGGAAGCTCGGCGTGGCGACGTTGGCGGGAGTGTTCTGCAGGTCGCGGGCGCGGTTCTGGGCCTCGCTGTAGACGCGGGCCGTCTCCGCCGCCCCGGCGACCTCGCCCGGCGCCAGCAGGGTCAGCGACTCGACCCGGCGCGGCGCATCCTCCTCGGAGCCGGCGCCTTTGAAGCGGTCGAAGCGGTAGGCGCCAAGGATCGTGCCGGTGACCAGCGCTTCGGCGGCGCCTGCCTCGTCGGCGCAGTCGGGCAGCACCCAGGCGAGCGAGGCGAGCTTGAGCCGGCCGGCCTCTTTGGCGGCGAGAGCTGCGGCGACCCGCAGCCGCTCGGGCTCGGCCTCCTCGCGCTTGCCGAGGCCGAGGACGAGGACGCGGGTCTCGTCCACGTGCAGTGGCGACATCGCCTTGAAGTCGGCTTCGGCGTCGGCGGCTCCGGGCGCTGCGGCAACCGGGCCGGACAGCTCGCCGCCCTCGAAGAGGCCGACGACGACGAGGCCGGCGTCGACATCCTGCAGCTCGCTCTGGCTGACCAAGACCTTCATCGGGCGCGAGTCTACGCATTGCCTGACCTCGTTCCGCGGTTCGCTTCCCACGCATTTGGTGGGAAAGGAACCGCGCATCCGGAAAGCGGTCGGTATCGTCACCCGCCGGCCTTCGCGGCCCGACGGCCGCACCCAAACGAACCCGCACAAGAAAGGCAGTAGATGCCCAGCTCAGTGATCCTCGGAACCGCGCGTACCCCCTTCGGCAAGATGGGCGGCGCCCTCGCCTCGCTCGACGCCACCGACCTCGGCGGCCAGGTGATCGAGGCGGCCCTGGAGCGCTCCGGCGTCGACCCCGCCCAGGTGCAGCAGGTCGTCTTCGGCCAGGTCCTGCAGGCCGGCCAGGGGCAGATCCCCTCGCGCCAGGCCCAGATCAAGGGCGGCATCCCCAAGGAGGTGCCCTCGGAGACGATCAACAAGGTCTGCGCCTCGGGCATGCGCTCGCTCGGGCTCGCCGACCAGGCGATCCGCGCCGGCGACACCGGCGTCGCCGTGACCGGCGGCATGGAGTCGATGAGCCAGGCCCCCTACCTGCTGCCGGGCGCCCGCTTCGGCTTCCGCATGGGCGACGTCACCGCGATCGACGCGATGACCCACGACGGCCTCACCAACCCCTTCACCGAGAAGCAGATGATCAACGAGGCCAGCGAGGTCTCCAACGAGCTCGAGATCACCCGCCTCGACATGGACCGCTTCGCCGAGCGCTCGCACCGGCTCGCCGCCGAGGCGACCGACGCCGGCCGCCTGGCCGAGGAGATCGTCGGCATCACGATCAAGTCGCGCAAGGGCGAGTCCACGGTCGAGGCCGACGAGGCGATCCGCCCCGACACCACCCTGGAGACCCTGGCCAAGCTGAAGGCGATCGGCGGCGAGGACGCCACCCACACCGCCGGCAACGCCCCCGGTGTCAACGACGGCGCCGGCGCGATCGTCGTCGCCTCCGAGGAGTGGGCCCAGAGCAACGGCAAGACCCCGCTGGCCCGGGTCCTCTCCTACGGCACCGTCGCCGACGACTTCCCCTACCTGGCGAAAACGCCGGCGAACGCCGCCAAGCAGGCGCTGGAGAAGATCGGCAAGAGCGCCGAGGAGGTCGACCTCTGGGAGATCAACGAGGCCTTCGCCTCGGTCGCCCTGAACTCCGTGCGGATGCTCGGCATCGACGAGGAGAAGGTCAACGTCAACGGCGGCGCGATCGCCCTCGGCCACCCGATCGGCGCCTCCGGCGCCCGCATCGTCGGCGCCCTGGTGCATGAGCTGGGCCGCCGCGGCGGCGGCCTCGGCGTCGCCGCGATCTGCTCCGGTGGCGGCCAGGGCGACGCGATCGTGATCGAAGTCCCGGCCAGCTAGGCATGAGCCGCGGCGCGGCCTTCTTCGATCTGGACAGGACCCTGATGGCGGGGTCCTCCGGGATGCAGTTCGCCCGCGTCGCCTCCCAGCACGGCATCGTCAGCCGCCGCCAGCTCGCCAGCTGGGGCATCGAGCATCTGCGCTACCGCCTGCGCGGCACCACCGACGAGCGCACGACCGACGTGCTGCGGGCCGCGCGCGAGCTGATCCGCGGCGTCCCGGCGGTGACGATCGAGCGCATGGGGCCGGAGGTGATGGCGGCGATCCTGCCGCGCGTCTTCCCGCAGATGCTGGCCGAGGTCCACGCCCACCAGGACGCGGGCCGGCCCTGCTTCATCGTCAGCGCCGCCGGCAACGACGTGGTCGAGTCGCTGGCCCGGGTGCTGGGGATGGAGGGCGGCATCGGCACCCGCTACGAGGTCGACGGCGAGGGCAACTTCAGCGGCCGCTTCGAGGGCCCCTTCGTCTACGGGCCGGGCAAGGTCGAGGCGATGGAGTCCTTCGCCGCCGGCCACGAGATCGACCTCGATGCCTCCTACGCCTACTCTGACTCGCTCTCGGACCTGCCGATGCTGCGCGCCGTCGGCAACCCCGTCGCCGTCAACCCGGATCCGCCGCTGGCGGCGATCGCCAAGGAGGAGGGCTGGCAGACGCTGCGCTTCGAGCGCATCGGCCGCCGCCTGCTGGCGATCGCGGTGACCCTGCTGGCGACCGTCGCCGGGCTTGGCGCCTCGCGCGTCGCCGGCCGCCGCAAGCCGCCGCCGCCGCGCCGCTTCGCGCGGCGGCCCTAGACTTCCCCAATGGCAGCGGAGCCGAGTTCCAAGCCCGAGTTCAAGCAGCGCGAGGCGGAGTTCACGACCATCTCCGGTCAGGAGATCGAGCCGCTCTACTCCGAGGCCGACCTCGATCCGGGCCTCGAGGAGCGGGTCGGCCAGCCCGGCGAGTATCCGTTCACGCGCGGGCCCTACCCCTCGATGTACCGCGGGCGGCTCTGGACGATGCGCCAGTTCGCCGGCTTTGGCACCGTCGAGGAGACCAACGAGCGCTTCCACTACCTGCTCGACCACGGCCAGACCGGGCTCTCCACCGCCTTCGACATGCCGACCCTGATGGGCTACGACTCCGACCACGAGCGCAGCCTCGGCGAGGTCGGCCGCGAGGGCGTCGCCGTCGACACCCTCGACGACATGGAACAGCTCTTCGACGGGATCCCGCTCGGCGGCGTCACCACCTCGATGACGATCAACGCGCCGGCCTCGATCCTGCTCGCCTACTACGTCCTCGTCGGCGAGAGCCAGGGGGTGGCGCCGGAGCAGCTCGGCGGCACGATCCAGACCGACATCCTCAAGGAGTACATCGCCCAGAAGGAGTGGTGCTTCCCGATCGAGCCGGCGATGCGCCTGGTCACCGACATGATCGAGTGGTGCACGGAGACGATGCCGCGCTGGCACCCGGTCTCGATCTCCGGGTACCACATCCGCGAGGCGGGGTCGACCGCCCAGCAGGAGCTGGCGTTCACGCTCAAGGACGGCTTCACCTACGTCGAGCGGGCGCTCGAGCGCGGCCTCGACGTCGACGACTTCGCCCCGCGCCTCTCCTTCTTCTTCAACGCCCACGTCGACTTCTTCGAGGAGATCGCCAAGTACCGGGCGGCGCGCCGGATCTGGGCCCGGGAGATGCGCGACACCTACGGCGCCAAGCGCGAGGAGTCGATGCGGCTGCGCTTCCACACCCAGACCGCCGGCGTCTCGCTGACCGCGCAGCAGCCGCTCAACAACATCGTCCGCACCTCGCTGGAGGCGATGGCGGCGGTGCTGGGCGGGACCCAGTCGCTGCACACCAACTCCTACGACGAGGCGCTGGCGCTGCCGACCGAGGAGGCGGTGCGGGTGGCGCTGCGCACGCAGCAGATCATTGCCACCGAGTCCGGGGTCACCAACACCGCCGACCCGCTCGGCGGCTCCTGGTTTGTCGAGAAGCTGACCGACGAGATGGAGGCCGCCGCCTACGGCTACTTCGCCCGGATCGACGAGCTGGGGGGGATGGTCGAGGCGATCCGCCGCAACTTCCCCCAGCGCGAGATCGCCGACGCCTCCTTCACCTACCAGCAGGAGCTGAACGAGCGCAAGCGCATCGTCGTCGGCGTCAACGACTTCATCCAGGACGACGAAGAGCCGACCCCGATCCTGAAGATCGACCCCTCGCTCGAACGCAAGCAGACCGACCGCCTGGCGGCGACCCGCGCCCGCCGCGACGGCGCCGCCGTCGAGCGGGCGCTGACGGACCTCAAGCAGGCCGCCGCCGGCGAGGCCAACCTGATGCCGCCGATCCTCGCCGCCGCTCGAGTCCGTGCCAGCGAGGGCGAGATGATCGCGGCCATGCAAGAGGTCTTCGGGACCTACACGGAGTCGCCCGTTTTCTAAGCAGGGCGCTACGCTCCGCCGGCTGATGGAGGCCGCTACCGCCCGCAAGATCCGCGTCGTCGTCGCCAAGCCCGGCTTGGACGGGCACGACCGCGGCGCCAAGATCATCGCCCGCGCCCTGCGCGACGCCGGCATGGAGGTCATCTACACCGGCCTGCACCAGACCCCGGAGCAGATCGCCGAGACGGTGATCCAGGAGGACGCCGACGCGGTCGGCCTCTCGATC